>DASUTP010000204.1:0-12244 GCA_036374515.1 Chryseolinea sp. | reverse complement strand
GGAAAAATCGGTACTTCAGGAGGTGAAATATGTTTCAATACCGGAATGACCGGATATCAGGAGATCTACACGGACCCCTCCTATTACGGGCAGATCATCGTTAACACGACGGCCCATATTGGAAACTACGGTGCGATTGATGCCGAGCAGGAATCCGACAAACCTAAAATTGCTGGTCTGGTAGTGAATGATTTTGCCCAGGAATATAGCAGGAAGTCAGGTAAAGAAAGCCTGCAGCAATACCTGGAGCGTACAGGGGTGGTCGGTATCGCTAACGTTGATACGCGCATGCTGGTAAGATATATTCGAAGCAAGGGCGCGATGAATGCAATCATCTCATCCGAGCTTTCGCCCGATCAATTGAAAGAGGAGATTAAGAAAGTGCCCTCGATGGACGGCCTGGAGCTCGCTTCCAAAGTGACGACCAGCAAGCCCTACTTCGTAGGAGATCCAAACGCACCCATTAAGGTGGCAGTGCTCGATCTTGGCGTTAAAAAAAGTATCGTTGAGAACCTCGCCAGCAGAGGCTGCTACTGTAAAGTCTTTCCGGCGAAAACGACCTTCGACGAAATGACGGCCTGGGATCCGGACGGCTATTTCATTTCAAACGGCCCCGGCGATCCTTCTACTATGGATTACGCCATCGGGACTGTTAAACAAGCCGTGGATTCGACGAAGCCGCTGTTTGGAATTTGTCTAGGCCATCAGTTGCTGGCGCTGTCAAACGATATCTCCACTTACAAAATGCATCATGGTCACCGCGGATTAAATCATCCGGTCAAAAATATCCTCACGGGAAAGGGTGAAATGACATCGCAGAATCATGGCTTCGCCGTAAGTGAAAAAGATATTGAAAACAATCCTAATGTTGAAGTGACGCATGTTCACTTAAATGATAACACGATCATGGGTATTCGTGTAAAAGGAAAGAAGGCCTTTTCTGTGCAATACCATCCCGAAGCATCTCCGGGACCTCATGATTCCCGTTACCTCTTTGATGAATTTTTGGAAATGATCCGTGCCGAAATCCGCGAACGGGAAAACGTTGCTAACTAACCCTTTAAACAATCAATAAATAAAAAATTATGAGCTTAATCGAAAGCATTCATGCCAGGCAAATCCTTGACAGCCGTGGTAACCCCACCATCGAAGTTGATGTTGTAACAGAATCGGGTGCGTTTGGACGTGCGGCGGTTCCTTCGGGCGCATCAACGGGAACGCATGAAGCCGTAGAACTCCGTGATGGCGATAAGAATAAATTTTTAGGCAAAGGAGTTTTGAAGGCTGTTGCTAATGTAAATACCAAAATTGCTGCTGAGGTTGTTGGCTTCAATGTATTCGATCAAAATCTGATTGACAAAATCATGATCGAGCTCGATGGCACGCCCAACAAGGGAAAGCTAGGTGCAAACGCGATCCTGGGCACTTCATTGGCAGTCGCAAAAGCAGCTGCCGTTGAGGCAGGCATGCCGTTGTACCGGTATATTGGAGGCGTTAGCGCAAATACATTGCCCGTTCCTATGATGAACATCCTGAACGGCGGAAGTCACGCGGACAACGCGATCGATTTCCAGGAGTTTATGGTGATGCCGGTAGGGGCAAGTTCGTTTTCCGAAGCTTTACAATGGGGCGCTGAGATATTCCATACTTTGAAAAAAGTATTGCACGATAAGGGCCTTTCCACTAACGTGGGTGATGAAGGTGGATTCGCCCCGAACCTTGCCTCAAACGAAGAAGCTATAGAAGTTGTGTTGAAAGCGATTGAAAAAGCTGGCTACAAACCCGGCTCGGATATCTTCATCGCCCTCGACCCCGCCGCTTCTGAATTTTATGATCCGAAAACAAAAGTATATCACTTTAAAAAGTCATCCGGCAAAAAATTGAAGCCACTTGAAATGGCTGAATATTGGACGAACTGGGCAAAGAAATATCCGATCATTTCCCTTGAAGATGGTATGGCGGAAGATGACTGGACCGGCTGGAAAGCCCTTACGGACAGCATTGGCAGCAAGGTTCAATTAGTGGGTGACGACCTTTTTGTTACGAACGTCGATAGACTCCAAAAAGGAATCGACGGTGGTGTTGCAAATGCCATCCTGATCAAAGTAAATCAAATCGGTTCGTTAACCGAAACCATCGCCGCTGTAAACCTTGCCAAGCGCAACTCATATAAGAGCATCATGTCGCATCGTTCGGGTGAAACTGAAGACAATACCATCGCCGACCTGGCCGTGGCGCTCAACACCGGCCAAATCAAAACCGGCTCGGCGTCACGCTCCGACCGGATGGCGAAGTACAATCAGCTCATTCGCATCGAAGAAGAATTGGGTGAAGTGGCCTACTTCCCCGGCAAAAAAATGTAAAAGCTTTACGAACTTAGTCGAAGCCAGGGCAACAAGCTCTGGCTTTTTTCGTTCCTAGGAAGCATGGGCCGTGACAACCCATATTTAAATGCGCGTAGTTTTTTATATCTTCGTAGGACTTTTTAAACTATATGCTGAAAAAACTACCTAAGCCTTTACGAAATTTCTATTTCATTTCCGTCGTGCTTTTCCTTTGCTGGATGCTCCTGCTGGATTCCAATAATTTGATTTCAAGATTTCAGCTGAGTTCGAAGCTGGGAGCCCTTGAAAATGAAAAAGAGTATTACGAAGAAAAAATTAAAGAGGTGGAGAAAGACCACGATGAACTATTCGGAGACCGGGAGTCGCTGGAAAAATTCGCTCGTGAAAAGTACCTGATGAAAAAGGAGTCGGAGGATATCTATATCGTAGTTGAAAAATAATTTTATGCGTCGTCTCATATTTTGCCTTGCCGTGCTGCTTTGTTCAGGTGTGGCAATGGCCCAGGGAGAAGCCAACAGCTTGGAGGGTGTTCCAGCTAAAGACCGGATCGTTACGGGCGGAGGTCTTGGTCTTTCGTTCAGCAGTTACCAGGATTTTTTTTCTATATCTCCGCAGGTAGGTTACATGTTAACGCGAAGGCTGATGGTGGGCACTGGGCTTACCTACCGGTACACCAAATACAAAGATTACAGCCCTTCTATAACGTTCAATGATTGGGGGGTAAATCCATTTGTACGATTCACTGTCTTCCAGAATATTTTTATCCAGACCGAATACGAGTATCTGAACTATGAAGATCTCAAGTATCCGGTGACGGCAGCCAGGGAAACCGTGCGCCGGGGTTATAACAGTTTTCTTGCAGGTGGTGGGTTCGTTCAGCCGGTTGGTCAAAAGGCGTCGTTCTACATTATGGCGATGTATAATTTTTCCTATCGGGATCCGGCCCCTGGTGAATACAGCCCTTACAGCACTCCATTGATCATCCGTGCGGGGATAAACATCGGTGGACTCAGCTTCTAAACTTCAGACTAAGATTTGAAGCCAGTTCTTTTAGATCTTGTACCACTTTAGGATTGATAGGTACTCCATCCTTCATTCTTGATTCTTCCATCTCCCGTTCCGGATCACCTGGAATAATAAGGTGATCCTCGCCCTCAACGGTTTTTGCTTTTCTGAAGCGGGAGATCCAATTATCCATGTGATTCTTAAATTCCGTTGCCGGTCTGAATGCATCGATACGCATGGCACCAAAAAAATGACCGATACCGTCGCCCACCGGGTCGTCCGGAGGCTCCAGGAACGCAACAAAGGGCGGCACCCAGGGACCATAATTCGCACCGGACAACACAGCCGAAAATATATCCACCCATGCTCCCAGGCAAAATCCCTTGTGGCTCCCATGCTCGCGATCACTTCCCAAGGGAATCAGTGCTCCACCACTTTTAGCTTCATTTGGATCCGTAGAAGGCATACCCGTTTTGGTTTGAACCCAGCCAATGGGCGCTGCAAGATTTTTTCGTTGGAGAATTTCGAGCTTACCATTAGCAGCTGTAGTGGTAGCAAAATCAGCTACAAATGGTGGTTGCTGGCCTGCCGGGATCGCTACCGCGATGGGATTCGTTCCCAGTAACCGCTCTACAGAAAATGTGGGAGCAACCAAGGGACTTGCATTGGTCATTGCTATGCCGATCATATCATGCTCCAGCGCCATCATCGCGTGAAAGCCGGCGATCCCGAAATGGTTGGAGTTCTTAACCGATACCCAACCAGTACCTGCTTGCCTTGCTTTTTGAATGGCGATCTCCATAGCCGCCGGAGCCACGACCAGACCGAGCCCGCTGTCACCGTCTACCACGGCCGTGCTAGGCGACTCATGTATCACCCGAATGTCCGGGGTGCTGTTTACACGTTTCTTATTCCACAATCTAACGTACCCTGAAAGTCGTGCGATCCCGTGGGAGTCGATGCCTCGCAGGTCGGCGCGCAGCAAAACCTCTGTAGCGATTTTTGCCTGCGCTGGAGGGCAACCGATTTTTTCGAACACGGATAATGCAAATCGCTCTAAATCATGATAGGGATAAATAGGATCACTCATGGGCAAAGATTAAAAAAATAAATGAACCGGTTGTGGTCGGTAAGTGGTAAGAGGTAGTTTGTAAGAAGTGTCCGGTATGACCATGCCTGCCAGGCGTTGACCGTTTTTCTGGGTTAAATATATTCAATCTATGTATTGACCATGCATGCCGGAACTTCTTACTGGTTACTTCTAATAAAGAAGCTACAGCACTCGCTAACCTACCGGACACCTCTTACCGATGACTTCTTACTTCTTACCGATTCTAAAGAATGGATGGCTCAACTGACTTCGGGGCTTCGATGCAGGAAGCTAAAACGCCTTCCTTGAGAGAATAGGAAGAAACTCTGATGCGACTAAAAGTTTGGTGTGAAAGAATGTAACGGACCAGGCAACAGGCAACTACGATCATATCAACACGCATTTCAATCATACCGGGAATTTGCATTCGCTGCTGCCGGTTTTTGCTGATCAGCTCCGCGTAGATCGAACAAAAGCCTTCGATCGTCAAGGGTGTTTCAGGCTGGTCGTCCGTTTTCTGAATATTGTTCCGGTAGCAAAAAATATCGCTCAGGGTATCAAAGGTACCCGATGCGCCAATTAACACATTGACGGGAAATTTTCTCAATGCTTCAAACAACGGATTTAATTGCTGTTCAAAATGTTGATCGAGTTTTTGAATTTCGTCTCCTGTGATGGGATCATGCCTATGAAATTGTTCCAGTAATCTCTGCGCACCGATCTCGAAGCTCTTCTTCCAAAAAATTTGCGTGCCATCTCCAATGATACATTCGACACTTCCTCCACCAATATCCAGGATCAGCGATTTTTCCCGGCCCATTTCCAGTGAATAGCGGACACCCTGGTAGATGTAGTCGGCTTCAACGTCGCCAGAGATGACCGTGGCGTCGATTCCGCTTACTTCTTTTATCCGCTCTAACACCTCCATGCCGTTTACCGCGTTCCGGATTGCGCTGGTTCCAAAAGCTTTTACATTTTTAATACCCTGTTCATCGATAATATTCCTAAAGCTTTGCATGGCCAGCAGTGCCCGTGTCAATCCCTCTTCGGTAATATAACCCTCGTTGATTCCGCCCTTGCCAATTTTCACAGCCGTTCTTTCGCGGTGCGTAATGGTGTAACCACTTTCTGTTGCTTCGGCAATGAGCAGGTGAAATGTATTCGTGCCCATGTCGATTATTGCGATTTTTCCAGTCATGATATAATAAGGCATGTGAATGTACAAATTTTAGACAGTTGTAGCGAGTCCACCTGCAGGACATTCGCTTACAACTGATTTCAGTTTATATTTATCCTTCAAATACGCTCCAATGAAGAAACGAACCTCTAAAGATCAGGTGCTTCAAAAAAAATTCGAAGAATTAGAAAAGAAAAACCAGGAGTCGCTCCTGGGAGGAGGCGAAGCAAGAATTCAACAGCAACACAAAAAAGGCAAATTAACGGCACGCGAACGTGTCCATCTTTTGCTGGATGAAGGTTCCTTCGAGGAGCTGGGACAATTTGTGATGCATCGCTGCAAGGATTTTGGTCTTGACAAGGAATATTACCTCGGCGACGGCGTAGTGACCGGCTATGGCACAGTGAACGGAAGATTAGTGTATGTGTTCTCGCAGGACTTCACCGTTTTCGGAGGGTCACTTTCCGAGACCCACGCAGAGAAAATCGTCAAGATCATGGACCTGGCAATGCAAAACGGCGCGCCTGTTATTGGACTTAATGATTCGGGTGGCGCGCGCATACAGGAAGGTGTTGTGTCGCTTGGCGGGTACGCCGATATTTTTTACCGAAACACGCTGGCCTCCGGTGTGATTCCACAAATATCGGCTATCATGGGCCCTTGTGCGGGAGGTGCCGTGTATTCGCCGGCGATCACGGATTTTATCTTTATGGTGGAGCAAACGTCGTTTATGTTTGTGACTGGCCCAAACGTTGTAAAGACCGTCACACATGAAAATGTAACCGCGGAAGAGCTCGGTGGCGCTGCTGCACACAGCACTAAGAGCGGAGTAACGCATTTTGCCTGCGCCAATGAAGTTGAATGCATTCAACAGATCAAAAAGATCTTAAGCTACATCCCTCAGAATTGTGAAGACGATGCTCCCCGATTTTCTTATACCCCAGCCGATGAACTTCGTCCGGCGCTTAACGACATCATCCCTGCAAATCCCAACCAGCCCTATGATATGCGCGATGTCGTGGAAGCGATCGTTGACGCGGAAAGTTTCTTCGAGGTGCACAAGAATTTTGCTGAAAATATCGTCGTGGGATTTGCAAGGATTGCAGGAAGAAGCGTTGGCGTCGTTGGCAATCAACCCGCTTCACTCGCCGGTGTGCTCGACATCCATTCCAGTGTAAAGGGGGCGCGCTTTGTTCGGTTCTGCGACTGCTTCAACATACCGTTGCTGGTCCTCGAGGACGTGCCGGGATTTTTGCCGGGAACGGATCAGGAATGGAATGCCATCATTACCAATGGCGCAAAGCTGCTATTTGCTTTTTCAGAAGCCACTGTCCCGCGCGTCACGGTCATTACCAGGAAGGCCTATGGAGGTGCTTACGATGTGATGAACTCGAAACATATTGGCGCAGATCTGAATTATGCCTGGCCATCGGCTGAGATTGCCGTGATGGGGGCAAAAGGCGCCGCGGAGATTATTTTTAAGAAAGAAATTTCCGAGGCTGCCGATCCTGCGGAAAAGCTCAATGAAAGAGTTGACGAGTACACGCGAAAATTCGCAAACCCGTACCGCGCTGCCCATCGTGGCTATATCGATGAAGTGATCTATCCGGATCAAACCCGTCAGAAACTGATCCGCGCATTTCAAATGCTGGAAAATAAAGTCGCTAAATTGCCGAAGAAAAAACACGGAAATATTCCTTTATAAAAACAACTATGGATAAAAAAAGCAAGCAATTTCTTTACGAATACCTCAATAATGCCTCTCCTACAGGCTTCGAATCATCCGGTCAGAAGATCTGGTTAGAGTACCTCAAGCCCTATATCAACCAGCATATGGTTGACGTATATGGGTCCGTTGTGGGAATTATAAATCCTAAGGCAGACTATAAGGTCGTGATCGAGGCACACGCCATGAGATCTCCTGGTTTGTTAATTACATCACTGAAGAAGGATATATTTATGTCAGGCGAAACGGGGGTTCAGACCATCAGATCGCACCCTCCAAGCGAGTAAACATTCATACCGACAAGGGAATTGTTAAAGGGGTCTTTGGGTGGCCCGCGATCCATGTCCGCGATGCGGCGCGCGAGGAACCGCCTACGCTGAAAAATATATTCATTGATATCGGCGCAGAATCAAAAAAAGAAGTTGAAGCGATGGGTGTGCATGTGGGATGTGTCATCACCTTTGCGGATGAGCTCATGGAGATGAACAACAAATGGCTGGTAGGGCGGGCGCTGGATAATAGAATGGGTGGCTTTATGATCGCTGAGGTGGCCCGTCGCATTTCTGAAAATAAGAAGAAGCTGCCGTTTGCCTTATATGTTGTAAATGCAGTGCAGGAGGAAATAGGCCTGCGAGGCGCGGAAATGATCTCCAGGAGGATTAAACCCGACGTTGCTATTTGCACTGACGTAACACACGACACACAATCTCCCATGTACAACAAGCGGGAAAGCGGCAATCTTAAAAGCGGAGCGGGGCCGGTACTCTGTTATGGCCCGGCGGTTCAGACTAACGTTCTCAAAATGGTAATTGATACGGCCCAAAAAAGGAAAATTCCGTTCCAGCGGCAGGCCGTTTCCCGTTCGACCGGCACCGATACAGACTCCTTTGCATACTCTGCGGAAGGGGTGGCGTCAGCGTTGATTTCCCTCCCGCTGAAATACATGCATACCACTGTGGAAATGGTTCATAAAGAGGATGTTGAGAATGTAATCAACCTGATTTACGAGTTTGTTTTACAGCTGAAACCAGGTCATGATTTTCGCTATTTAAAGTAATTTATTAGGCCATATTCCGCCACGTTTGGCATACCAAAACAGGTTCTCGCACGGTAGTTGCAGAACCTGTTTTCGTATTTAGAAACGACCACCTAATTTTATGATGAAGAAGAAGATTAACATCCTCGTAGCTGCCCTGCTGATTAGCGGTAGCGCATTTTCTCAAGACCGTCCTATGCACGAAGTGCATTCAATGATGGTCTTCAATTTTACCAAGTACGTTCAATGGCCTGATCACGCGACCACTGGTGAATTTATTATCGGTGTTGTTGGAAACAACGACATGTATAACACGCTCAACGGTTGGTATGGAGGCAAACCGCGCGGATCGAAAACGTACATTATTAAAAAGTTCAATTCTGCCGCCGAAGTAACTGATTGTCATGTGCTTTACATTGACAAATCAAAAAGTGGGGAATTTGACAACGTAAACGACAAAGTGAAAGGAAAAGGTACATTGGTTATTACAGATAAGTCGGGATTGGGCGAGAAAGGAAGCTCGATAAACTTCAAGACTGTTGATAATAAGCTCAAATTTGAGCTAAATCAGAAGGTTATTGAGGCTTCAAACCTGAAAGTGTCTGGAGCATTGTCCTCGATGGCGATATTAATTTAACGGGGTTGTTTGAGAAGCCTCGGAGGTTACTCTCCGGGGTTTTTTCTGGATTAAGGGAAGATTAGTTAGTGTCAAATTTTTTAATCTATGAAAAAATCAATCTTTGCAATTCTCATGATAGCAGCTACTGCGGTATCTGCTCAGGAAAGACCAACACATGAAATTCACGCAGCAATGCTATTTAACTTCATTAAGTATGTCCAATGGCCTAATGAAGGCGAAGCAGGTGACTTTGTAGTGGGTGTGATTGGCGATGACAATGTGTTTAACACGCTTAATTCGTGGTATAACGGTAAGACCAAAGGCAGCAAGAAGTATGTCATTAAAAAGCTCGCTTCTGCCGATGAATCCTCCGCCTGCCAGGTTATCTATGTAGGTAAGGCAAAAAGCGGTCAGTTTGAAAACATTAAAAACAGCATTGGGGCAAAATCAATCTTAACCGTGACAGACGGAAACGGATTGGGCCAAAAAGGAAGCTGTATCAATTTTAAGGTTGTCGACGGCAAGCTGAAATTTGAGTTGAACCAGGGCACTTTAACGGGCTCGAACCTCAAAGTTTCCAGCCAGTTGAGCAGCATGGCGATTTTGATATAAAAAAGGGATCCCACACCCATTTGGATTGCTGAGACGATGCATCCGCGGGTTGGCTTGAAGCCGGGGATTTAACGATACACGCGCAGGGTCATAGAGTTTTTACAGAGAGGGTCTTTTCTTTATGTACTCCTGTGCGTTTTTTTTTGCGCTGACTTTCTGAAGATACGCGTACGGGGCCACAAAGTTTTTACATGAGAGGGTCTTTTCTTTGTGTGCTCTGTACGTTTTTTTTCTCACTTTTACGAAATGGCAATCCAGTCGTTTCCTGATCAACTGGGCTGCATCACCTCGTTAAGCGGCCCGCCACAAAGAATCATTTCGCTCGTACCGTCCCAAACCGAACTGCTGGCTGATCTAGACCTCAATGATCGTGTGATCGGTATCACAAAGTTCTGTAATCATCCCGAAGATTGGCGGACACGCAAGACCATTGTCGGAGGTACAAAAAATTTCTGGTTCGATGTCATTGAAGGGTTGAAGCCAGACCTTATCATTGGAAATAAGGAAGAAAACTATAAAGAAGGAATCGAAAAACTTCGTGAGATATGCCCGGTCTGGGTAAGCGACATTATAACGCTTGAAGACGCGTTGTCGATGATTGCATCCGTTGCACAGATCACCGAAAGGCAAGCGCTGGCCACGCAGTACATGAACACTATTACAGATAAGTTCAAGAAAATAAAGCGGGTCACAGGGAAGTCAGTGCTGTACCTGATTTGGCGGGAACCCTGGATGGCCGCGGGTAAGCGCACATTCATCGATTCAATGCTCACAACGCTTGGGTTATGCAATGTGCTTGACTCAGCAGATCGATACCCGGTTCTGACTACGCAGGAGATAAAAAACCTGGAGCCGCAATACATTTTTCTTTCATCGGAACCCTTTCCCTTTAGTAAGCGACATGCCGAAGAGCTGAGTCAATGCAGCCCGACGTCAAAGATCCTCTTGGTCGACGGCGAAATGTTTTCGTGGTACGGAACAAGACTGATCAAAGCCGCCGATTATTTCAGCCAATTGAAGTTTGCCTGATGGAGAAGCCAACGGCTTCCATATCATTCCAAAAATTAGGATAGGACTTTCTCACAACGTCGGGCCTTTCTATTGATACGTCCATCAAGGTTGCCAAAGGAGCAAAAGCCATAGCCATTCTGTGATCTTTGTAAGTGAGGAAGGAAGCCCTTTCCGGAAGGGATTTTGAGGGTATCAAAGTCCAATGCTCCGGATCTTCTTCGATTAGATCAGCCCCGATTTTTGCCAGTTCATTTTGCAATGCTTTGATCCTGTCCGTTTCTTTGATCCTAAGACTTTCCAAACCTCTGAAATGCACTTTAATGTTTTTTGCGGCGCAAACAACCGCGACCGTTTGGGCAAGATCAGGACAATGCGTGAAGTCATAATGCAATTCATTTTTGCTTGCTTTCTTTGATAACCGCAGCAGGCCGTTTTCAAACTTGCTTTCGACTCCGAGGTCATCCATGATTCCAGCAATAGCGCTGTCGCCCTGCAGGGACTGCGTCAAAAGCTTGGGAAGGACCAGGTCGGCCTCTTTAGCCAGGGCAGCAAAGGCAAACCAATAACTTGCAGCCGACCAATCCGATTCAACGGTGAAGGGCTCAGGTTTATAGGCTTGATTGCGGACGATGATCTGATCTCCCTGCAATGTAGTGGCAACGCCAAAATGCTTCATCAATGAAGCAGTCATTTCAATGTAGGGACGGCTGCCGATTTTTCCCTCCAGGGTAAGGGTTAAGCCCGACGGCAATACCGGCGCAACCATCATCAGTGCGGAAATGTATTGACTACTTACATCTCCGCGGATCCTTATTTCGCTGGTTTTTTGCTCGCTAAATCCTTTTATCTCGTGCGGGGGGAAACCCTCTTTTTCCAGGTATGCGATTTCCACGCCTAAGCGTCTAAGGGCATCCACAAGAATTGCGATCGGACGTTCCTTCATCCTTGCGGTTCCCGTAAGGATTTTTTGCTGCTTCGTAATCGAAAAATAAGCGGTGAGAAATCTCATGGTGGTTCCAGCGTCCTCTACATTGATTAGCTTATCCGTAGCGTTGACAAGCCGCAACATCAGTTGCGTATCATTGGCATCTGAAAGATTATGAAGTTCAGACTTTCCACCGGCCAGTGCGTTGATGATGAGGGCGCGGTTACTGATACTTTTTGAGGCTGGTAATAGCGCCGCTTCGCCCTTTAAAACAACCGTTCGTTTAATTTCAATATAGGTCTCCACCTTCTTTTATATTTTGACGTTGCGAAATTACAGTTTGTGGAACATTTTTATTATATTAAATGGAACATTTACGTTGGAATTAAAGTTAGAGGAGGGTATGAAAACTGCAGAAAAAATTGTCCTTGGTGTAAGTCTTGCATCAAGTGTGCTGTTAGCAACATGGTTGCTTACCGGTGACAGAAAAGTGAGGACCAGAGACTTTGTGTCAAAAAAAGCAGAAGGTTTACGCGGCGCACTTAAGTCAGATCGGGTACAGGCATCTGAATTTGACGCCTATTATATTTGAATCGTTCGATAGAATGATAAAGCTTCCATCACGGATTCAAGACTAATTTCACAGTCCCATTTAGCTTTCCCTATTCCACTTAGGAGGACGCACAAAATCTTATTTT
>DASUTP010000203.1:0-5209 GCA_036374515.1 Chryseolinea sp. | reverse complement strand
GTTTATTCTCGCCGAAGGTTTGCACGGCGTTCGCGCATTGAGAAAAGCATTTCCCCATGTTCCGATCGTTGCCGATCTTAAAACGATGGATGGTGGGTACCTCGAGGCGGAAATGATGGCAAAAGCCGGCGCCACGCACGTGGTGGTCATGGCCCGCGCACACGAAGAAACCGTTCGCTGTGTTGTAAAAGCGGGAAAAGACTTTGGTGTTAAAGTAATGGGTGACAACCTGGGCTGTGCTGACATGGTCGATGGGGCCAAACAATTGGAAGACCTGGGATGCGATTATATTGTTCATCATATCGGTTACGACGAACGCCGCGGTATTGCTGCACGTGGACTGCGCATGCCTAGCCCGCTGGACCAGTTGAAAGAAATTGTTCAGGCGGTTAAGATCCCTGTCCAGGCAGTGGGCGGATTGAGCCTCGAACAGGCAATTCAGTGTCCGTTATATGGTGCGCCGCTCGTCGTGTTAGGGGCACCGTTGACAGTCGATGCCGACGCATTCAAAACCGCTGACGGTGATCTGGAGAGTTCACTTCGGCTTATTTGTCAGAAAATACACTCGTACGGTGATGTGCCGGTTGCCAGCAGCAATTAGCGAGGATGCTTTTTTATAATAAATTTAACGGGTAACTAAACTTAAATCTTTATGAAATCTGCTGCGGTTGTAAACTTCGCGCCAGCCAAAGGATCTGTTGAAATTCGTGAAATAGAAAAGCCGGAGATCGGTGAAGATGATATTTTGCTTGAAGTCGCCAATGTTGGTGTGTGCGGAAGCGATTTGCATCAATGGACTGCGGATCACAGCTGGCCGGTGAATTACCCGGTAGTGCTCGGCCACGAATTTGGCGGACACATTGCCGCGCTGGGAAAGCGTGTGGTTGGATGGAAGGAAGGCGATCGTGTGGTAAGTGAAACCGCTGCTGTGATCGATCAGAATAACCCCATGTCACGGCGAGGCTTTTACAACCTTGACCCCACACGCAAAGGATTCGGGTACGGCGTAAATGGAGCGATGACGCGCTTTGTGCGGGTCCCGGCGCGATGTCTTCACACTGTTCCTACCCAGCTAAACTTTGAACAAGCTTGCCTCACGGAACCTTGCTGTGTTGCCTTCAATGCTGTTGTGGAAAATTCGCATATAAAACCTGGCGATCGTGTAATAGTTATTGGACCGGGAACCATCGGCATTTTGTGTGCAGCTGTCGCGCGCTTGTGTGGCGCCGAAGTTGCGCTGGTAGGACTGGAATCAGATTGCCAGCGGCTTGATATAGGAAAGGTTTATGGCTGCGATGCTGTCGTGGGGGATGCAATGGAATGGGCAAGGCAACGCGATGGGCTAGGAGCCGACTGCATCATCGATGCTGCGGGCGCGAGCGTGACACTGAAAAATGCTATGCAATGGGTGCGGCCCAAGGGCCACATTACCAAGGTTGGCTGGGGACCCCAACCACTTGGATTCTCTATCGATCCGATCGTTCAGAAGAACGTGACACTTCAGGGAAGCTTCAGCCACAACTGGCCGATCTGGGAACGTGTTATCGCCTTAATGGCCAGCGGGCAGCTGAATGTAAAGCCGATCATCGGGGGAGTATGGCCTGTAACAGAATGGCATGAAGCTTTTCAAAAAATGCATACTTGCGCCGTTGTGAAAAGCGTACTCAAGCCTGTATGAGCATATGCGGCTGAAGGACAAAGTTATTTTGATAACAGGTAGCACCACCGGTATTGGTAAAGCCATCGCCCTGCGTTGCGTTGCAGAAGGTGCTTGCGTTATTATCCACGGGCTTGAGCACGACCTAGGTAAACAGGTGGTAACGGACATTGGAGGAAACAGCGCAGCGCTGCACATTGAAGATCTAAATGTCGAAGGCACACCTCAGCGATTGATAGATACTGCTACAAAGAAATTCGGACGGCTAGATGCCTTGGTTAACAATGCTGCCATGGTGGTATCGGGAAATATTCATACGACCGATATAAATTATTTCAGGAAGGTTCTTGAAGTGAATACGCTGGTGCCGTTCCTTTTGATCAAAGCTGCGCTGCCGCACTTGGAGAGAGCCCGCGGATGCGTACTCAACATCGGTTCTGTCAATGCGTATTGCGGTGAGCCCAATCTATTGCCTTACAGCGTTTCAAAAGGCGCGCTGATGACGATGACGAGAAACCTAGGCGACACGTTACATCGCGAAAATGGCGTGCGTGTAAATCAAATCAATCCCGGATGGGTTCTCACCGAAACCGAGGTGATCCGAAAGCGATCCCACGGACTGGCTGACGACTGGTATACAGAAATACCGCGCATTTACGCGCCGGCCGGAAGAATTTTGAAACCGGAAGAAATTGCTGCTGCGGCGATCTACTGGCTTGCGGAAGAGAGCGGGCCAGTCAGCGGACAGGTGGTGGACCTTGAGCAGCATCCTTTTATCGGCCGGAATCCTCCAAAAGACACATCAACTATACCAACGAAATAACATATGCCCAAACTCGCTGCTTTTCCAAAAGCGTTTATGCAGGCGCTGTGCAAAGACGGCAGCATGAAAGTTGCTGAATGGATCCAACTGGCCTCTTCCTTAGACATTGATGGGCTTGAGTGGTATGCAGGATTTCTGGAAATGGAAAAAGAATCAAACTGGCCAGTGTTCCGCCGGCAAGTAGAAGACTTAGGAAAAGTAATTCCGATGATGTGTTGCTCGCCGGACTTCACACATCCGGATGCCGCCTTCCGTGCAAAAGAAATTTCCAAACAGAAAAGGTGGATCGACATGACGCATACGCTCGGCGGCTCATTCTGCCGCGTGCTCTCCGGGCAGAGACGCCCCGAGCTGTCTATCGACGAAGGTGTAAAGCTCGCCGCAGATTGCATCGAAGAATGTTTGCCGTATGCTGAGGAGCGAAACATAGTACTGATACTGGAAAATCACTATAAGGATGACTTCTGGGAATATCCCGAATTCGCGCAGAAGATGGAGGTGTTTTGTAAGCTGGTCGATCGAATACATCATGCCCAATTCGGTGTCAATTATGACCCCAGCAACACTTACCTCGCCGGAGAAGATCCATTAGAGCTACTTTATCGCGTCTCCGACCGCGTTGTTACAATGCATGCCAGCGATCGTTATCTTAAGGTGGGTACCATCGAAGACCTGCGAAAGGAAGAAGGGGGTGCCGTGGGATACGCGAAAAGGCTCAGTCACGGAGAGATCGGCAAAGGGTTAAACGACTACGATGCAATTTTTACGGAACTCAGGCGCGTTGGGTTCAACGGATGGATCAGCATCGAAGATGGTATGGATGGCATGGACCAACTTGCAAGAAGTGTTACGTTCGTGCGAAATAAAATAAAAAAGTATTGGCCGGATTAGGTACAAAATGACAGGACGGGGTTTATTTTTAAATTCCGTCTTCCCACGAATAAATATGTGTCACGATAATTTCATACGATGAAAAAAACTAATGGAATGAAAGTCGACTCCTCGCGGAGAAAATTTATCAAGCAAAGTGTAATTGCCTCCTCGGTATTTATTGTGCCCAGGCATGTGCTCGGAGGCGTTGGTTTTACTGCTCCAAGTGATCAACTCGTTCTCGCCGCGATCGGTGCCGGGGGAAAAGGCACGAGCGATATTAAAAACGCCTCTGTAAACGGTCGTGAAAAAGTGGCTGCTTTGTGTGACGTTGATTTTTCCGGCTCGGCGAAACGGTCGGTGGAAAACTTTCCAAAAGCGAAACAATACAACGACTATCGTGTCATGCTCGACCAGGAGAAGGACATTGATGCGGTCACGATTTCAACACCCGATCACGTCCACGCGCCAGCGGCAGTCTTTGCTATGGAGCGCGGCAAGCATGTGTATGTCCAAAAACCCATGACGCATAACATCCGTGAAGCGCGCGTTCTGACGGAGATGGCGAGGCAGAAAAAAATCGTCAGCCAGATGGGAAATCAGGGTGGCTCTAACCCGTTATTGCAAATGGTACAAGGATGGGTAGATTCAGGAAAGCTGGGAAAAATTTCGAAGGTGCAAATATGGACTAACCGCCCAGTGTGGCCGCAAGGCTTTGCAATGCCGGCACCCGACGAAAGCAAAAAGCCTAAAGACTTATATTGGGATCTCTGGCTTGGTCCTGCGGAGTTTAAGCCTTACACTCCTAACCTTCATCCCTTCAACTGGCGTGGATGGTGGGATTATGGAACCGGGGCTCTCGGTGATGTAGGTTGCCATCTAATTGATATTCCATTTCGCACGCTCGGGCTTAAATATCCTACCGATGCAGAATGCAGCGTTAGCTCTGTATACTCGCAAATGTGGACGGCAGATTATCATCCTGAAGGATGTCCACCCTCATCGTTCATTACCCTTCATTTTGCCGCTACCGACAAGAGCAAGTCTCCGATTGAAATGACGTGGAGTGATGGTGGGATTCGTCCATCACATCCCGAAATTATTCCGGCTGATAAAGATATTGGCGGCGCAAATAGCGCTAACGGAGTTCTCATGATTGGTGAAAAAGGAATAATTTCCACAAACATAAACGATAGCTCACCAATGATGCCCAAACTTTACCTCAACGATGGTACTACAGACTTCGGGCCAGAAAGCGGGCCTAACGATGAGCCAGAATACGGTCATCAAAGAAAGTGGGTGGAAGCGTGCAAGGCTGGATTCGGAAGCAAGGAGCATAAAGCACTCACATCATCGTTCGACTATGCCGGGCCAATGACAGAAACGGTGTTGATGGGTAACCTGGCCATCCGCAGCTACATGTTGAGAAAGGAAAACGGTAAACAGATTGACTATTACGGTCGCAAGAAGTTGTTGTGGGACGGCGACAAGATGAAAATCACCAACATAGAAGAGGCCAATCAGTTTGTGGGAAGAACCTACCGGAAGGGCTGGGAAGTTTAAGAAATTCTTGACTCAACCAAGAAGTTACAACGGTGCCGATAAGCTCGTTTCTTATTATCCCTCCGATGCTTATGGTCGCGCAGAGGAGGGATAATAACGGGCGTGCTAGCGCCCAGTTTCAGACTGGTCCTCAAATTCGGAGTTAGGATAATTAATGAATGCTTACAGCCGTTCATTGAACGGCTTTTTGATTAGGTGTTTTTTGCCCATATGTCACGCGCTTGTTCAATCGCCACCACACTAAACCGCTTACTAATACAATTCCAATCCCAAATAATATCCATTGCCAGTTAAAC
>DASUTP010000202.1:0-2718 GCA_036374515.1 Chryseolinea sp. | reverse complement strand
GAATTGTTGCTTGACTTTCTGACTTGCAATATGTTTATGCAAACCTATTCTTTGCGTGAGCGGTCTCCAACCACTAAGTGGACCAAACGGACTAACAGCAACGCGAACACGGCGACAGATGTATCGAACAACAAGTATTATTTACGCTACAGGGTAATATAGATTGAAATGTTTCCTACTTGATGACGACCTTGTTTTTTGATCATTGGGTACAAATCACGCTGTGTAAAAGTGATGCATAATTTTTTTGCGGTAAGCACAATGCCGTAGGACAGGTTGTATCCGACCGAATTAATTTTTCTTGGAGGCTCGGTAGTAGCCATCCCGTTATTATTTACGATTGTGTACTCCGGTCGGAACATGCCGCCTTGCAAGTGGGCATTCCTAAATACAATATCAAGTGACGGACATAGATGGCCATACAACTGCCAGCTTTCCCCTCCTTGTGACAGATACTGCGGTAGGTATCCACCAAAATATGGGTTCATTTTACCGATTCGTAGTGATGTATAAACCGATAAGGCAGTAAGCGATGTCCCAATAAATGACTTAATCCCTCCGATATAGTCTATACTCTTGGCGACAGCGACAAGTTGTTTCTCGCCAGTTAGATTGACATTTAATAGAACAGACGTTTTGAGCTGTGTATTCCATCCGCGAGGTATTTCATCGTTTATCAGCTTGTGTATGGTGGACTGAGTTTCCTTTCCCAATGCTATCGGCCCCATAATGCCGACATTGTATTCGGTTTGTAAGTTATATTTCCTTATGGGATTGCTTGAATGACGCGTCCTGAGCAAGTTTATTGAACAAGCGTAACGGTAATCCGTCGCTTCGATCGCAGGGTTGCTTAGATTATTGGGGGTGATCATCGTTTGCACGATGCTCCAACCAAAAGTGTCAATACTTTTGTTGCCAGCCTTTAATGTCAATCTTTCATCAAAACCTGGTGCTCCATTTCTCTTTGTATATAGCAAATCTGCCCGAAAACCATGTGTATAGGCTTTATCAGTACCCGAAAAAGCAATGTTAATAAAATCATTGTCTTCAGATAACCTTAGAACCCATGAACCAGTTTGAGCTTGACAGAAACTCCCAAATGGAATAAATAAAGTTACGCATATCAGTAGTTTGAAATACATAAAGTAAATTTATTTCCTTCATGCGTATAGGGACATGGATAGATTATGGATTATATGGTATAAAGTGAGGTTTTAAAAAGTCGTTAAGATGGCAGCAAAAACTGCTATAATTAAGTTGGTTATAAAGAGTATCGATGAATCATCCGCTAATGAAGATGCACCGGTTGTTGTCACTGTTTTACTATGGGGGATTTAAGTCCGATCAAATCAATCGGATATGTTATGCTGATCTTGATCTCTCTTGATTTTTTGGAAATGCGGGATACCGCCACTGTTTAAGATAAATCGGATAGTAAAATAATCAGGCTCGTAAATGTATTTTCAGCAGCGAATAAAATCGAACACAGCATTCTTTTTAAATGTACAATTCGAATGATCGCAATCAGCATTGGATTTTCCGTCTCCATGGCAAGCTAATAGTTAAGTGATGGCCTCATTTAGTTATGTGTTTTCCGTAATTATTCCAGGTTCTGTCTAATGGAGGCTAGTGACACAGTAGTCTTATCTTTTCTGAAATTGGAAAAATTATGACCTGTTGTGTTTTTAAAGAATTTGCTGAAATGTGCGGGATCAGAAAATCCCAGATAGTAGGCAACCTCCTTCATACACATTCTGGTATGAACGGCCTTTCGTTTTGCCTCAAGTCCAACCCGACGCCG
Source organism: Chryseolinea sp. (assembly GCA_036374515.1). Lineage (GTDB taxonomy): Bacteria > Bacteroidota > Bacteroidia > Cytophagales > Cyclobacteriaceae > Chryseolinea. The sequence continues at coordinate 917 of DASUTP010000202.1, read as the reverse complement.
AATGAGATGTCCGGCCGAATAGCCAGTAAGTTTTTTCGTTACTTCATTCAGGTGGCTTGGCGTGACCGACAGCCAAGATGCATACTTTGTCACGCTTCTCTCTGTCTTAAAATGTTTTTCAACAAGTGACAAAAATGACTCGACCAGTTCCGTATTACGCGTTCTTGAGCAAGGGTCATGCGAACCAGCCCAGTGATGATTGAGATGCGTTAGCAGAATTTCAATGTAACAATTTAAAAGTCCCGTTTTTAAAGGTTCGGTGTTAGTCAGTACGCGGTCCATTTGATTAATAAGTTCTTGGAGTATGGGTCGAACTTGTGGCGTTAGCCGGATTCCGTTACTGCCCGAGAACAATTGCAACAGGGTGACGAGCGGCAATGAATTTACTTCACGTTCGACACTTGCGATAAACGCCCTGCTTAGTTTAATGATATATCCTTCCATTTCCTGACTGGATTCGAGCTTGCGTACCTGTCCGGGACGCAGACAAACAATTCGGTCACTCGTGAGCTCAGTTTTTTGGAGGTCAATCCACATGTCGCCTACTCCATGGGTAACCCAAATCAATTCAAAATAGTCGATCATGCCTCCATCAACAGACCCTGGCTGCGCCAGAAGAAGTTTGTGTATGGAACAAGCCGCCTCTTCAGAAATTGTAATTTTCAGAGGCCTTGATGGGTAGCAAAGAAAAGGACTCATGGATTTGATTTTCTCAATGGTGGGCCAAACGACGTGCCAGGGCGATTATCTCTTGAGAATAGTTTATTGGGCCAATCTGTCAAAATGACGCTGCGATATTTCGCGGTCGATCGAATCAAATCGCGAAATAAAGTGCTATAAAGTTCCACCAACCAGCCTCGTCGACAACGAACGATAACCCTGGGCTTCTGTAAATTGCTCGGACAGTAAAGAAATTC
>DASUTP010000201.1:0-12907 GCA_036374515.1 Chryseolinea sp. | reverse complement strand
ACACAGATGAGTATTAGATCATAGGTATCCGGCGGCAACTTTGGCAATACGCGATCAGGCATGACAAGATCTAGCGTCACACCGTTCGAAGAAAGCGCCAGCCCATGCTCACGAATAGCAGCACCATGCGTCCCGCGCGCAACAAAATCAATTCGCACATCCCGGTTCTCTTTGAAAGCTGAAAGAAGATGATATCCAACATATCCACCAACACCACCAAGGCCGATAATAGCAATTTTCATAGTTATGCAGGCTGAGTCCGAAAAGAATTAAACGCAAAAATGCAGACGACCACACCAAAATTTGTGTTAAATGTCGCAAAAAAAATGTCTTATTTTTTGCAAGGCAACGGAGGGGATATGAACTACAATGTTATTCGAAAGTTCTTATCCGTAGATAGAATTACCACTGCTGCAACAGCGCCAGACAACGCGTCATAATAATCAGTGTAATCGCGGTGCGCTAAGTGCGCTGCCAAAGCACCGACCGCATATGGCAGCAGGTACAACACGGCGGCATTCTTTATCCAGCTGTACCGGATCCCAATCAAAAGCGCGAAACATCCTGATAATTCGCCGATGCCAATTAATACTGTCCATGTCGTATTAAAGCCAAGCCGTTCCATTCCTTCGATCATATCGGCGTCGTGAAACACTTTTAATAGGCTTGCGTATCCAAAAAGGTAGGTGTAGTATGTGAAGGTGATCCAATGGATGAACTGAAGCATCATTTATTTCTTTTTGAACAAAATTAAATTGACACTACCAATGACTGAAATGAAGAACGAATTGTGTGGAACGAACAAAAATGTTCGTGCGGTGAAGATCACGTCAACAAATGCAATCAATAAGGCGGATCTTGAAAAGGGCTGTCCTATCGCTTTTACGATTTCAGTTATCGGCGGACGCTGGCGGTTAAGTATTCTAGCGTTGCTGCGCGACCATGGATCACTCCGCTACTCGTCGATCAGATCGAAGCTTCCTAATATCACCGAGCGTGTCCTCACCTTGCAACTGAAATCGCTGGAGCATTTTGGCTTGATCAACAGGAGAATTTATGCCGAAGTGCCGGCGCGGGTTGAATATGCATTGTCTGAGAAAGGAAACACGCTGGGCGCGATATTGAATGAAATGACGAAATGGGGAGAACACCATTATGATACACGCCATGGAGCTAGTTGAATGAAGTTCACAGTGTCTTCACATCATAGTCCTGCTAAAATAACTTACTTGCTCAGACGATAGCTCGTGGGCGACGCGTGATATTTCTGCTTAAATAATGTTGAAAAATATTCGGGGCTCGTGAAGCCGGAAGCGTAAGTGATGTCTGCAATGGAGCTGGAAGTTTCCTTTAATAACAATTCTCCATGCTTGAGTCGAACGTTTAACAGGTATTGGTGTGGTGAATAATCTGTATAACGTTTAAAAAGACGGCTGAGGTAAAAAAGGCTGACACCACAGTGGCGCGATAATTCAGTAAGCGAGATGCACCTTTGAAAATTCGCGTGCAGGTATTCTTTAGCGTTCTCGACTGCCTCCTGATGACGTTTATTCTCAGATTCCAATCCAACTGCATTCGGAGAACGGGTCATTGTTCTTTTCAAAACTTCGTTTAAAAAATCCAAAACGAGGACATCCATCTGAACACGGTCATTGTGACGTATGCTGTTCAATAATCTGCGCAGCACCAATTCTGACGCGGGAGATGCTCGAGTTTGAACCGACAAAATATCTTTTCCTTTCTTCTTAAAAAGCCTGTCGATCTGGAACTCCTCCCGCACTTGCGCATAGAATGTGTCGGTGAAGTTGACGATGGTGCAGGAACCGTTTGATGGAAGAAGCTGGTATTCGAAGTTGGGCTGCTCTAATGTTATGTTGCCGGTAGTTAGTTGATACAGGTCCTTGGTCAGCGTTCCGCGGTGCACGTACACGGCACAGAAGCAGTCGTTGAACTCCTTTGCAAATGGTGATTGCCGATCGATGTGAAGTGTCCAATTTTTAATCTCATAAAAATCACAATTCCACAAATAGTTAATACTTCGCGCTGACGGCTGCTGGCTTTCGTTTTCTTTCATCACGTTGACATTGCACGCTAAATATCGGGTAAAATTAACTTTGATCTTAAGAATCTTGCCAAATTTCACTGACGCGATTGCTGGTCATTTGAATGTTAATATTTAGCAAAAATCTTAAGGAGCTCGGTTATGTGTGCGGTTATCTTGCGGTCGATCTTTAAGTATGCACAATAGAATTTTATTTGCATTAGGGGCGTGCGCTTTCCTGTCGCTGTCGTTCTTCGCGTGTGATAAGCGAGAAATCCCATTTCCTAAACCATATCCTGATTCGGTGGCAACAAAGTTTTTGCCCGGACTTGTATCCATTGAGGGGCTAGACTTCAACGCTGCCTTTTCACCCAATGGACAATCATTTTATTTTTCGCGATCGCAAAATGGTCAATGGGATATTTTTATAAGTCAATTTACCAACGGCAGCTGGAGCAAGCCTGTTCCCGCTTCTTTTTGTGATGAAAAGTATTCCGAAGCTGACCCGGCATTCTCGCCTGACGGAAAGTTATTCTTCATTTCAAATCAACCGCGACAAGGCAAGCTGATGCGAAAAGATTTTGATATCTGGTATATCGAGCCAAAAGAAGGTGGAACCTGGTCTGAAGCAACGAATCTCTCTGAGGTGAACTCCGACAGCTCAGAGTACTATATTTACTTCGCGGCTAACCGGAACCTTTATTTCGGCTCGTCGCGCCCGGGCGGCTACGGAAGTGAAGACATATACGTCAGCCGTTTCGTCAACGGTGCCTATACCTTACCGAGAAATCTAGGACCAACTATCAATTCGCCTGCATCGGAGCACGATCCATGCGTATCGGATGACGAACGTTTCATCATCTTCAAATCAGAAAACCGTGATGATGGGTTTGGTCAGGCTGACCTTTACTTCTCAAAAATTGATGAAGAGCAAAACTGGACTCCCGCCCAGAACCTTGGTGCCCGCATCAACACGGACGGTTACGAGTATTGCCCGTACTTTACTCCGGATGGCAGGTTCTTCTTTTTCAGTAGCCAAAACGATATCATGTGGATGGATAGAAAAGTACTGGAAGAAATTGTCAATGCTAAAGATTAAAAGATGGGCGATAAAAAAAGAACAGCTATCAGCCTTTTCAACTTTGTGATAACAGCTATGTTAATATCTGCTTGCGCCCCCACGAATCTGCGATCAATAGAGCGATCTCCAACTTCTTACGCACAGGCAGTTTCCATCAGCAATTTCCGCAGCCTGGTCTTTGTCAGCGGGCAAATCCCCGTCAGCGATAAGGACGAAAAGCCACCCACAGATTTTCAGGAGCAATGCAGGACGGTTTGGGAAAATATAACCAAGCAACTAGCCGCATGTGACATGAAGCTGACAGACATTGTGAAAGTGACTACTTATCTCGCTGACCGAAGTTATCGTGAGCAGAATTATAAAATCCGTCATGAGGTGCTTGGCAACCATTGTCCCGCGCTCACCGTGATCGTGGTTGATATTTATGACGAAGAATGGTTAGTGGAGATAGAAGTGATTGCTGCGCGCTAAGGTTTAATAGTGTTGATAACGAACGCACGATAAATTGGAAATGCAATTCCTCCATTTTATCACCCGGCGACTATGCATGCTATGAATTTTCTTTGCGCCGTTGCGTCTCCGCGGTTAAATCGTGGGACAGATAAAACAAGTTCTGTTTTTTACAATCAGTTCGCAATGTCAGGTTATATTTTTCGCCACCATTAGCCCGGGTCCATGAACGTGGGATGTTCGTGCCCTTGAGGGTTGATCTTTGGACTTAACAATTTCCGTCATGCAAGAACTGGTTGACCGCCGGATAGAAATTATTACACCAACAAGCAAAAGCGAGATAGCGGATGGACGCGAGCTTCATTACGAGTACATTGAACAAGTGGGAAGTCAACCGCTGCTTCGACCGTATTTTGAGGCCCAAAATTTCGCAGCGGACATAGATCAGATGCCCCGGGGCTATGAAGCCCCTGATGGAGTTTATCTCGTCGCGTATGTAAATGGAGTACCGGCAGGGACCATTGCTGTGAGAAGACTTGATGAGACGACCTGCGAAATGAAGAGGCTGTATGTTCGCCCTGCGTTCCAGAGATTGGGTTTAGGCCGGTTACTTGCCGAAAAAGCAATTGCAGAGTCAAAACGGCTCGGCTATTCCAAAATGAGGTTAGATAATAGTAAATCGGTGATGACTAAAGCCAACGCGTTGTATGCAAGCCTTGGCTTTTACGAGATTGAACCTTACAACACGAATTTTGTTGCTGACGCTTACTTTATGGAAAAGATCCTTTTTTGAAAAAATTGATGAGGTTCACCACGGAGACGCGGAGGCACGGAGGGAGTCCAACATTTAGGTCGTTGAATGAGGAAATGTTGTTGAGCCCAATGCGGTAAATTATTTGTCACTGTTTCTTCGTGTCTCCGTGCCTCTGTGGTTCAGCAATCGAAAGGAAAATGCTCAGCTGGTATACCTTACCCGAATGAATACCTTCACGCTAAGGACGCAAAATAGATCCACGCTAAAGACGCAAAAAAGACTATTCGATGCCGCCTCTCTTCGAACTTTGCGAATTAGCCTTTGCAGCCTTTGCGTGAACCAAACACCGTTCACCCAGCTCAGATTCTTCACCACCCCGACACAAGACGGCTGACAGAAAACACACAACACAGCTCCGTGCCTCCGTGTCTCCGTGGTTCAAAATCTAAAGGAAAACCCGCTGCTGTACCTTACGCGAATGAATACCGTCACGCCGAGGACGCAAAAATAGTTCACGCAGAGGGTGCAAAAATTATTCGATGCGGCCTCTCTTCGAACTTTGCGAATTAACCTTGTGGTAAAAGTTAAATATTTTTTCAGATGGGCGGCAGGGATGAATTCACCCGGAGACACGGAGGCACGGAGGGAGTCCAACATTTAAGTCGTTGAATAAGAAATTATTGTCGAGCCACATCCCGGTAACTATTTTGTTGCTCCGATTCTTCTTGTTTCGGTGCCTCCTACCTGGCTTCTACGAGATTGAACCCTCCAACACAGAGGTTTTGGAGAATTGATGAAGTTCACCACGGAGACACGAAGGCACGGAGGGGGCCCAACATTTTAAGTCGTTGAATAAGAAATTAATGTCGAGCCGAAGCCGGAAAATATTTGTTACTCTTTCTTCGTGACTTCGTGCCTCCGTGGTAAAATACTAAACTTTAATTATCCCCAGCAACGCCTGGGTTACAGGTTCAGCCAATCACCTAATCTGCAATGAAGTGCCTGTTAATGGGTAAGTTCTTAGCTTCAAACTCAGACGGACGCAATCCGGTGAATGTTTTGAATTCTCTGATAAAATGGGACTGATCGTAAAAATTGTTTTCATACGCCAGGGTGGTGAGACTGGAATTTTGACGCTCGCTGAGCTTTTGTAAAGTATCTTGAAACCTTAGTATCCTTATAAACTGTTTTTGACTAACACCAATCTTGGTCACAAATAGTTTTTGAATGTACCGCTGTGATACCTGTAATCGCGATGCCAAATGGTTAAGACTCGAAGACGTCTTGTTCTGATACAAATATTGAACCGACTGTTCGGTTAGCCTGTCAGTCGGTTTTTCATGGTGCGCCGATATCCTTGTCAACAAGAATTCATCCATTCCCTTGACAAGACGGTCAAATTGCTTTTCATACAGACAATTGCCGACAAACTCTGCCATCGAATTTGGAAACAGCAGATCCCAGGACAATACGCGGTCATTCAACTCAAAAAGTTCGATATCCGAAAAGAAGCTAAACGTATGGGGATAAAACCAGATACCAAAGCTTTGTCCCTTCCCGGCAATTTTCAGACTGCGCGGTTTTATGATCTGACCGATAATTTTTGCCCAGTCTTCTTTGATACCATCCTTATAAAAATCCCATCCGACACTGAACACGGCCTCCAAGCATCCGTCCGCAAAGTACGTGTCGGTAATCCATTGATCATTGTTATTCTCGAGGTAATAATAGCACTTGATGTACTTTCTCAACCCGGCAGATGGCGCAAACTTTGTGACAACCATGGCTTCCTGTTTTTTATTCACTTTCCCTTCACTAGGGACGGAAATGGGGTGGGAAGGTTTCAGGGGGTGGCGGGAAAAGTAGTCGGTGATCAGGTGATCGGTAATCAGGTAATCAGTAATCGGTAATCGGTCGGCTCGAGCCTAGGTGCATCGGTCTTTGAACGGGGGCATGGTCGTGGTAATCGGTAATCGGGTGATCGGGTGGAGGTAAGGCATCGGTGTTTGATAGGGCGCGTTCACATCTCCGTTTAGTGGTTCATTAACGATTTCCGTGAGAGGTAATCAGGTGATACCGCTCGAAAATTTCAATAATGTCTTTGGAGAGTTCACAATGCCAAAAAGACGCCTCGCAAAGAAAGGCTCATCTTCAAGCCAGCCACTCCGTTATCCTTAACGGAAAATAATCCAGTAACCAAATAACAATATAAGTATGAGAAGAATTCTTGAGCGATTCATGTTTGTGGTATTTGTCTTCATCTTCAGTGGCTGCACCGAGTCTGATCCGGATGGCCAACAGCCGTACCGTTACGAATCCTATATGACTGTAGACGGTGTGGTGAGAACGTATGTAGTGAAGCTTCCTGAAACCTACTATGATAACAACATCGATCAAGGAAAATATCCACTGGTGATTGCGTTGCATGGAACCGGTGGGAGTGCCTACCAGATGGAAGCAAGTTATGGTCTTAACGAAAAAGGCGCGAAGGAAAATTTTATAATTGCATATCCCGAAGGTGTCAGCAGTTCAGGAATACTCGGGATCAGAACCTGGAATGCCGGCAGATGCTGTGATTATGCTATGGTGAATGACATCGATGACGTCGGCTTTATTCGCGATCTCATCGACTGGTTAATTGCAGACTTCGCCGTTAATCCCAACCGCGTTTATGTAACAGGAATGTCGAATGGAGGTATGATGGCATATCGCCTCGCCTGCGAGCTCTCCGATAAGATCGCGGCAATCGCTCCGGTCAGCGCTACCATGATGACAGGCGATTGTAAACCAGGAAGAGCCGTACCTGTGCTGCATATGCACTCGTTACTTGACACCAAAGTGCCTTATAACGGTGGCAAAGGAATAGGTGGTTATCACTTTACGCCGGTCGATTCGGTTTTAAATTTCTGGTCGGTTCAGAATGGCTGTTCAGCTTCACCGAAGTTGATAGACAACGGTGAGTACAGATCAACAAACTGGAATGATTGCAGCCCGAACGCGTCATTGGAAAGTTATGTGACCTATGACGGTGGGCATGCCTGGCCCGGGGGACAAAAACCAAGCCCTGGAGCCGACACCCCTTCAACCTACATTAACGCGAACGACTTGCTTTGGGAATTTTTCCAACGTTTCGAGCTGCCAAAATAGTACAACGCTTATGTTCGGAATAAGGGGTATGCTGTTTTTGTTGCTGCTCACCATCGCAAGCTGTTTACCTAAGGCCGGCGGGAAAACAAACTGGCACTCGGCTCACGCGGATAGCCGAAACTCGGACTACTCAGTTGTGCGCGGATCGAAAAATATTACACTGGCCTGGGAACGGGAATTCGATGGAACGATCAATCTTGGCGCAACCAACGACACGTTTGGAAAAGTGTACGTGACCACCACCGGCGAGGGTTGTCACCTGTATGCTTTGGATCGTAAGACAGGTGAAACCGTCTGGTGCTCTGCGGAAATCGGGAAACTAGCGGTGGCTTCCGGCGCGCTGGTGGACCGACAGGGTAACGTCTACGTTGCCGATGACAAATATATGTTTGCGTTCGACAATGCCGGCAAGCTGAACTGGAAAATGCCGATTCTCGGCTTTCCCCTCTCCGCGCAATTTACGCCGTCAGGAAGATTGCTCTTTATCACACATATAGGAGTGATCTATGCTATGGAAAGGGAGACGGGAAGAAATGTCATAGAGCCGTACGAGCTTACAGAGGGAAATAGCACGCGTCTGGCAGAAATTGATCCGCTGGCGTGCATGCGCGGAACAAAGAATTGTCCTTGCGCGAATACGCCGGCGATCGATCCAAAAACAGGCCAATTCTACTTTACTTACTGGGAGCCAGGTGCAGCACAGGCTGATCTGATTTCCATGCGTTATTCGGAAACACCCAGCCCTCACGTTTCGCGAATGTGGCGGAACGCTTCGCTACCAGGCGGCTCGGCATCCAGTCCCGATATTTCATTTGATGGGAAAAAGATCTATGTAAACGACAACCACAATGGGCTACACGCCATTGACGCCAAATCGGGAAAGAACATCTGGCGGCGTAATATCGGGTATGCTACTGGTGGCAGTCCATCAACGGCACCGGATGGTACAATCATTCCCGCCGGTGGTGCTCGCGCGCCGTTGATCTGTATAAAGGATGCAGGCGACGTTGCGCTCGTTCAATGGCGCATGGACAGCGTATTCAATCGTGGCATAGCCACACAAACCCGCGGTGGATTGATTTATGCAACCATTAATGACCGCAACCGCGGGAAACTATTCAACTCCCTGATGGTAATCGAGGCGTCCTCGGGAAGGGTGATAGACCGGGAGGAATTGCCAGGTGTTACTGTGTTTACGGTAGGCACAACTGTCGGTCCGGAGGGAAATGTGTATGTACCGGCTTTTAACGGAAAGCTGTTTGCTTTTAAACCCGTACACTAATTCTGTGTCTACATCCATGGGAAAATCCAGCCGCGGATTCGGCTGCCTCAGGGTCAGGTTTGGAAGTGTCGCGAATGTTTTCTCAACGAGGATCGGTCATACACCGTTATGTTGAATCAAAAAAACAGATGAAAATGAAAAGAGCGTTAATGATCGTATGTATGCTGATGACAATATCGGCAAGTGTTCACAGCCAGGCACGCATGAGTGAACAGGAAAGAGAAGAAGCGATGGAGCGGCACGAGGCCTATATGAGCAAACTCAATCTTTCCGAAGAGCAAAAGCCAAAAGTGGAAGAAATAAATAAGGAGTTTTTTGAAGGTCTTGCAGATATTAGAGCGACGAACGGATCACGACTTGAAAAGTATAACAAATTTAAAAGATTGAGTTCAACGCGGGATAAGAAGATGAAAGAGATCCTGACAAAGGAGCAGTACGCCATCTATAAGGAAAATCAGCAGGAACAGCGCGAGAACTTTAAACAGCGAAGAAAGGGCAACCGTTAGCTGCATAAGGCAGTTCAATTTAGTAAGTCACTGAGGTGGAAGTCAGGTGGAAAAATCCAATTCTTTTTTTGAATGAGCAACAAACATAAAATAGCGCTCAGCATCTCGTTTGTGATCGCATTGCTCTTCACGTTGCCGTGGGCAACGGTGATCGAGCAGTCGCGGTTTGGAGGATTCAACGAAGCGGATTCGAATCCTCTAGCACGTGTGGTCTTTATGTTCCTGACCGTGTTCGCTGCATCTTTAATTTTGTTCGACTATAATTTTTTCTGGAAGCGCTGGTCGGCCGATAAAAAACCACGTTACCACATCATGATTACAATGGCGGTCAACCTCCTGGCCGTTTTATTGATCAGCATCGTTTGCGTGGCAGTGGCAAGCGCGATTTTCCATATTAAGGCGGTGAGGACATACTTCATTTTTTATTTGTTCCGGAATCTGACCATTGCTGTGGTTGTCGTGCTCGTCAGTTACGTAGTAGAGCTTGTCGAACGTCTGCGCCAGGAAAAAATCGAACTTTTAACGCTGCAGCGTCAGAATATTGAAACGGAACTTGCAGCACTGAAGACCCAGATCGATCCGCACTTTTTATTCAACACCCTCACCACCCTCAGCAGCCTTGCTCGTGCAAACAGCAAAGAGACAATTTCGTTTATTGACCATATGGCAGACACTTTCAGGTACATGCTGGAAAATCGCACGCAAAAGGTAGTTACAGTAAAAGACGAACTTTCATTTCTGCAGTCGTACCTGTTCATGATGAAAAAACGATTTGAAGAAGGTTTCCAGGTGAATATAGACGTCCGGGATGAGCACTTGGCCCGGCTGATCCCGCAATTTGCCTTGCAGACGGTGTTTGAAAATGCGATGCACCACAACATCGTTTCGGCCAGGGAACCTTTGCGCATCGAGCTGACGTGTAACCATGACAGCATTACGGTCAGGAATAATCTGAAAGCAAAAAAATCATCTAAAGGGCACGGTGTCGGGCTGGATAATCTCGCACAACGCTATTGGCTGATGGGCAAAAAGAAAATACAGGTCGTGAAAGATGAAAATTCCTTTTCTATAACGCTGCCTTTGTTATGAGAGCGTTGCGTACGGTGATCGTGGAAGATGAGATTGGGGCCGCCAATCAGCTCACATCGTTGTTAAAAAGCATTTACCCCAATATAGCAGTCGTCACTATTTTACGCGGCGTTGAAGAAGCAGTGGAGTGGATAACTTCAAGCGCATCGCCAGACCTGGCTTTTTTTGACATACAGCTTGAAGATGGCTTATCGTTTGAGATCTTCAAAAGATGCGAAGTCAGGTTCCCGGTAGTGTTCACCACAGCATACGATCAATACGCAATCGAAGCATTTAAGGTGAACAGTATAGACTACCTGTTAAAGCCTATAAAAGAAGCTGACCTGCGATTCAGTATTAAGAAGTACGAGGCCGTTGGGAGGACTGAAGTCAAACCCCTGATGCTTGATCAGCTGGCTGATCTTCTCGATGCAAGCCAAAAGACTTTTACCTTGCTCATCCGCGTCAAGGATAGACTGATACCCGTAAAAGAAAATGAATTCGCGTATTTTTTTCTCGAGAATGGTATAGTAAAAGGTTGTACACTGACGCGTCAAACGTTTTCATTGGATCAAACCATTGAAGAGCTTGCAACACGGCTCAATAATAAAAACTTTTTCCGGGCCAACAGGCAGGTTGTTGTGAATAGGGCTGCCATTCAGGAAGCGGAATATTATTTCAACGGGCGCCTTGCGCTGAAGTTGTTGTATGCTCCGGCAAAACCGGTGCTGATCAGCAAAGCCCGCGTGCCAGTTTTTAAGAACTGGTGGGCTACCGGCTCGTCTGGATTGTAACTGTTTTTCGCCGATCGCACAACGACAGTTGATCAGTTCGCAAATACCGCGGTTGGTCTTTAATGCGGGTTAAAAATCTGGGAGCTGGCGGATATCAACTGGATTTCCACGCGTTCGCCTGCGTGCGTAGCATAACACGAGCTGTTTCATCGATTCGCCCGCCAGGAAGGAGCATTTAGCAATTCAAGCCATCGCCTCATTGACGTTTTATAAATTTCAGCGCTACACTTAACAGCGCTGAAGAACTGCGCCATGCCGGTCAGCTCAAACAACAGGTCGTTAGGCAATTCGTAAATCGATGGATACAGGTCGTCGAGGATGGCTGTGGGGACACCCGCGAAGTATAAAATGTTTTTTACGACGTGATTGTAACCTCCCTCATACACGCCAATGGTCAAAACCGGAAACACTACGGTAACAACAAGAAAAATTGTCAACAGGATTTTTCTGCCTGTTAAACTTCTCACTGTTTCAAATCCCGCATAGGTTGCCTGGAGCACCATTATTACTGGTGCCGCAAATATTGCAACGTGCAGACGAAAGGGCTCATCGTAAATAACGGCGCCGTAGCCGTGATGTATGAGCGTCAGCACCATCGTCCCCACCGACCATATCATCACCTTTTTAACATCTTTCATACAAACAGGATTAGTTAGTTTCAGAATAAATAGAGACTGACCCAAAAGCCAATAGCTTTTTCTTTCCTATCGATGGCGTTAATCCCGCCAAAGGCAATCTTGTTCATAGCATTTCTGAATTCCTGCCCAAAGGAAGGAGAAAGGGCGGCAGACTGATTGTAAGAAAGTAAACAGCAGCGCTGATTCGTTCTGAAATTTTTCTTCAGACGCGGTTTTTCAGATACCGCGGTCTAGCAGATCAGAACCGTGAAGATAGCGCGTGCACGATGGAGCCATTGACAAATAGTTTTGTGGGCTGAGGCCGGTAAAGTCTTTGAATTCCTTTATGAAGTGGGCCTGATCGTGATAGCCATGTTGAAAAACCAGGTCAGCCCAGTCGATAGATTCGGTGAACTGATTCATATCCCTGACAGCCCCTTGAAACCGCTTGATGCGCTGAAATACTTTTGGGCCAACCCCGATATATTTCTGGAAGGTTTTTGTAAGGTACTTATCTGAATAGCCTGCTTTTTTTGCAAGCCGCGTAAGCGGCAGATGAATATCGTGCAACATGTAAGCCAACAGGTCAGGCATGGAAACCACTGGAATCAGCTTGCCTGTAAAAAAGTCTTCAACACATGAAATCATTTGTGCGGGATCAGGGAGCATGGCAAGCGTTTCCCAAAGATTTTCAATGGACGATCCGAAGACCAGTGAGGCGTCAACTACCTGATTGTGTAGTTCCGCCTGGTTAATTTTTGTGAATGCATAAAGTCCGTATGGCCTGAACCGTACGTAAATAACGTGCTGCATTTCCCCTAGCCTGTACGTAATAGGAGCACTGTTCATGCCCATCAGTAACGCTTTCCTGAAAGGTTGCAATTTTTTGTCTCCTATCATCTCACGGCCTCCTTCGCCAATCACAATCTGTAATTGTGCGGATCCATCAGGTAGAGTACGCTCAAATGAATGACCAAGGTTGTGATCTTTGCAATAAATAATACTTTCGATAAACGGGTTCAACGGTGGCGCTGGCAGGTGAAACTTCATCGTCAACGGACGTTCAGCCAAAAGGGCAAGATCGCGTTTAATGTTGTCGATTCGTCTGGCAGACTTAAGGGAGTTTTTGAAAAATGGCGTTTGGCGCGCCTGAACGGGCTCTGCCCC
>DASUTP010000200.1:0-3013 GCA_036374515.1 Chryseolinea sp. | reverse complement strand
TGTCTTCCGCGAGATATCGGAAAAAACTTGGAATCGTAGCGTGAGGTTGCGCAAGAGTCAGATCTCAGTTCGAAAACTCCCAACAGGCAGTATTGGTTAATAATAACTTTGGAGATCGTTATTGAAATTACCCTCATCAATGCCCCATTTTTTTGGAATAATTTCCACAGTAACGCCGCGCTATTAAATGAACATTTGACCATGAAACCCGGAAGAGCATTTTTTAAGGGTTCGATATGAGGTATAGATTTTGAGTTAGAAAATCTAAAATCTTTTGTTATGGAAAACAAGGAAGAAAAAAAACGCGGACCTAAGGATCGGGACTACGTTAATAAATCACAGCCTCACGAAGTAAGACATGAGCCGAAACGAAAAAAACCTGCAAAGAAATTTGGGAGTGGCTCGGACGAAACTGATGATCTGGGACAAAGAAAATAGAGAGCAAAGCCGTAGATTCCAAGACCATCGCCTCTGATATTGAAGCTGCGACCGGAAATCAGCTTGAGTCGCTTATAACATCCATTAACGGCCAGCAGTCGTAGCTGATTATCTCCAGTTGTTACGAAATGCGTTTAAAATGTCCAATAGGTGTGGCCTGAACCAAACTACACTGTAAAGTTCGGCTCGAAGAGAAATGGCATAATAACACTGCAAGCATACTGATTCTTTTTAAGGACGCGTGGGAGCCCGTAGCGTACACATAGCATATCCGATAATCCGACCGACGTAATCTGATTTCACATGAGCAAGAACAATAGCAACGATCCAGAGCAAACTAAAATAAGTAACGTTAGTGACTATATAGTCACCAGACTGGCCAGCTGGGGTATCACACGCATATTCGGATATCCGGGGGATGGAATCAACGGTCTCCTGGGCGCTTTAAGCCGTTCAGCTGAAGGCATTAAGTTCACCCAGGTGCGCCACGAAGAAATGGCGGCATTGATGGCTTGCGCTCACGCAAAGTTCACAGGCGAAGTCGGCGTATGCCTCGCCACCTCCGGACCCGGAGCCATCCATCTGCTCAATGGACTTTATGATGCAAAACTGGACCATCAGCCCGTGGTGGCGATTATCGGCCAAACTTCCCGCATGGCGATCGGTGGGCACTATCAGCAGGAAGTTGATCTTGTGAACCTTTTTAAAGACGTTGCCCATGAATATGTTCACATGGCGTCGGATGCATCACAGATCAGACACCTTATTGACAGAGCCATTCGGATTGCACGTGCAGAACGAACAGTAACGTGTGTGATCGTCCCAAATGATATTCAAACTCTTGAAGCCGTGGAGGTTCCCCCTCATGAACATTTTTCAGTTCATACGGGTGTCGGTCATCCGTCATCATTGACCATCCCAACGGATGATGCGCTTCAACAAGCTGCGCATATTCTCAATGTCGGCAACAAAGTCGGAATTTTAATTGGCGCTGGCGCGATGAATGCCGGAAATGAAATTGTAACCGTTGCTAACCTTTTGTATGCCGGTGTAGCAAAAGCATTGTTAGGGAAATCCGCTCTGCCTGATGACCTTCCGTTTGTGACGGGCACGATTGGTTTCTTTGGAACGATAGCGACAGAGTTGATGATGAACGAATGCGATACACTTTTAATGGTCGGGACGAGCTTTCCGTACGCGGAGTTTCTTCCTAAGGAAGGACAAGCGCGGGCAGTTCAGATCGATATCGACGGTCGGATGTTAAGTTTAAGATATCCAGTTGAAGTGAATCTTTTGGGCGACAGCAAAGAAACATTAAGACGATTGATTCCCTTGCTCCATCAAAAACCAGCGCGCGAATGGAGATCACGCATTGAAGAAAAGGTACGGCAATGGAATTACGAGCAGCAGCAGCTTTCCTTACGAGAAGCGAATCCGCTCAATCCACAATTTGTGTTCACGTCGCTCTCCCCCCTTCTACCCGACAACTGTATCATAACGGCCGACTCAGGTTCCGTGGCAAGCTGGTATGCGCGGGAGTTAAAGATCCGCGACGGGATGATGGCGTCTTTATCAGGCAATCTGGCAACAATGGGTTGCGCAGTACCTTATGCGATCGCGGCAAAATTTGCTTATCCTGAAAGAATGGTGATTGCTTTTGCAGGCGAAGGCGCCATGCAAATGAATGGGAATGTTGAGCTTCTGACAATAAGCAAATATTGGCAATCATGGTCTACGCCAAACATTATAGTATGTGTATTGAATAACAATGATTTGAACATGGTCACTTGGGAACAGCGAATGATGGAAGGTGATCCAAAATTTGATGCAACACAGGTGACGCCCGAGTTCAACTATGCCGCTTACGCCACGTCAATCGGGTTCCTGGGCATCCGCATTGACTCTCCCGATCAGGTTTCTGATGCATGGCAACAAGCGCTCGCCTCAGACCGCCCCGTCTTGATTGAAGCAATTACGGATCCGGAAATTTCGCCTTTTCCAGACCACGTGATGATAAAAAATGCAGAACAACTGGCATCTGCAGTTTTAAAAGGAGATCAAGCGCCGTTGCAAAACACTGGTCATATCTTGCAGCAGGCCATAGAATCCAAAGTTGAAGGTTAGCAGATTCTGAAGAGGAAGAAAACGGAAGTTACCAGGCTCAGCAGAACGTTCTCTGCTCAAACTCTGGTAAAAGGTTTTCGCCAACGTATAACGCAAAGCCTACTCACATCATCTACGACCGAGGTCGATTTCCAAAGTCATGGACTGATCTTCCCGGAGGGAAAACGTCTCTCCTTGGAACTCCGCAAGAGTGATTAAAATCATTGCTTGAAGTGACTTACAACATGGATATTTCAAGCAGGTATTCAGAACTTTGAACCGTCGGCAACCAGTTGAAATCATCGCTATCTGATTTTCACTAACTAATTGCCTGTCTTCAGGTATAAAGCATTGTAAACCAAAATGGCCAATCTTATTATCTATATGAGTCGACATGGAACAACGGCAAAGGTAGCGGCCGAGTTGAAAGAAAAACTTGGAAGCGAACAAACTACACTCGTCGATCTCAAAA
>DASUTP010000199.1:0-15560 GCA_036374515.1 Chryseolinea sp. | reverse complement strand
TCAGACTCCACGGGACTTGGATTGGCGATCGTCAAGCAAATTTGCGACCTGAACAATTTCCCTGTTAGCTACGAATTTACGGAAGGGTATCACGAGCTAAGAATTGATTTTTTGCTGCATAAATAAACTTCAAATTCTCCTCAAAGTGTTTTGTGAACTTTGTCCTGTTGGACGGGTTAGTGCAGAAGGGAGGTTTATGGTGGATTGAATTGGAAAACTGAAATGCGATACCTTTTACTGATATTATTTGGACTGACTTGTGGGGTGGGATATTCACAAGATCCCGAACAGGCTGGAGCGTTGATCACGGGCTCTATTATCGACGTACAAAAACTGCCCGTACCATATGGTAACGTCGCGGTTCACGATGCCTCGGATTCCACGTTGGTCACCGGTGGCGTTTCGGATGATCAGGGCAAGTTTAAAGTCCCTGTCAATCCTGGAAAATATTTTGTGAGGATCAGCTTCCTTTCCTATGAAGAAAAGGTGATACCGAATGTTGTGGTATCTGACACGAGAGTCGATGTGGGCGTTATAACCCTTACAGAAGATAGTCAGGTGCTGGAAGAAGTAGTGGTGAAAGGAGAAAAGGCGTCCATGGAGCTTCAGTTGGACAAACGTGTTTTCAATGTTCAAAAGGACCTGAGCAACGTCGGTAGAAACGCTTCCGACATTCTTGGCAACCTGCCGTCGGTCACCGTTGATGTCGATGGAACCGTCAGCTTGCGGGGAAGTAATAACGTCAGGATTCTGATCGATGGGAAACCGTCAGGGCTGACTTCAAGAGATCCCGAAGCATTGAGAATGCTCCAGGGCAACCTTATTGAAAGCATTGAAGTCATTACCAACCCATCGTCTCGATATGATGCTGCCGGTGAGGTGGGTATTATAAATATCATCCTCAAGAAGAACCAGGAAAAAGGTATCAACGGGACGTTTACTGCGAATGCGGGCTATCCGGCATTGTATGGCGGTTCCTACACCATAAATATCCGCCGGAAAAAAGTCAACTTGTTTTCAAGTTATGGTATCGACTACAATGAGCGGCCGGGATGGGGCGAGTCTTTTCAACGTTCTACAAGCCCAGATACCACTTTTACTTATACGCAGAGCAATGAACGGACACAGGAGGAATTCTCGCACAACTTCACTTTAGGGCTGGACTATTTTCTCAGCGATAATACGACCTTAACAGCGTCGGGACTTTACAATGTGGGGGAAGGCATTAGCAAGGCTCAAACTCTTTACAATGATTTTGACGAGAACGGAGATCTCACGCGAATTGTTGAACGCAATGAACGCGAGAAAGAAGATGAAGAAAATATTGAAGGTTCTTTGAATTTCAAGAAGACCTTCGATCGCAAAGGACAGTTGCTTACAGCTGACTTCAAATGGATCAAAAGTGTGGACGACGAAAGCACCGACTATCAGGAATCTGTCAACGACGGTCCGGATTCGCTTCAGCAGTCGATTAATTTTGCCGATGAGATAAACTGGTTGTTTCAGACAGACTACAGCCATCCCGTTGGCCAGTCAGGTAAGTTTGAGGCCGGCATCAAGACAGCCACGAGAATTATCAATAACGACTATGGCTTGGATGCATTCGACACAGGATCTTCGGATTGGATCATGATTCCAGAATTTACAAACAAGCTGATCTACACTGAAAGAATTCATGCAGCATACCTAATGGCGAACAATACCTATGGAAATTTATCCGTTCAGGCAGGTGTGCGTGGTGAACTGACCGATATTTCAACCGAGCTCAAAGCGAGTGAGCTTACAAACGTCCAAAATTATTTTAATCTGTTTCCCAGCGCCAGTTTATCTTACAGGTTGCAGGAGGGGAAAACGCTTCAGCTAAGTTATAGCTACAGGATTAACCGTCCCGACTTCCGCGATTTGCTTCCTTTTTCAAATTTCCGGGATCCAAGGGTTTTGTTTGGGGGAAATCCAAACCTTCGTCCCGTCTATACAAACTCCATCGAGACAGGTTACTTGTTCGACTGGAAGAGCGGTTCCCTTTTATCCAATGTGTATTACAGGCACAGAAGGAATGTAATCGAGCGGATCACCACAGAACCGGATTCCGCGTCTCAGGGTCGGTCCAGGGTTATGCCGATCAATCTATCTGAGGAAAACGCCTACGGCGTGGAATTCAATCTTTCGCTGAACGTGCAAAATTGGTGGAAAATCAACTCGAGTGCTAACTTTTATCGCGCTATAACGCACGGGGTGTTTGAAGGCCAAGTTCTGGAAAGTGACACTTACACCTGGACTTCAAGGACCACATCGAAGATGACATTTTTTAACGCCGTCGATTTTCAGGCATCCTTCAATTATCGCGGGCCGCGCATAACCCCACAGGGAAAAAACCTATCGATATATTCGATCGATCTTGGGTTATCAAAGGATATCTTCAAGGGCAAGGGTACCATAACAGCGGGAGTCCGTGATCTATTAAATTCCCGCAAGAGGCGTGCGATCATTGATACGGAGGAATATTATTCGAACTCAAGTTTCCAATGGAGATCCAGACAATTCACGGTCAACTTAACCTACCGCTTAAATAAAGCCAAGGAACGTCAACGCAACAGCCAGGAAGATCGCGGTGGTGACTACGAAGATTAAGCCTTTTCATTCGATTGTTTGATAGCCTCGCGCATTCATTTTTTTTTGCCGCTGGAATAAGATAAGGTCAAAAAAATACCCTCTGCAAACGTATTCTTAACAAAAGATTAAAATTGTAGATTATTTTTTAATGGGGTTTCGAAAATTCTAATAGATTTGGGCGCAAAATTAGTTTAAATCACAACCACCTATGGCCCACCTACGATTTGAAGCTCTGAAAAAATTGAGCGAACGCCAACGCGTACATGTTGATTTGCCAAGCCCCAATGTTTCCAAGTTTTTTGGAGAAAATGTCTTTGGAGCTGAGCAGATGCGTGGTACGCTGGCCCCCGCTGTCTATAAAAAAGTTAGCGCAGCAATTAAGAATCATGAAAAAATTGATGAGAGCACTGCCGATGCTGTCGCAGCTGCAGCAAAATCCTGGGCCATGGCTAAAGGTGCATCTCATTTTACACACTGGTTCCAACCGATGACAGGTGGTACCGCAGAAAAACACGATTCATTTTTTGACGCGCTTTCAGGGATTGAAAAATTCAAAGGGAGCGAGCTGGTTCAACAGGAGCCCGATGCATCGTCCTTTCCAAGCGGCGGTATTCGCAGCACATTTGAAGCACGTGGATATACGGCGTGGGATCCGACTTCACCCATGTTCCTCTATGGTAAAACACTTTGCATTCCAACAATATTTGTATCATATACCGGAGAAACACTTGATACAAAAGCTCCTTTGTTAAAAGCTTTAAAGGCAGTGGATAAGGCAGCAACGAAAGTGTGTCAGCTTTTTGATAAGGACATCCAGCACGTTGTGGCATCCCTCGGCCCTGAACAGGAGTACTTCGTCGTTGATAAAGCATTATTCAACGCCCGCCCTGACCTGGTAATGGCAGGCCGCACGGTTTACGGCCATCCTCCGGCTCGTGGCCAGCAAATGGAAGACCACTATTTCGGGTCGATACCGCCACGGGTATACGACTTTATGAAGGATTTCGAGATTGAAGCGTGGAAGCTGGGAATTCCGGTACGCACCCGTCACAACGAAGTTGCGCCAAGTCAATTTGAGGTTGCCCCCCTGTTTGAGGAAGTAAATGTCGCGAACGATCATAACCAGCTTATGATGGACGTGATGAGCCGGGTAGCCGATCGTCATAACCTCCAGGTGCTTTTCCACGAAAAACCTTTTGCAGGCCTTAACGGAACGGGTAAACATAACAATTGGTCGCTCATCACCGATACGGGTGTGAATTTATACGCGCCGACCAGTAGCGCGCGCGATAACCTCATGTTTTTGACCTTTTTTGTAACAACCATCAAGGCGGTTCACGAGCATGCTGACTTGCTGCGCGCTAGTATCGCGACTCCAGGAAACGACTTTCGTTTGGGTGCAAATGAAGCACCACCTGCAATCGTGTCTGCGTTTATAGGATCACAAATGGGAGCGGTCCTGGACGAATTAGAGAAAAAAGGCAACGTGAAAATCGAGAAAGGTGATAATATGTATATGAAATTGGGAATCGATCAGATTCCTGAAATCATTCTCGACGCAACCGACCGTAACCGCACCTCACCTTTTGCATTTACGGGAAATAAATTTGAGTTCCGCGCCGTAGGCGGCAGCGACAATTGCGCGGTTGCAATGACTGCGCTCAATACCATCGTTGCTGATCAGCTTGAGAAATTCCACGACGCCGTCAATAAGGAAGTTGAAAAAGGCGAGGAAAAACGGCTTGCAGTTGTTAACGTGTTAAGAAAATATATCAAGGAATCCAGAGATGTTCGTTTCGAGGGCGATGGATATTCGGAAGAATGGGTAAAAGAAGCTGCGAAACGCAAGCTGGGCAATGTTAAAAACATGGTTCGGGCCCTGGACGCGTACCTTACAAAGAAGTCAAAAGACCTCTTCGTACGCCACGAAGTAATGTCTGAAAAAGAGGTGGAGGCACGGGTCGAAATTAGGCTGGAGGCGTACATCAAGCGTGTTCAAATTGAAGCTCGGGTAATGGGCGATTTGGCGATGAACCACATCGTTCCCACTGCAATTGCTTATCAGAACAAACTGATCGTGAATGCCAACGGTCTGAAAGGCCTTGGCGTCGATAACAAAGCAGTAGTGCAAACCATTAAGGAAATATCCGGACATATAGAAGCTATAAAAACGAATGTCCGTGCAATGATCGAAGAACGCAAGCGTCTCAACAAGATCTCTGATACGCATAAACGCGCTATTGGATATTGTGACGATATCAAAGAAAAGTATTTCGAAGTCATCAGGGATTCAGTGGACAAACTTGAATTACTGGTTGACAACGAAGATTGGCCTTTGGTCAAGTACAGAGAGCTTTTGTTCTTGCGTTAACAGTGTAGGCAACCCGTAAATAAAGCGGATTCCTTTTTCAGGAATCCGTTTTTATTTTCCGCCAAGTTTTATCTTGCGTGAATAATCCATTCCATTATGCGGGGTATTATCCTTTTTCTTCTGGTGATGACGGCAGCCGGCGCGTCGGCACAAAAAAAAATTATTGACGGCATAAAAGGTTCTGTCACGGCCCTGGAATCTGAAGCACATATGTCTTTTCTCGCTTCAGACGAAATGCGTGGGCGTGATACAGGCTCGCCCGAAATAGAAATTGCCGCAAATTACATTAGCACCCAGCTAAAAATTTATGGCGTTAAACCTGTCCTGGGCGATTCGAATTATTTTCAGGACGTACGTCTTGAAAAAATTGTTCCGGCTACGACGGCGTCATTTTCTGTAGGTTCTGATGTACTTAAGCTCAAGGATGACCTGCTGTATATTAATGGAGGTAATACCGCCCTCGATGGTGAAATTATTTTTATCGGCTACGGATCAGCGGCAGAATTTGAAAAAACCGACGTTAAAGGAAAGATCGTCGTGGCGCTTGCAGGAACGAATGCGACCACCAATGGCGTCCAGGCCCTTCTTTCGGATTCCCCCGCCAAGGCGAGGATTGCAGCAACACACGGGGCTGCCGCATTAATTGAAATAATGTTACTGCCCGGGCTTCCTTGGCAGTCGTTGGCGAATTTCCTTTCCGCGCAGCGAATGGTCACGCAGAAAGACCAAAAATCGATACCGCATTTATACATGAAGAAAAGCGAGCTGCCTGCCATCACCGCTTTGATGGAAACAAAAAAATCGACCGGAAGATTGAACATAGAAGCGAAAGCACCGCAGCCGGTAGGGGCGAAAAACGTTGCAGGCGTAATCACGGGAACCGATCCTTCGCTTAAAAACGAGTGGATCGTAATCACTGCGCACTATGACCACGTTGGTGTCAAGAAAAATGCATCCCCCGATTCAATTTTTAACGGCGCCCGTGATAACGCTATTGGTACCGTTGCACTGCTGCACGCAGCAAAATTCTTTGCAAAAAACCCTCCGAAGCGATCGATATTGTTTTTGGCTGTTACAGGAGAAGAAAAAGGACTGCTTGGAAGCGAATGGTATTCGAATCACCCTTTGATTCCATTGAAGCAAACCGTTCTTAATTATAACTGCGACGGGGCAGGATACAACGATAAGACTATCGCTACCCAAATAGACTTCAACCGAACAACCGTGGACGCAACGCTAAAAAGGGCCTGCGAAGCATTTGGATTACAGCTGAAAGGCGACCCGGCGCCGGAACAAAATCTTTATGAGCGCTCCGACAATCTGAATTTTGCTGTAAAGGGTATCCCGGCCGTTGACCTGGCCCCGGGTGTAAAAAGCTTTGACAAGGAGCTGTTTAAGTATTACCATCAGCCTGCAGATGAGGTTAATTCCCTCGACATGACTTATATCGAAAAGTTTCACAGATTTTTTGTCTATGGTGCATACCTGATCGCAAATGCGAAAGAAAGACCAACGTGGGTAAAAGGTGACAAGTTTGAAGAGGCAGGAAAAAAGTTATACGGCAATTGATTAACATGCTATTCCAATGTTAACGATCTGATCCGATCGCGCAGCACCTCACTATATCAAATCTCTTTGTACGGGTTGCGTTTTAATGCAGGCATTGATGATTTGCATCCTCACGCCTTATTGTGGTGCGCATTCTCTTTTATTAATGAGATAGCATGTCATAAACCATTGTGATAGCGACTAAAAGTCAACTCATATTCGTGAGGTCGTGGACCGTGCCAACGCAACCAGCGCGGTGTAACATTCAGTTACTAGCAGGCCCCGTAATGTGAGTTGCCTCATCGATCCACCCGGAGAGGGTCGCTTTTCTGCAATTTATGGGCAAGCCGTGAAAGATTGACTCTTTTACAAGGTTATTCAAGTTTTAAAGCGTACCTCTATTTAAAAGGGAGGGCGGTGATATTTTTTTTTCCTGGAAAAATTAGTATAATAATATACCATAATTAGTATATTTGTCAACTAATTTTCAGTTCATGAATTATAAGCTTTTTAAAGACGTGGTCGATCTGCTGGAGGATTTTAATCGCCACCGTAAGCCGAAAGAATATAAAGACGATATAAATGGGTTTAAAATGTGGATCTCAGATCAGGTAACCGGTGGCAAGCAAAATCCTGAGCAGCCGCAGTGGGAGGGTAAAGAAAGCGGACGCAGCCCGGAAAGTGTTATCAGTACATTGCTGGTGCACCTTAACCGTTACGCGAGAACTTATTCAAAAGCAGCCTTGCATGGTTCTGATTTCTCGACGCAGGAAGAATTTATTTACCTCATCAATCTGCGGGCATTTGGTCCCATGTCTAAGATGGAATTGATCAAAAAAAATATTCAGGAGAAACCCGTAGGTATGCAAATTATCGACCGGCTGCTCAACCACGGTTGGATTAAACAGACCGATTCGATGGCTGATAAGCGAAGCAAAGTTATCAGCTTGACAAAAGCTGGAATAAATGCCCTGGAGAGGCAGATGGGAAAGATCCGTACCGCGACCAAGATCGTGGCGGGTGATCTTTCACAGGCGGAAAAAATGGAATTGATACGCCTGCTTCATAAGCTTGACCGCTTTCATCATCCGATTTATTGTAGAAATGTCGAAAGTGCCCAGTTGCTGGAGGTCGTCGAGAGCGAATATTCAACTCAACTTCAATAACTCGTGCCTAAGAAGATTGCAATCATAGGCTCAGGATTTTCAGGACTATCGTCAGCGGCGTATGCTGCATCGGCCGGAATGGACGTACACGTTTTTGAAAAACACGATATACCCGGAGGCCGTGCACGGCAATTCAGGAGCGAAAACGGCTATGTATTCGATATGGGGCCAAGCTGGTACTGGATGCCCGATATCATCGAAAGCTTCTTTCGGGATTTTGGCAGCAAGGCCAGCGATTATTTTGAGCTTGTTTCGCTCAATCCACAGTTCGAGGTGGTTTTTTCGGACGACAAAATTCAGGTGCCAAAAGACTACGAGGCCTTAAAATCATTATTCGAGTCAATTGAGCCTGGCGCTGCAGAAAAACTGGAGGCTTTTATGCAGTCGGGCGCCGATAAGTATCGCGTTGGCATGAGGGAATTTGCGTATAAGCCATGTCATTCCTGGAGTGAATTTATGTCTTTGAAGATTGCAAATAGCGCACTTCAGCTCGACTTGCTTACGAACTACCGCAGCTATGTCAAAAAGTATTTTTCGCATCCACAGCTCATTGCCCTAATGGAATTTCCGGTCATCTTCCTCGGTGCTTCGCCAAAAAACATTCCTGCGATGTACAGCTTAATGAGCTACGGTGGCTACGTATTGGGAACAAAGTATCCCATGGGAGGATTTTACCGGTTGGTAACAGCGATGAGGTCGGTTGCCGAAAAGCAGGGAGCGCAATTCCATTTTAATCATACCGTAGAGAAAATTATCGTTCAAAATAATCGCGTCACTTCGCTTGTTGTCAATGGTACAACACTTGCGTTTGATGCAGTGATCGCTTCTTCCGACTACCATCACAGCGAATCTTTGCTCGAAACGCCATATCGCAATTATGTCGAACAATACTGGAGTAAAAAAACTTTCGCCCCCTCATGCCTCATTTATTACTTGGGCTTCAAGGAAAAGATTTCCAACCTGCAACATCATACGCTGTTTTTTGAACACGAATTAGATCTACACATAGCAGATATTTACGAGCACAAGCAGTGGCCGCAGAAACCTTTATTTTATGCTTGTTGCCCTTCTAAAACCGACACAACTGTTGCGCCGGACGGGCACGAGAACATTTTTTTGCTCATGCCACTGGCCACCGGGATCGAAGACGATGAATCCACCCGTGAAAAATATTTCGCAATTATGGTCAGTGCTCTGGAGAGACACACGGGAACGAGTGCGCTGACCTCAAAGATCGATTATAAAAGAAGTTATTGCATTAATAACTTCGTTGATGACTACAATGCTTACGGCGGCAACGCCTATGGGCTTGCCAATACGCTTTCGCAAACTGCAGTGATGAGACCAGCGGTCAGGAATAAGAGATTACCTAACCTTTTTTATACCGGACAATTGACAGTGCCAGGTCCCGGGGTGCCGCCCGCGATAATCTCCGGCAAGATTGCATCAAAGGAATTGAAAAATCTTGATTGATTATGTATGAAAGAGCTATTTGACGAATTATCTTTCCAGGTAAGCAAGGCTACCACTCAAAAGTACAGCACGAGCTTTTCGTTCGGCATAATGTCGCTGAATCCTAAGCTGCGCCCTGCTATCTATGCTATCTATGGATTCGTGCGCTTGGCGGACGAAATTGTCGATAGTTTTCAGGGCTACGACAAAGCCACACTGCTTCACCGGTTTAAGGAGCATACATGGCAAGCGTTGGATGAGGGGATTTCGATCAATCCCATATTGCAGTCGTTCCAGGAGACCGTGCATAAATATAAAATCGATAGAACGCTGATCGAGCAATTCTTAAAAAGTATGGAGATGGACCTGAAGCCGATGCTGTATGATAAGAAATTGTATGACGATTATATTCTTGGATCGGCGGAAGTCGTCGGTTTGATGTGTTTACAAGTTTTCGTAGAAGGCGACAAGCAAACATTTGAAAAGTTAAAACGGTATGCAATGAAGCTCGGCTCAGCCTTTCAGAAAGTAAATTTTCTAAGGGATCTGAAAGATGATTACCAGACGCTCGGCAGGTGGTATTTCCCAAATGCAAATTTGCAGATCTTTGATCGGAACACTAAATCGTCGATTGAATGTGAAATAGAATCGGAATTTGATGAAGCTTACATAGGTATTAGGCAATTGCCCGTCTCTTCAAGGTTTGGAGTGTATTTGGCATACCGCTACTATATTTCATTGTTTAGAAAAATAAAGTTTACACCTTCTCACCAACTGCTCGAACAGCGCATTCGGATTTCGAATGGACAAAAGTTAGTCTTGATGATGGTGAGCTATTTTCGGTGCAAAATGGCGAGCCTGTGAGTAGCGTTACAAGTTTGTTAAATAAAATATTGGGAATGATATACACTTTGAGGAGAGAACAGCACTTGGGCTGCGATATAACAACAGCGTGGAATTTCTTCACGGCGCCAACTAATCTTGCCCGGATCACCCCCGGTACTATGCGGTTTAAGGTTTTATCCGATTTGGGTGACCGGCCAATTTACCGGGGTATGATTATTGATTATGAAGTTGCGCCCTTGTTTGGAATCGGCATGCATTGGCGAACAAAGATTAGCCAAATTGAAGAAGGGAAGAGCTTTACCGATTTGCAAATTGCCGGGCCTTACAAACTTTGGAGGCATTTTCACGAGTTTATTGCCGATGACCTTGGAGTTATTATAAAAGATAGGGTCGATTATGAACTGCACTGGGGTATTCTGGGCAGAACTGCGCATGCTTTGATTGTCAAAAGAAAATTAAATCACATTTTTGACTATCGGCACAAAGTACTTGAAACGTTGTTTAACAAAAAAAGCATTCCTGTATGAATTTTCTGATGGTCATAATAGCGTTTATAATGATGGAAGGTGTCGCCTGGAGCGTCCATAAATATGTTATGCACGGATTTCTTTGGGTGTTACACAGGGATCATCATGATCATAGCAATCGAGGCCCTGCGGAACGAAACGATTTGTTCTTTGTTATTTTTGCTGTCCCTGCAATTGTGTTAATGTATGCAGGAGCAGTAAGAGACTTTAACTTCACATTCTATATCGGTTTGGGCATCACGCTCTATGGAATGGCTTATTTTTTTGTGCACGACATTTTAATTCACCAGCGCATTAAAATTTTTAGCAATCCGGGCAATCCTTATCTGATGGCTATCAGACGCGCGCACAAACAGCACCATAAGCATCTGACCAAGGAGCATGGAGAGTGCTTTGGCTTTCTTTGGGTACCCATCAAATATTTCAAAATGTATTTCGCCAAAATCAAAGCAGAATGAAGCCTTATACATACTTGCTTATCAATCTTGCAACGGTGATCATTTGCTTTGCTTTTTCTTTTCATCCGAAGATAAAGTTCAACAGGCATTTCCTCTCATTCCTTAAAGCAAGCGTGCTCGTAGCGCTTCCATTTGTTGTTTGGGACTCCTATTTCACGGCCGCTGGTGTATGGTGGTTCAACGAAGATTATACGATGGGATGGAATTTCATGAAGCTTCCGCTTGAAGAGTGGTTATTTTTTATATGCATCCCATTCGCGTGCATATTTACCTATTATTGTTTGGAAAAGTTTTTTGATCTGGGATGGGCAAACGCATTCAACAACATTATTGTATTTGTAATCTGCGTTTTTTTGGTGCTGATCGCTATGGTTCATCACGACAGAATGTACACGTTCTTTACCGCCCTGGTGGTGTCTGCGGTCTTGTTGTATTTACATTTCTTTGCAGAAAGCGAATGGATCGGACATGCCACTTTCGTATACATCATCCTGTTGCCGGGTTTTTTCCTCGTCAACGGTTTGCTTACGGGCTCTGGTCTTGAATCTCCTATTGTAAACTATAATGAAAGTCATTTTCTGGGGCTGCGGATCATTACCATCCCTGTTGAAGACGCGTTCTATGGCTATTCGCTTTTTATGATGAATGTTTATTTTTTTAATAGGGGGAGAAAGGGTTCGGTTTACGAAAGCGCAAGGATAAACCGGAATGCACAACGTCACTTTGAAAACAGGGGCTTTTCACAAACGAACAGGCCTTATCCGAGCAATAAAAACGTCGCGCTAAAAACGAAGTAATTAATTACGCATGGAGAGAAACAACGTAGTATTGGTGAACGATGATGATAGTGCTATTGCCGTAATGGAAAAGCTTGAAGCGCATCGTAAAGGCTTGCTTCATCGTGCGTTTTCAATTTTTATATTTAATAGCCAGGACGAAATGCTGCTCCAGCAGCGGGCGGGCAACAAATATCATGGTGGGGGATTGTGGACGAATGCTTGTTGCTCGCATCCGCAATGGGGAGAAGATATCAAACAAAGCGCGGCACAGCGACTGCAATATGAAATGGGGATCAGCTGTGATCTCGAACATCTGTTCAAATTTACTTACCGGGCAACCGTAGAAAACAACCTGATCGAGCATGAGCTTGACTATATTTTTGCAGGATATACGGATGCTACGCCCAGTATTAATATTGGCGAGGTACAAAATTATCGATGGATAAGACCTGAAACTTTAATACTCGAATTACAGTCACAGCCGGAGATATTTACCGCATGGTTTAAGGTCTTGGCTGGGAGAGTGATTGCGGAATTTCAGAGAAAGAAGAAGGTCAGGGACACCTGAATTAATCCATCGGCTCGCTTACAAGCCGACCTAAAACCTGTTGTGAAAACTTATAGCGGGGGGCTGACTTAGTCCTTACCAGCTTGCGCTGAGCCGGCGGTTGGTACCGACGTAGTTTCAATCATCTTCAAGATCGCGTCATGGATGAGATGGGGATGACTCCATGGAACAAAATGATTCATGTCTTCCTCCAAGATGAATTCCACAGGGGCGTTTATTAACATTTTTCTTGCAAAATCTGCATTGGCGGGGGGAACCAGCTCATCTTTTTTTCCCTGTATCACGATAACGGGACAACTAACATTTTTCCATAAGGGCACCATTTTCTCCAGCTCCGGTTTGAGCTGGTAAATCTCTTGATTCGACGCCCGAAAGGAGTTTGGTAACATCCAGCTGAGGAATGGCGTAGCCAGCGGAGCGCGAAACCAGAATTCATTGGGCTCAAGCTCAGGGTCGACCGATCCAGCCACGATGATCAACCCATCGACCAGATCCGGATATTCGGCCGCCATCCTCACGATCAATGCGCCTGCCAACGAGTGGCCGACCAGAATAATGGGCCGGTTCGTTTTATATTTCTCTAAAATCGGCCTTAATATCTCACCTTGCTTTTGTAGTGAAGGCTCGCCATTTCCAAAATTGGAATACCCAAACCCCGGACGGTCGGTTGTGATAAGCAATCCTCTTGTCAAAAGTGCGCTGTCCGCTAAGAAGCCAATGAATGCGCTAAGGGATCCGGGAGATCCATGTAGGAAAAGTATCAGAGGTTTTTTAGGATCGCCTGCCTTTACGTAATGCAGTTCACGAAATCCTGAGCGGTAACTGTGTTGGGTGGCCGAAACTTTCTTTTCATGAAAAAATGCATCGACTTCCTTCGGACTCATTCGGAAAGAGATGCAGGAATGAATGCACAGGGCGATGCCACTGATCAGCACCAAAGTTATCCACCGGATCTTCGTGCCGGTCCTGGCAATCATTCTAGGGAACGTTAAGAAGCTTTTTGTAATTCGCGGTGTTGCGCAAAACTTCTGTTGCCACTTTGATGTCTTTGTCGTATTTAAATCCCGACTCTACACTACCTTTTTCAAGGTAATAGCGTGACACAATATCTTCTTCCAACAACATTTTTATCTCCTCCTTATGGAGTAACAACTCATTTTTCTTGCTTTCGGCAATTCTTGATGTTACTAAATCGAGCTGGCCTTTTAGTTCAGAATAGTACTTTTCTTTTTTTGCTTCTTCCGTAAATTGTTGAAGCTGGTATTCCATATAAGATTTGTAAGAGTAATTCTTGGTCTTCATCCAGTTCAAAAACTGCTGGTATTCTTCGTCACTGAGGCTAAACGTTCTTGAATTTACTGGCTCAGGATGCTTTTGCGCGTATAGCGTGGCGTAATCAAAAATGAATCCTTTTTCGAACAATACCTGCGTTAGCATGTGCGCTTCCGGATTTTCAGTTTTAATATCCGGGTCAATCCCGCCGCCGTCGTACACTACGCGGCCCGTGGTTGTTTTAAAAGGTTTTTTTAACGAATCAGGGATGGATCCAACACTACCGTCGTCTCTGCGATGGCCATAGTCGAGCACCTGGATACACCGCCCGGTGGGAGTATAATATTTCGCCGTTGTTACTTTGAGCTGCGAATTGTAAGACAACGGCCTGCTTACCTGTACCAATCCTTTGCCATACGATTTTTCACCGATAACAATAGCGCGGTCATAGTCCTGCAAGGTGCCCGCCACAATTTCGGACGCGGACGCACTACCGCGATTGATGAGCACCGTGACCGGGATTTCCGTATCAATGGGCAGATTCAGCGTCTCGTAGCTTAAATTGTTTTCCGGGATTTTCCCTTTTGTGCTTACGACAAGTTTTCCCTTGGGGATAAACAAATTGGTTATGTTGACGGCTTCAATCAGCAATCCCCCGGGATTTCCACGAAGGTCAAGGATTACCGCTTTTGCTCCCTTATCCTTTAATATAATCAACGCATTTTTTACTTCTTTTGCGGCATCAGGCGTAAAGTCTGTTAGCTGAATGTAGGCAATGTCGTTGTCGACCATTCCTGAATAAGGAACATTCGTTAACTTGATTCTTTCCCGTTTAAATTCGAGCTTGATCGGATCGACTACTCCGGGCCTTTTTACCGTTAACGATACCGGTGTGCCTACCTGCCCTTTCATTACCTGGCCGGATTCCTCGCGCGAAAGTTTCGAGAGGTTGATATCGTCGATCTTAATTATTTCGTCGCCGATCTTTAATCCGCCCTTTTGTGCACCATAGCCTTCCATTAACATCGTAACCACGGTTCGATTGCCGATTTCCCGAGTGATGGCGCCTATTCCGCCATATTGACCTGTATTCACAGTTCTGAAATCTTCGACTTCATCTTCGGGAATATAATTCGTGTATGGGTCTAATGAGCTGAGCATGGCATCAATGCCAGTGCGGACAAGCTTATTGGGATTTACTTCTTCAACGTAAAGAGCATTCACCTCTTTAAAAAGTGTGGCAAAAATGTCAAGGTTTTTCGCAATTTCGAAATAACGTTCTGCAGGTTTTGTAAAAGAAAGCGCTGCAACCAACGCCGTCAGGGATGCAAACCAAAAAATCTTCTTCTTCATAGCATGGGGATCTCAGAGAAAACGAACAACACCACAATTAGTTTTTGGATAAGCAATTTACGGATTTTGAGGTATTTTTTTTCTTAATTTTTCGGTGCCGGACAGTTAAACAGCCGCCGGGCACCTTTCGCGCTCCAGGAATGTAAATAATGGGGGTTAGACGGCGTAAAAACCCTTTAAAGCCATGCTTTTCTTAAAAAACGCAGCCAGTTTCCGTGCATTATATTTTCGATATCCCCCGGGTTATAGCCCCTCTTCGCCAGCAGAGTTGGCAATTTCTTAAGGTCTGCGATTGTCTCCAGGTCATAGGGACTTTGCTCCCTGCCAAAGGCGCCGTCGAGGTCAGATCCGATGCCAATGTGCAACGCATTGCCTGCAAGCTGACAGATATGATCCATATGATCGATGACTTTCTCCAAATTACAATTCATTGCTTTTGGAGTAGATTCTTTTCTGATCCAGTTCGGAACGAGCATCCAAGCATCGAGAACACCTCCAATCACGGCGCCGCGTGCGATCAGTTCTTTCAACTGATCATCGCTGAATTGTCTGTTGTGGTCAACGAGCGCCCGGCAGTTATGGTGACTGGCCCAGACCGGGCCCCGAA
>DASUTP010000198.1:0-5091 GCA_036374515.1 Chryseolinea sp. | reverse complement strand
CAAAACTGCCCTCTACGAGCCTACTATCTATATTTTGTCATAGATTTGGGATATATTCCCACTTCTATTGTTTGAAATGAAAATAGCAATCCATGGAAAAGAATTTAATCGTGTCGTTGCTCCGCTTGTTGCCCGGATATTTGAAATACTGATCCAGCAGAAAGCATCGCTTTTCGTTTCATCGAAGTTCAGTCAGTTTTTAAAGCCCCCGCTTCCCAAGGAATTCAAAGTGTATACCCCTGGCGAGCCCCTGGACGATATTCAGTTATTTATCAGCATCGGTGGGGATGGAACGCTTTTGGAATCCGTCACCCACATAGGCAAACAAGAGATACCCATTCTGGGCATTAATACGGGCCGTTTGGGATTTCTTGCTACGATCAGCAAGGATAATACGGAAGAAGCCCTTCAGAAATTTTTTCAGGGATCTTTTACGCTCGATAAAAGGGCGTTGTTAAAATTGGAGACTAACAAGGATATTTTCGGGTCTTTCAATTTTGCCCTGAACGATTTTACCGTGGTGAAGAAGGATTCTTCTGCAATGATCACCATCCATACTTATATCGATGGCGAGTTCTTAAACTCATATTGGGCGGACGGCATTATCGTTTCAACTCCTACTGGTTCAACCGGCTATTCCCTGAGCTGTGGAGGTCCCTTGATTTTTCCGCGGTCCGGCAACTTCGTCATAACGCCTGTAAGCCCGCACAACCTAACGGTAAGGCCCATTGTTGTCTCCGATGCTTCCGAAATAACGTTCCAGGTGGAGGGCCGCAGCCGGAAATTCCTTGCATCACTCGATTCCCGCGTCGCCTCCGTCGATTCATCAGTGAAATTAAAGGTCTCGAAAGCGGATTTCAAGGTTAACCTGGTACAATTGGAAGGAACCCACTATTTTAAAACACTGCGCCAAAAGCTCAATTGGGGCCTGGACGTTCGAAACTAGACAATTTGGTTACTATTGTAGGGTATTTGCGGATTAAGCCTAATTTTAGTGTCCCTATTTTTTGAACTTTCAATTTAGTTTGAACTTTTAGCGCTAGAGCCGATGAGAAAGTCCGTTTACGTAATAGCCACGATGCTATTGCTTTTTTTTGCGTCAGACGCCGCCGCGCAGATGAAGCGGCGGTCAGTCAAAAAAAACAATAAAAAAATATCCAGCTACCGTGGAAAAAAGGAATGGTTCAGCAAGGAGAAGCGGTATAACACATTAGGTATTTCCCTAAATGCCCTGAATTATTACGGCGACCTCGCGCCAAAGCCAACCCGATTTAGCACGGATATTTCCTTCACACGGCCTGCCATCGCGCTGGCTTATTCACACCGGTTTGGTCCACGGTATGCAGTTATAGGTTCGTTCATGTATGGAACATTAAGAGGCGGCGATGCGGAGTCTGCCAATCCAAATGATCTTAACAATGGACTTTTCAGGTACCAACGCAATTTATCTTTTCGAAACAGAATAAAGGAATTGTCGGTTGTGGCCAGCTTCGATCTGTTTTCAAACATGGCAACCTACATCAGCCGTGTAAAATGGACACCCTATGGATTTTTAGGCATTGCCGGCTTTCTGCACAACCCGCAGGCTCAAGTACCACAAACCGACTTACGCGGTACTCCCTTCCCAAATGCAGGCGAATGGGTCAACCTTCAATCCTTGGGGACTGAAGGGCAAAAGGGAACCCTGCTGGAAACCGATGTCAACCACGGGATTAAATCCTACAAAAAATTGCAGGCCGCAATACCATTTGGAATTGGGGCTCGTTTCAGATTAAATGAAGTGTTAGATTTGTCGGCGGAGTTGGGTTTTCGGTATCTATTTACCGACTACATTGACGATGTCAGTCAAAACTATGTCGACCTGAGCGTGTTCGGAGATAATGAGCTGGCAAAGGCAATGTCCTATCGCTCAAACGAGATAGTTGATCCAAGCTTGCCGACACCTACGATGACCAGGGACGGGGAAACATATAATTTGGTCAGGGGGTATGGGCAGGAGCATATTGACAATAAGAGAGGAAATAGCGATGACAAGGATATTTACATGGTAACTTCAATCAGATTAACATATATCTTAGGAAAATCCTTTAACCGAGCCAAATTCAGATAATGCAATTTAAAAAACCCCTCTTCGTTGTTCTTTGCTCTTTATTTGTTTCTTCCTCGATAGCGCAACGATCAGAAATTGGGTTTGGGCTCGGTACCTTTAACTACACGGGCGATCTCGTCCGGACCTACAATTTTAAATATTCTAAACCCGCAGGCACCGTCTTTTACCGGTCAAATTTGAGCAAGGTTGTCAGTTTCAGGGCTGGTGTAACCGCCGGCAAAATTGGTGCGAGCGAGGTGCCCATAGACCCATTTGCCGTCAACCGAAATGCATCATTTGATTTATTTTTGCTGGAGGCTTCCACCGTAATGGAATATCATTTTTTGAATTGGAGGGAGACGAAACGGTTTGTTAGGTTTACACCTTATCTTTTTGCCGGACTTGGCATATTTGGAATTTCAGGGGACGAGCAAAAAACCGAAGAGTACAGCAATGTTCAAGCCTCCATCCCTTTCGGCGCAGGTGTTAAATATATTTATAATCCGAAATGGTATATCTCCCTTGAGTTCGGAATCAGGAAAACGTTTTTCGATTATCTGGACAATATTTCCGCTGGCGATCCGCGCGATAAAAATTACCAGTATGGAAATCCGAACGATAATGACAATTATTATTTCCTTGGGATTACACTGACCCGCACTTTTTACAATATCCCCTGTCCTACCAACCCATACAAATAAGTCTTCCATCTTCCTTTTTCCATGGCATCCGCGAATACGGATATCTTTTACTAATTTTGCGCCCTTGTGAAGTCTTATAAGGAACATATCGACTTTAATAATTTGCCCAGACATATTGCCGTTATAATGGACGGCAATGGAAGATGGGCAAAGAAAAAGGGAGCAATGCGCATTTTTGGCCATAAAAATGCGGTTCAGGCAGTGAAGGATGTTACGGAAGGTTGCGGCGAACTGGGCATCAAGTACCTCACGCTTTATGCCTTTTCCACCGAGAACTGGAACCGTCCAAAGGCGGAGATCGATGGTTTAATGGAGCTTTTGGTAAGCACCTTGAAGCAGGAGATCAAAACCCTGATGGACAATCAGGTCAAATTGATTACAATAGGTGAAACCTCCAATCTCCCCATCGACTGTCAGAAGAATTTGGAATGGGCTATCGACCAGACAAAGGCAAACAGCGGACTGATCCTGATCCTGGCGTTAAGCTATAGTGGACGCTGGGAAATTGCAAAAGCGGCTAAGGCGCTGGCAACTGAAGTCGAACAGGGAAGAATCAAAGCCAGTGAAATAAATGAACGTTTGCTTGAAAACTATTTGCAAACTTCCGGCATCCCAGATCCTGAGCTGCTGATCCGGACAAGCGGCGAGCTCAGGGTGAGCAACTTCTTGCTTTGGCAGATTGCATATACCGAGTTATACATCACACCCACACTTTGGCCGGATTTTAGAAAGGAGCACCTGTACGAAGCCATCTGGTCTTATCAGCAGCGTGAGCGTAGATTTGGAAAGACAAGCGAACAATTGAACCCTGTAAGTTGATGAAGAGAGTTTTATTCCTGGCTGTTATTTTGAGTATTGCCGCTGATAGCTGGGCTCAATTCAGAAGAAATCGTTCAGAACGTGCGACTACCCCTTCTGAGAATAATCTAAGCTATACAAACCCAGCAGAATATATCATCGGAGGCATCGAGGTTACGGGGTTGAGTGTCCTTGATAAAAATGCCATGGTTTCCCTGACAGGACTTAAGGTTGGTGATAAAATCAAAATCCCTGGCGATGCCATTTCAAATGCGATTCGCAGTTTATGGAAGCACGGTTTGGTCGGTGATGTGACCATCAAAGTTGATAAGATCGAAGGTCAGAATGTATTCCTGAACATTAACCTCGCGGAACGGCCCAGACTCACCGGCTTTTACTTTACCGGCATTTCAAAGTCCCAGGAAAGCGGACTAAAAGAAGACCTTAACCTGATCCGTGGAAAAATTGTCACCGATGCCATGATCAGAAATACCGAGACTGGCGTCAAGAAATATTTTATCAAAAAAGGATTTCTGAATGCCGAGGTCAAGGTCCTTCAGGAAAGGGATACGCTAAATAAAGATGGCATTCGATTAAAAATCAATGTCAATCCGAAATCCAAAGTAAAAATCAATCAGATATCCTTTGAAGGGAACACCACAATTTCGGATGCGAAACTGAGGAAGAAAATGAAAAAAACGCATGAGCGTCCGCGATTCTCCATTCATCGGGCAATTCTTAACGAAGTATTTCATCTCAAGCCCAGGGAATTTCTGGATTCCAGCTACGCCGTAGGTAAGCCGGAGATACAGGAATTTATCAATGACAATGTGAAATTGAACATGTTCAGTGGTTCAAAATTTATCAAGAGCGATTATGAGGACGACAAAAAGAATGTGATAGAATTCTATAATACGAAAGGTTATCGGGATGTGGAGATCATAACGGACACTATATACGCGCACAATGAGAGCAGCATAAACATCGATTTCAAGATCTCCGAAGGTCCGAAGTATTATTTCCGTAATATCATCTGGACTGGTAATTACATCTATTCAGACAAACAATTAAGCTCCGTTCTTGCCATTAGCAAAGGAGATGTCTACAACAAAGAATTAATCGACAAAAAACTGCAGTTCAATCCGAAGGGCCTCGATATCAGCGGACTTTATATGGATGACGGCTATTTGTTTTTCCGCATAGTGCCAATCGAGGTTGCTGTTGACGGCGATTCGATCGATGTCGAAATGAGAATATTTGAAGGTGAGCAAGCCACGATTAACGAAGTAACGATCTCAGGCAACGATAGGACTAGTGACCATGTTATCCGCAGGGAATTGAGCACCATCCCCGGGCAAAAGTTCAGAAGGTCCGATATCATAAGAACGCAACAACGATTGGGTCAGTTGGGTCATTTTGCTCCGGATAAGATCAATCAAAATCTGGTTCCAAATCCCGCACAAGGTACCGTCGATATTGAATGGCAGGTGGAGGAACAATCCA
>DASUTP010000197.1:0-3262 GCA_036374515.1 Chryseolinea sp. | reverse complement strand
TTGGTCACCACTGTACCCGCTCCGATAAAGGCAAACCGGCCAATTTCAATCCCACATACTATAGTAGCATTGGCGCCGATAGATGCGCCCTTCTTTACCAGTGTCTTCAAGTACTGGTTTTTTCGGTTAACTGCACTTCTGGGATTGATAACATTTGTAAACACCATAGACGGACCGAGAAAAACATCGTCTTCACAGATCACCCCGGTGTAAATGGATACATTGTTTTGGACCTTGACATTTTTTCCCAAAACAACCGCCGGGGAAATAACTACGTTCTGACCAATATTACAATTCTCACCAATTTTGCAGTCAGGCATTATGTGTGAAAAATGCCAGATTTTGGTACCGCTGCCGATGTCGGCACCTTCATCAATGACCGCAGTGGGATGCGAAAAATACTTCGTCTGTGACATTATTGAAAATAGTGTGTTACGCGATTACAGATAAAATCCACCTGGTCTTGTGACATTTCCGTGTGGATCGGCAGCGAAATTACGACTTTTGAAAGTTTCTCTGTTACCGGAAAGGACCCTTCGCCCACCCCTGGTCGACGAAATGCCTTCTGAAAATGCAGAGGAAGGGGGTAATATATCATAGTCGGTATCCCTTCCTTATTCAAAAAGCTTTTAAATTCATCGCGGCTTCCGCCTTTAAGCCTTAATGTATACTGGTTAAACGCATGTGTGGAATATGGCACCTGAACGGGAATTGCAACTTGATCTATACCTGCGAAAGCCTTCGTGTATTGAGCGGCAACCGACCTCCGTTTCTCCGTATACTCATCGAGGTATTTCAACTTAACGTTTAAGATTGCTGCCTGCAATGTATCCAGCCTGCTGTTCACGCCGATTAAGTCATGATGATATTTCACCTTCTGACCATGGTTGGCGATCATCTTGATCTTTCCCGCGAGTTGTTCATCCTGAGTAAAAAGGGCGCCCCCATCGCCGAAGCATCCTAAATTTTTAGAAGGGAAAAACGACGTCGCTCCAATGGTACCGATAGTTCCAGATTTCCTGGCCGTTCCATCCCGAAAAATATAGTCGGCGCTTAACGATTGTGCTGCGTCTTCGATAACGTGCAGATTGTATTTCTCAGCGATGTGTAAAATGGGTTCAAGGTGGGCGCATTGTCCGTAAAGATGCACAGGTACGATTGCAACTGTACGGCTAGTGATCTTTTTCTCTAACTGATCAACGTCAATGTTAAATGTCTCTTCGTCAACATCAATAAATACGGGCGTCAACCCAAGCAATTCCACCACTTCCGCGGTTGCAACATAAGTATGAACAGGCAAAATTACTTCATCGCCCCGCTTATACCCAAGCGCCATCATTGCAACTTGTAATGCATCGGTGCCATTTGCACACGGAATAACGAATTTTGAGCGGGTATAATCACCAAGATGCTGGGCGAATTCTTCAACTTCAGGGCCCTGGATAAATGCAGTTGATGTTAAAACTTTTTGTATGGCATTATCGACATCCTCCTTAATGCGAAGATATTGCGCTTGCAAATCCACCATCTTAATTTTATCCATTGTAATCATAAGTTAAGAATCGCTTAATGTAGTCCCCGGATTTTCTTTTCCCATTGCCACGCATGTAGCAGGGATTCTTCGATTGTATATTTGGTTTTCCAATTCAATAATGTATTAACCTTCGTCGGATCCGCATATACTTTTTCAATATCGCCCGGTCTTCGTCCTCCGATCACATAGTTCAGGTTGACTTTCGTTACCGCGATAAACTTCTTTATTAATTGAAGCACGGAGACGCCGACTCCACTTCCCAAATTAAATGCTTCATATAAACTATCTTCCTCTCTCGAAGATAAATATTCCATTGCTTTGACATGGGCAATGCCCAAATCAACAACATGGATAAAATCCCTGACGCAGGAACCATCTATCGTGTCATAATCGTCGCCGAAGACGGTCAATTTCTCGCGAACCCCAGCGGCGGTTTGCGTGATGTATGGCACCAGGTTATCGGGAGACCCGATTGGAAGTTCGCCTATCAAAGCAGACGGATGCGCACCAATCGGATTGAAGTATCGAAGAGAAATTACACGCAGATTAGTACGTGAAACATCTTCCAAAATCCTTTCGCACATTTGTTTGGTGGCGCCGTAAGCAGACTCAGCTCTTTTGAACGGAGCTCCTTCATCCACAGGGATTCTATCGGGTTGACCGTAAACGGTGCAAGAAGACGAAAATATAAGATCATGCACGCCATTCTTCAACATTGCAGCCAACAATGTTGTCAAGGAGGTAAGGTTATTTTGGTAATAAAGGAGCGGATTCTTTTCGGATTCTCCTACCGATTTATAAGCGGCAAAATGCAGGACACTAGAGAATGGCCCCTCAGATTGAAGAACATTTGTGATAAACGCCTCATCACAGCAATCACCGTGATGGAATTGACTTTTTTTGCCGGTTATTTTTTCGATTCCCTCCAACAACGTTCGGTCGCTTCTCGACAGACTATCCACAATAACAACATCGTATCCAGCCTCTATCAACTCCACAACGGTATGAGCACCTATATAACCCGCTCCGCCGGTAACCAAGATCTTTTGTGATTTCATATTATAGTCGGGCCGTGACTGTTGCTTTATCCAGAACTCCCTTTACATCATAAATAACACATCTCTCAAACTGGATCGATTTCCAATCCAGGTCCTTAAAGACCTTATGACCAACAGCCAGGACGATAGCGTGATATTTTTTTTCCAATACCGAAATTAAATTGAGGTCATATTCGTGTCTTACTTCGTCCGGATCAGCTTCCGGATCATAGACGTCGATATTCGTATTAAAACTTTGAAGCTCTCTTATCACATCGATAACGCGGCTGTTCCTGATGTCAGGACAATCCTCCTTGAACGTTATGCCAAGGATCAAAATATCTGCTTTATTTATCGGCAATTCGTTTTGAGCCATCAGTTTTATTACCGAGTTCGCAACGTGAATGCCCATGTTATCATTGATTCGACGGCCGGATAAGATTACCTCCGGATGATATCCGAGGCTTTCTGCCTTATGCGTCAGGTAATATGGATCAACGCCGATGCAGTGCCCTCCAACCAAACCGGGTTTAAAAGGCAAGAAATTCCATTTCGTTCCCGCCGCCTCCAACACTTCATGCGTGTCAATTCCGATTCGCTCAAAGATAAGCGCCAGTTCATTTACAAATGCGATGTTCAAGTCGCGTTGCGAGTTCTCAATTACTTTTGCCGCCTCTGCAACTTTAAGGGA
>DASUTP010000196.1:0-2893 GCA_036374515.1 Chryseolinea sp. | reverse complement strand
AATCGACGCTATCCGGCAGAAAAAACTTCACGAACAACATCACTCCAAGATCGGTTTGGCATTAAAATCCGAGTGGACCCTCGCACCGACCGTAAGCCAATTTTTTCTTACCAATGAAATCGAAGACAGTCAGCTGCGCATGATCTTCGCGTGCTGTCATCCTTCAATTCCCTACGAATCCCAACTTGCCCTCACGCTCAAAACGCTTTGCGGGCTGAGCATCTCCGAAATCGCCAGCAGCTTTTTAACCAACAGCGAGACCATCACCAAGCGGCTCTATCGCGCGCGGGAAAAAATCCGGGAAGAAAATATTAGTCTGGAAGCACCAATACCTGCCGAGCTACCGGGGAGGCTGGACGCCGTTTTACATTCTTTGTACCTATTGTTCAATGAAGGGTATAATTCCTCACATCCTGACGTCTTGATTCGCCACGATCTATGCGAAGAGGCGATCAGACTTTGCCTATTGCTGGTCAATAACCCCGTGACTAGTGCGCCGAGGGCTAAAGCGTTGCTGGCGCTGATGTGCTTTCAGGCTTCCCGGAGCGATGCGCGAATGGACACCGATGGCTCGATCATCCTTTTAAAGGATCAGGACCGCTCACGATGGAGCCAGGCGCTCATTGAAAAAGGCAAATATTATCTGGAGCAGGCTGCTGAAGGAGAGGCATTCAGTGAATACCACCTCGAAGCGGTAATTGCAGGCTGTCATGCAAGAGCGAAAACCTTCGCCGAAACCGATTGGGTTCAGATTGAAAAGCTCTATTCCTATCTCGCATCCATTAAGCCCACACCGATTGTTGAACTAAACAAAGCGATCGCAATTGGTTACGCAAGTTCACCCCAGGATGGGCTCCTGGCGCTTAGAAAAATCAAGAATCTCGACCATCACTATTTGTACCATTCCGCTATCGGCGATTTCCACGCCACGCTGGGTGAGGGCGAAGAGGCCCGCAGCAGTTATGAAAGGGCGCTAAGCCTTACCAGCTCGTCGGCGGAAAAAAAATTGTTAAGATCAAAACTGGAAAAATATTCAAGGGGCTAACTCGATTGCCGGCGCGGGTGCTACAATGAGTTGCTCCTGGCAGCAAACCCGCCGAAAGCGCAACCAACAGTATTGGCTACAATATCAAAGAAATCAAACGACCGGTGAGGAATGAAATTCAATTGAATGAATTCGATAGCGACGCCATACACCACAAATGCAAAAGCAATCCAGAGGTACAAGCGATTTACTTTTTGCTTATCGGTGATGCGGGACTGCGGGGGCAGGATCCATAAAAAAACCAATATTGAAAAAAGCCCGATGTGGGCGAACTTGTCAAAGTGAATCTTATCAAGCCAGTTAATCTGCGGAAACTCTTCGCCGGGGAGGCAAAAAAGAAAAGTTGCGATAACAAGGACCAGCACGGCCGGCCAGAAAGAAGTGATTCGGATTTTCACGCGGTTATGATGTATTCTGTATTCTGTTTATTGATGAAAGGAAACCGCAAACATTATGCCTTTGAAGATCACTTCACACTCTAATGCAAATATTTTTCGTGTCCGTAAAAAATCTTAGTGCTTCCCAACCTCCTTCACGGCCCAATCCGGATTGCTTCATTCCCCCAAATGGCGTTCTAAGGTCGCGGTGTAACCAGCAGTTAACCCAAATAATACCACTTTTCACGTCCGCAGCAATCCGATGAGCTCTGCTTAGATTTTCCGTCCAAATGGAAGCCGATAAACCGTAAGGGGTACAGTTGGCCTTCTCCAATGCTTCGAGTTCCGTAGCAAATGATTCAATAGTAACGACCGGGCCAAATATCTCTTCCTGATTTGTTTTGCATTGCTGGTTGAGTCCGGTGATCACGGTAGGTTCAACAAAGTATCCATTGGCACAGCGCCCGTTCATCACTGCACGTTTGCCCCCGGTAATAACAGTACCGCCCTCTTGTTTTGCCATTTCGATATATCCGAGCACTTTGTTGAGATGGTTTTCAGATATCAATGCTCCTACATTCGTTCCGCTATCTAACGGATCTCCTATCTGCAATTCTTTAATCCTGTCCGTGAACGCCTCGACAAAGCGGCCATAAATCGATTCTTCGACTAAAATCCGCGATCCACATAAACAAATTTCACCCTGGTTTAAAAACGAAGACTTAATCGACGTTGAAAGCGCCTTCTCGAAATCGCAATCCGCAAAAATTAAATTGGGATTTTTTCCGCCAAGTTCCAGAGAAAGTTTTTTGAATGAGGGCGCAACTGTCTCAGAAATCTTCCTGCCTGTGGTTGTGCCTCCCGTGAAGGAAATGGCCTTTATCCCGGCATGCTCAACTATCGCCTGGCCTGCCTTTGCACCCAAACCATGGACAACATTTAATACCCCTTTTGGAAGCCCCCCTTCGATACAAAGTTTGGAAAATAAAAAGGCAGTCATCGGCGAAAGCTCCGACGGCTTGGCCACAACGGTACAGCCAGCCGCCAGGGCAGGCGCAATCTTCCAGGTAAATAGATAAAGAGGCAGGTTCCATGGTGAGATGCAGCCGACGACTCCGAGGGGGGTCCGCAACGTGTAATTAACGGCCTCCGTACCGGTCACGTGCGCTTCCGAAGAGAAGTGTATTATACCTGTAGCAAAAAAACGAATGTTGGCAGATGCCCTGGGAATGTCGAGGGTTCTTGCCAGGGAAACCCCTTTGCCCGTATCGATGCTTTCCGCAAGCGCCAATGCGTCCGCATCCCGATCGATCAAGTCGGCAATTCGTTGGAGGATCATGCCACGCTTTTCCACAGCCATGGAAGACCAAACTTCAAATGCGTCCTGCGCTGCGTTCACAGCATCGTCCACGTCATATTTGTCGGAATCGGGAATGGAACCGTATATTCGACCGGTCGCCGGATCAAAGTT
>DASUTP010000195.1:0-3390 GCA_036374515.1 Chryseolinea sp. | reverse complement strand
GAATTTGCACATTTGCACATCTGCAAATCTGCACATTATTAAAGGTTTGCTTTGATCTCCAGCAAAAATCCTTTGATTTTCTGCAATGACTGTATCATGGCAAAACGTTCAGCAGCGGCTTTATTTTTTTTGATGTAGTCTTTAGCTCCTTCGAGCGTGTATTTGCGTTGGCGTATGAGGTGATGGATCAATACAAGGTTTTTGATATCTACAGGTCGGAAATGCCTGTCGCCCTTGCGATTTTTACGCGGCTCAATAATATCAAATTCATTTTCCCAGGTGCGGATGAGAGAAGTATTCACACGAAACATTTCAGCTACTTCACCAATAGAATAATATTGTTTTTGGAAAAGCACATCATCTTCTGGAATGCGGATGTTCTCTGCTTCCATTTCTAATTCTTTGAGAGGTCGCCTGCCGCGTTTGGCCTTTTTTGGCAGAGCGGCCTGTACTGCCGCGGGATCTTTAATGGATTTGACGCGGATCTTCACGCCTTG
The DNA here is from genome assembly GCA_036374515.1 of Chryseolinea sp. GTDB lineage: Bacteria > Bacteroidota > Bacteroidia > Cytophagales > Cyclobacteriaceae > Chryseolinea. The sequence goes on along the minus strand of DASUTP010000195.1, from coordinate 2,893 downwards.
TTCTTCAGGTGGAGCAGCATCGCTGAAATCAAACGTGACCTGGGAATAACTTTTCATCCGTGAACATTATCATTATAAAGATACGTGTTTGCGATTTGCCATCGGCAATTTGCAGTTAAGTCAAACTTGACAACTGCCAACGGAAAATTGTCAAATGAAAATTAATCTAAACTCTGGTTACTTTGCGCCGCAGTTTTCAACATGCGGTCAAATTGTTCAGGGGTCAGGTCGTTATAAAAGAAATATACGGGGTCCAGTGGACGTCCATTCTTATGCACTTCGTAATGCACGTGCGGACCGGTTGATTTACCGGTGCTGCCGACATAGCCAATGATCTCGCCACGTTTCACTGATCTGCCGGGGCGAACATTTATGCGGAACATGTGGCCGTATAAAGTTTCATAACCATACCCGTGATTGACCACCACGTGATTACCATAACCGTTACCCAAATTGCCTGCCACTTTTACAACACCTGCTGCGGTAGCATAAATCGGAGTTCCCTGGGGTGCTGCAAAATCCAACCCGCCATGAAATTTTACCGTCTTGTAAACTGGGTCTATGCGATATCCGAATCCTGAGGCTACGCGGCTGAGGTTTTTGTTGCTTACGGGTTGAATGGCGGGAGTCGCGGCCAGCAGCTGTTCTTTATTTTTAATGAAGCCTGCTATTTCGTTGTATGATTTATCCTGCCGTTCGAGTCGCGCGTGCAGGTTGCCAATATTTTGTAGGATGGAGTTGGTCAGTTCGGGCTTGTTCATTTGCATTACGAGCTGCAATTCCTGCAGTTGCTGTAATTCTTTAGCACGGGCGCTGTCTGGCAAAGGGTTAGCTTCAAAGATGGTCCTGTAAACTTCGTTGTCCCGTTTTTCGAGTTCAACGAGTTGTTTTTGTAGCTTGGTCACTTTTTCATCCAGCACTTTGTAGTTGTCTGACAGGGCGTCGTTCTCAGCCATTAATCTTTGTTCATTGGTTGAAGGGAAGAAGCGATAGGCGATGGAAACGATGATGAATGCGGTTACAATCGAAGCCGATATAAAACCCAGTGCCCTCAGGAGCTTGACGCGAAGCGGCGTTTCCAGCTTTTCATAGCGGAGTGAATTGGGATTATAAAAATATTTGATCTTTTTCATTGGCTGTTGGACCTTAAGGCCTTGCTTAAGGGATATTTGATTCGCTAATCAGTACCTTTGCCCTCGCCTTCGCTTAAGCTTCGGCGGGCAATGTGCCAGCCACATTTAGAGTTGGCTGCGCTGACATCGGGCTGAAACTTAGCGGACCTCGTCGCCGAAGCCAAGGCAAAGGCGGACAGGCAAATATAATCCGAACCCGACAAGAACCTAAACGAAGTTTTTGTATGACAAGTGCCGAGATACGACAGAAATTTTTGGATTTTTTCCACTCGAAAGTACACGAGATCGTGCCCTCTGCCCCTATTGTGGTCAAGAATGACCCTACATTGATGTTCACCAATGCCGGCATGAACCAGTTCAAAGACTATTTCCTGGGTAATAAGGTTCCTCCATTTAAGAGGGTAGCGGATACCCAGAAATGCTTGCGCGTCAGTGGTAAACATAACGACCTGGAAGAGGTGGGCGTAGACACCTATCACCACACCATGTTTGAAATGCTGGGCAACTGGAGCTTTGGAGATTATTTTAAGACAGAGGCCATTGCCTGGAGTTGGGAGCTGCTCACCGAAGTATATAAAATACCCAAAGACCGTTTGTACGTTACCATTTTTGAAGGTGACGCGAAAGAAGGCCTGCCTAAAGATGAGGAGGCACTGGCCGAATGGAAAAAATGGATTGCTGAAGACCGAATCCTTCTTGGAAATAAGAAAGATAATTTTTGGGAAATGGGCGATACGGGACCTTGCGGTCCCTGTACCGAGATCCATGTGGATACCCGGTCAGACGATGAAAGAAAAGGTAAGGACGGCAAGTCGCTCGTGAATAATGATCACCCGCAGGTGATAGAGATATGGAATAATGTATTCATCCAGTTTAACCGCATGAAAGACGGTAAGTTGGAACAGTTGCCTGCCAAACATGTGGATACCGGCATGGGACTGGAACGATTGGTTAGGGTATTACAGGAAAAGCAGAGCAACTACGATACAGACGTCTTCACCGGCACGATAGCCGCTACTGAAAAGATCTCCAATAAAAAATACGCAGGTGGCGATAGCAAAACTGATATTGCTTTCCGTGTGATCGCTGATCATATTCGCGCCATTTCATTTACTATAGCAGATGGACAACTGCCTTCGAATACTGGTGCGGGTTATGTTATCCGCAGGATATTAAGAAGGGCGGTGAGATATTATTATTCTTATTTGGATCACAAGCAGCCGCTGCTGCATGAATTGGTGCCGGTATTGGCAGAACAATTCAAAAATGTATTCCCTGAATTGTTTAAGCAGGCGGATTTTGTGAAGAGGGTGGTGAAGGAAGAAGAAGAAGCATTCCTTAGAACATTGGAACGCGGCCTGCGGCTTTTGCAAAACGAGATGGATGCACTGGCTAAGGCACCAAAAGTATTGTCCGGAAAATCCGCGTTCGAATTATATGATACGTACGGTTTCCCGATCGATCTGACCCGGCTGATCGCGCGTGAACAAGGTGCAGATATCGATGAACCAAATTTTGAAGTGGAGATGCAGCAACAAAAGGCCCGTTCCCGCGCGGCTACTGCGCTCGACACAGAAGACTGGGTAATCCTGAAAGAAGATGCTACTTCGCGCTTTATAGGATATGACCACCTGGAAACTGAAACGTCGGTTAGCCGATACCGTAAGGTCAAGGCAAAAGGCAAAGAGGCGTTTCAACTCGTGTTGGAGACAACTCCATTCTATGCAGAAAGCGGCGGCCAGGTGGGAGATACGGGCATT
>DASUTP010000194.1:0-10074 GCA_036374515.1 Chryseolinea sp. | reverse complement strand
CATACTTTGCGAGTTGTCGAGGTAAAGGATGATGTTACGGCCATTTCCCATTTGTTCGGCAGCAGGGATAATGGGTTGGCAGAAAGTTATAATCAGAAAAAACAGGAATAAAAGGCGGGAGAAAAGAATCAGATAATGCTTAAGCCGTCTTTTAGCCGTCGTAGCCTCTTTAACCTCCCTTAAAAAGCGGTTATTGGAAAAAAGTATTTGTGTCGTTTTGCGAAAGTTGAATAAATGAATGATGACGGGTATGGCCAGCGCAAGTAACGCCCAGAGGAATGAAGGGTATAAAAAACTCATCAGACAAAACTAATTAAAAAATATTGCCATCACGGCCACCCATTATATAGTATAAACTATAGGGGTTTTGAACGGCATAGCGCTATAACGTAGCTTCTATAAAAAAAATTTTTGTCCGCTGTCCAAAAAAGGTGAAATCCAGACCCGCGGACGGGTCAGGATTCCAGGATGGGCACGGTCTATTTATTTTCTACCATCGAAATTTCGTTGGCATTGATTTCCGTTATATAGCGTTTGTCTCCTGTCTTGGTTTCGTATACCCTGTGCATCAGCTTTCCCTCAATGGCGACCTCGCTTCCCTTTTTTAAGGATTGTCCGGCCTCGTCTGCGAGTTTGCCCCACATAACCACGTTATGCCATTGTGTTTCCTGCACGTTCTCCCCTTTCTGATTCCGGTACGAATCAGTTGTCGCTATGGTGAATGTTGCCTTTTTTTTCCCGCTTTCAAATGTTCTTACCTCGGGGTCTTTGCCCAGGTGGCCAACTAGTTTGACGCTGTTTCTTAAGTTTGTCATAAAATAAAGTTTAAAGTTTAACATAACGTTTGGCCGGCGTTGTTTTTGGACTTGCCGGCGAGACAAAAGTGAAGGTTAAAATGTGCCTTAGTCGTATGTTAAACATTTACTTTCGATTATATTCGTTTGAAGTCGTTTGTAAACGAATCGTTATAAATCCTGACAAAAAAACCGTTATATGCTATTAAAACAGGAAAAAAGCTGCATGGAGTGCGGCAAGCCAATTGCAGGGCGCATTGACAAAAGATTTTGCTCCGATCAATGTCGCACCGCTTTTAACAATCGCCTGAACAGTGATGTCACCAATTATGTTCGTACTATCAATTATGCGTTGCGGAAGAACAGGCGAATTCTAATGGAACTGAACCCTCATGGCAAAGCGAGACTAAGTCGTGATAAACTTTTAGCGAAGGGGTTTGACTTTACATGTTATACCAGCAGCTATAAGACAAAGGAAGGATCGGAGTACTTTTACTGTTATGAGCAAGGGTATTTGCCAATGGACAAGGGGTACTTTCTGCTGGTGGTGAAGAAGGATTTTTAAAACCAACGGTATGGCCACTTTAAGGGAGTTTCGGCGGTAAATCCCAAGTAAATCCCAGGCTACACGCTGTTTTTGATGGCGGATATGGGCGGGGTGATAGGGGCGACCCCCCTCGTTGACGCTACCCTACTGATACCCCTACGTGAAGTTAACGAACAGAAAGAACTCACAATGCTTGCATTCTTAGGTTGATCATAATAACTTGTTACATATATTCCTCGCGTAATCGTTCAGCCTACATAGCTCAGGCCTCCGTTAGATGCGACCTAAACGATGTAGCTGAACCCAACGGATGTTAAACCTGTATGATAAAAGAAGGATTTGACTCGACCCTGCCTGTTACATGGATTTGTTCCTTATCCTTTCATAGTGATAAAATGAGACTTCTAAAATTAAATTCGTTCAACGAAAAATATCTGGAGCAATTTAAAATCTATTAACCAAAAACAAATCTGAACCTTTACATCTTAGACCTATGGCCAAAACAACTAAACAAACCAAATTAAAACTCCTCCCGGGCGAGTCCTGGAAGGAATTAAAGCTAAAGAAGGGTACAACTACCAAACGCTACTCTGTTTCCGACAAGGGACGGATCGTTAGTTTCAAAACAAAGCTTGAGGACGGATATGTACTTAAGCCAAGACTCACCCAGGGCTACCCAAGCATAACTATCGGGCGCGAAGAAACGAGACAAAATTATTACATCCATCGTCTTGTCGCTGAGTATTTCTGCAAGCAAGCCAATTCGAATCACAACTTTGTCATTCACGTTGATCACAAAAAAGAAAATAACAAAGCTTCAAATCTTAAATGGGTAAAGCACGATGATCAGATTCAGCATGCCCTGAAAGATCCAAATGTGATTGTTCGGATGAATCCGGATGAAGGACCAAAATTGACTGCCGACAAAGTGAAACAGATCAAGGTTGCACTTTTCAAATCAAAGAAACAACCTACACTGAAGGCGTTAGCTAAAAAATTCAGGGTATCGGATATGCAAATACACCGTATCAAAACCGGTGAAAACTGGAGCCACGTTAAAGTATAAAAAAAGCCCCGGAAGGGGCTTTTTCGTTTTGTCTCTCATGGTGATTCCATCTAGTCTGTTAGCTAAGAGTACCAAACGCAAAGATGCTTAATCCTCACTTGTCTTGATCTTCTTATGATAGCCATCAGCCAAAGCGTTGTATGGTAAGGTAATTACCAATTGATTCTCCTCAACGGTGGAATTAATTTTCCCTATATCAATGAAATAAGGAAGCTGCCGGTTATAAATAGCATAGGGCAGCCGTATGTTCTTGCCAGCCGAAGCGAAATTAATCACATAATAAACGAACAATGTATTGTTATTGACCTCCACCTGAATGGATTCCGGATCAATACTCGGCACTTTTACTCGTACCTCTCGCGAATTGTCGAGTTGATTAACGGAAACCTGAGGCTCACTAACGCCCCCGTGTAATGTATTCAAAACATCAACGGAAGTCAGCAAATCTAATCTGTTTTCCATGTTTATGTCTCCTTTTGCGAATTGGTGTTCAACCACCATACCAAATTGAAAGGTTCGTCAAAAGGGCATCAACCAAGTCATATTGACACAATTTTCTCCAGGCGCCTGGAATTTTCCTGCCAAAAAAATGCGCCAAATTGGTTCTATTTTTCCAGAATGGAAATGGGAAAATCGTTCCCGGTAATGTACCCGGTAGGGTATTGCGCCTGACCGCCGTATTGTTTCGTTAGTTCGGGAACGCGCTCTTCCATGTAGAGCTTCAATTCATTAACGGTAATCTTGCTATCACCATTGTCCGCTTTGCCGTCTAGCGCCTCCAGCAGCGCATAGGTGAAAACACCGTGCTTCAAAGCTTCAAATTCCGTCGCAAGCTGTTTTGTGCCGCTCGAGGCTATCATCACCACGCCGGAGCTACGTGCGAGCTGCACCATCGCTTTTTCGTCACTGGCAACGCCGCGCGTGCTTAAGGATTTTACAGCTCCGCCTGAATGGCAGGCATCCATTAAAACTATTTGCTTTTGGGACTTGATCTGTGTGAGAAATCCACGGATGTCTGTGGCGGAAATTCCCCGGGCATGAAGCTGAGCAGGGTCTCCATACAACTTTGTAATATCCGTTGGGACTAAATAATACTCATCATTATTTGCATCATCCAAAGTACCATGGCCAGCGTAGTAAAACATAAAAACATCTTCAGGTTTTGCCTGCGCGACCATTGCCTTGAATCCCATCGCTATATTTTCCTTAGTAGCATCCTCATCATAGATTTCGACGCGGTTAACATGCTTAAAAAGAACTTTACTTTTTTCATTCAACTTCTCCACGAAAGAAGAAGCATCCGGCTGGGCATAGTTCAAATTATAGGATGCATTTTTATACTTGTTGATTCCTACCGCTAAAACGTGTAATGTAGAGGTTGCGATTACCTCTCCCACATATTCGATCACCAGTTCGTCCGACCGCGATTCAATTTTCTGGAAATTCATGATTTTCACCTTGAATTTATTCGTTTCATTGGCCATCTCCACGGCATACGTTTTCGATCGCTTTTCGCCTTCCCGCGTAGTCTTTACCTCGCTGTCGCTAATGATCAGTTTGTCATTTTGATAAATGTTAACCTCTTTCACACCTCCGCCACCATCATAAATATCGACAGTGATGGGAATTGTCCGGGCTTGCGTGAAATACTTTCCCTGGTCATATTTGAGAAGGTCTGTTGACTTAGTGGTAGCCGTGATGTCAAAAAATCCAACAGAAGGACGGTGCAGTTTACTAAGGTCGAAAATACGTTCGCCCGATTCCCGCAAAATGTCTTCTACCCGTTTTCCTTGTTTGAAACTGCTTGCAACGTCAGTCGGTCGATACAATAATTCGAAATATTGTTCCGCGGAATAAAAGTCCGCCAGGTGATTTATTCCCTTGTTGACATGCCATCCGAAATACTGCCCCCCGGAAGATGAGCAGGCAAAATACCCACGCGGGGTCCAGCAAATCCATTCCTGATCTTCCGTCAGAAAAAGTGTAGCAAATGGAATGACCTGTTCACCCAACGTCTTGTAAACATCTTCGATACTTTTGTATGCCTTGTTCCCCGAACTCTTCAGATAGGCAATTACATCCAACCAGGCTTTTTTTGTCGGCTCCTTGGTTAGGGAATCAACGGGTAATGAACTGAAAAACCTTGACCATTCCACGTCTTCAAAGGCTTGCCGTAGGCTTGGCGCGAAACCCGTCTCCGATAACTTCCACAGCATAATCGTCTGATCTTCCCCGCCAGATGCAAGATACCTTCCATCTTTACTGATCGTGACAGCACGTACGGCACCGTAGTGTCCCACGAATTCCTTGCTTAGATAGCCGTTTCTGTCGAACATCTTTAGTGAAAAATCACTTGCCACCACCACGCTGCCATCAGCCATGCCGTGATAATCCAGAATTCGGCCATCCTGATTTTCGTCGGTTTGGATTTTCTTTCCTTTCGGAAGATCCAATGCATTTTGGCCGCTCAATGAAATGCCCTTGTTAAGTTCCTTTGCCGCGGCGCCGGGCGCTGCGGGATTGCGATTCAACCCCAATGATTCAAAATTGAAACTTGTCTTGTAGAGCGGTTTTTTGTCTTTCGAGAAGTGCTGCGCAATAAACAGTTCCATTCCATCGCCGAAGGCAAGCGCCTGAACCGCATCGCCTTTTCCTTTGATTTTTCTAACAGCGAGCCCATTGATCGGGTTCCATAAAATAATTTCATTGTTAACGCCACCCGCTGAGGCAACGACATAGCTACCTTTGTGGGATGGCGCAAAGGTTGCGCTGAAAACGGTGTTATCGTGACCGGTGTAATCGGAAAATTTATTGCCGGCCGGGATCCCCCAGCTCTTACCTTTACCGATGACATCAAGGCCAACCATTATTTTCGAGTCTGAGGAGAAAGCGATGGCATTGATCGGATTTTCAATGTTGTCGAATTCCTTAACGATACTTCCATCCGCCTTCCATAGGATCAATTCATTTTCAAAGCTGCTGCTGGCCATGAACGATCCATCAAGCGTGTAAACAACTTTGATTATGGTTCCCTTATGCTGCTTCAATACACGCGGGGGAAATTTGGTGGCGCCCTTTTCGAGTGTTGCAAGTCCAAACACAAGAATGTCGGCGCTTTCATGCGCAACGGCGAGGTCTTGCGTAACGCTATTGAAGGCTACGCATGAAACTGCCGATGGCACGGGAATGTTTGCTATAACAGTAAGTCTAGGCGCCGCTTCCACTTTCCAGATCTTAACGGTATTGTCGGCGCTGCCGCTGGCAAGGTATTTCCCATTCCCACTAAAGCTCAGCGAGTTAATAACATCCGTATGCCCGACTGCCGTGCTGACCTGGGTACCTTTTTCGAGATCAATAATAATGATGTAGTTTTCACTCTCAGATGATACTTGATACCCTGCAACCGCCAGTAACTTCCCGTCAGGGGAAAGTGCTGACGCATAAAACATCCCCTCGGGTCCTTCGCCGATCTGAGATTCAAATTTTTTCAACATCTCCCCTGTCTCGGCTTGCCAGATCCGGATTGTCTTATCTTCGGATACGGATATTATTTTGTGCCCGTCGGGAGTAAAAAGGAGATTGTGTATTTTGGCCGAGTGACCCAATGGATTTACAACAATTCTCGGCGCCTGAGCTTTACTCCCTATTATAGTCAGCACCAGCAGGAAACAGAGACAGGCTTTTTGGCTAAACGTGCGCATGATGGTAGTAGAATAGCAAATCAAGGTATCTATTTAATTTTAAACGAGATTACCCGGTACGTTAGCCTAAAGCGGAATTTTGTCACTCATTATTATGTTTCCTCCAGGAGTTCCTGGCTTCAACAGTATTTTGATGGATTGCGTACCAGAAAAGCAAACTATAAAACAGGATTAAAGTACCTAAAACTATAAACATGATGCGTGGTGGTTGTTGAAAACAAAGGTAGGTCATGGGCCTACCCTGTTTAGGTCAGTATTCCCTTCGGGGGTACTGGAGTAATATCGGCAGGACTTTTGTCGGATTTGGCCTGGTTACCGTTGACGTAATCTTGCGAAAAGCTTAGACTAATTACCCTATATTGAAATTTATATTGATTGAAAAACAGTGATTTATGAAGCATAAGAAGGCGCGTCTCTGGATCTTACTAATGATGGGCTTGTGGATGTGGCACACGCCGGCCGTGGCCCTGGAATTTCAACAAGAGGATACGACTGAGGTAGCTACTGATTGGTTCTTACGTGACCCGGAAGCTGACAAAGTACAAGGCACAAGTACGGAAAAAGCATATGCAACGCTACTGGCGGGGAAACCCTCCCGAAAGGTGCGTGTTGCAGTGATCGACTCCGGCATCGACGTTGATCATGAGGACCTCAAAGGCATAATTTGGACAAATGATGATGAAATTCCCGACAACGGAAAGGATGATGATAAGAACGGCTACGTTGACGACGTGCATGGCTGGAATTTTATTGGCGGCAAGAACGGGTCAGTGAATCAGGATACTTATGAGCTAACGCGCGAGTATGTGCGGTTAAAGCCGTTGTACGATTCGATCGATGAAAAAAAGATCAAGAAGAAATACAAGGCTGAATATGAACTGTGGAAAAAGGTGAAGGTAGAATTTGAAAAAGAAGTTTCGACGAACAAGGAGCAATACGAGTTGTTCAGCCAACAATATAAAATCTATCAAAACGCCCTGGGTACCCTTAACTATTGCGACAGTATCGTAAGCAAAAACCTCGGCGTAACATCTCTATCCAAGTCATCGCTCGCCAGCGTAAGCACAACGAACGATACCGTTCGTTTTGCCAAAGAAACTTTGCTTAAAGTACTGGAAAATGTAGACGGCGATATTCAGGTGGATGAGTTTCTGGAAGAGCTCAGGCTTTACCTTGGACAATTAAATGAGGGAGTTGAGGAATTTAAATCAGCGATTGACTATGGCTATAACCCCGAATTTAATTCACGCACTATCGTTGGCGACAATCCAAATGATCCCTACGAAAAAAATTACGGCAACAATGATTTAAAAGGTGGAGATCCAAAGCATGGCACCCATGTCGCCGGAGTTATTGGTGCAAATCGGCAAAATAACGTTGGTATAAAAGGAATTGCCGACAATGTTGAAATAATAGCAATCCGCGTGGTGCCGCCCGGCGGTGACGAACGCGATAAAGATATCGCTAATGGAATCATCTATGCCGTCGACAACGGAGCGCAAATCATCAACATGAGTTTCGGAAAAGGATATTCGCCATATAAAGAGGCCATCGACAAAGCGGTGAAATATGCGGAACAAAAAGGCGTGTTGCTGGTGCATTCAGCAGGCAATGAAGCCGAAGACCTGGATCATAAGTCCATGTTTCCAAATCGCTATTATCAAAACAAGAAACCAGCACCAAACTGGATGGAAATTGGAGCATCCTCTTGGGGAAAGGATAGCACCTTGGTGGCGTCATTCTCCAACTACGGAAAAAAGACGGTCGACGTTTTTGCGCCGGGCGTTGAAATTTATTCCACTACTCCGGGCAACGAATATGAGAATTTGCAAGGAACAAGTTTTTCTAGTCCGATTGCCAGCGGGATAGCGGCCTTGATCTGGTCATACTTCCCGGATCTTACGTCGCAGCAGGTGAAAAGCATCCTAACCCAGTCGTCACGGAAATTTGATGGCTTAAAAGTAACGGAACCGGGAACAGGAAACGCGGTGCCTTTCAGCGACCTGAGCATCACCGGCGGAATGATAAATGCTTATGAAGCCGTAAAGCTCGCGCAAACCTTTAAAATCGAGCGGGGCAAAAAATAAGCGTACAGAAACTGTTCGATTATGAGACAGAAAAGCCTGAAATAAAATTATTTCGGGCTTTTTTTGTTTTGCTTCTATCAAAAATAACCCTTGGGACGGGATACAAGCTTGTAATAATTACCGCTAGCAGTACCGCATTCGATTGAAACCTTCCATCCGCGCTTTACAACGGCCCTTTTAGACGCCATAAAAAATCAGCCTTAGCGCGTGTTACGCAGCAACAATAGGTGATGTAGCTTTTCTCATCCTTAGAGAAAACCACATGAAATCCCTTCACATTTTTTTGGCGACGCTATTTTTTTTAGCGACGCTTTCGTTGCAGGCTGCCGGCACAAAAGCCGGGTTTTCCATTCCAGATCATATTTCAGAAGTAACCCTGAAGTTTCAAAGCATCCAAAATCTAATCGTATTGCCAGTCGTTATCAACGACTCCGTTCGGGTCAACCTTGTGCTTGACACGGGGTGCCGGAATTTGGTATTATTCGGCAAACGTTTTCAGAAATTTTTTCACGTAGAACCTACGCAAAAAGTTCAGTTTTCCGGTCTGGGCGACGGCGCACCCGTCCTTGGGAAGCTTTCGTTGAACAATAAAGTATCGATTCAAGCAGTGATCGGAGAAAATATTCCATTGGTGATCGTGCCCGAACAAAACCTGTTCGCGAATTATCCGAATATTCACGGCGTAATTGGTTACGATATATTTATAAAATTTGAAGTAGAGCTAGATCCCGTCCGACAACTGATCACTTTTCGACCAGCCTTAATTTCGGAGTTGTCTCAGGACTATGAAAAAATTCCCCTTATAATCCAAGACTCGCGCCCTCTTATCAAATCCCAGGTTTTCTTTAAAGACAACAGCCCTCATCCATGCGATCTGATGCTGGACACTGGGTCATCGTTGGGTTTGCTTATGAAAACAACGGACCTGAAAAAATTTCCCAAAGGCAATAATAGAAAGATCCTGGGTCGGGGTCTCAATGGAAATGTGATGGGCACTGAAACAACGGCTTCAAAGTTAATTCTCAATACATTCGAAATCCTGGCGATTACTGCAGGGATTACACAATCGGATTGGCATAATTATGCTTCCGTAGGAATGGACGTAATGAAAAACTATTCAATAGTATTGAACTACTGTAAGGCCTACGCTGGATTCAAGAAAACCGGCTAGCCTGGGACTTTCCGGCCCACATTCTTTCTGACCTTCATGTTCAATATTTCCACACCTAGCGCAAATGCCATGGAAAAATAAATATAGCCTTTAGGAACATGGACGTGGAAGCCTTCGACGACAAGCAACATCCCGATCATCAGCAGGAAGGAAATTCCCAATATCTTCATGGTTGGATGATCGTTGATAAACGAGCTGATCCTTCGAGAAAAGATGAGCATTACCCCCAGCGAAATCACAATGGCTATGATGATTATCGGAAGATTTTCTACCAAACCGACGGCCGTTAAAATTGAATCGAGCGAAAAAACCAAATCCAGCACGACAATCTGAATGATGGTGGCCCTGAATGTTGTCGTTTTCACTTTTTTCTCCTCATGGCTGCCCTCAAGCCTGGCGTGCATTTCGGAAACACTCTTTGCCAGCAAAAACAAGCCACCGGCTATCAAGATCAGGTCGCGATAACTCAAGGAAAATGTACCTATCGTAAAGATGGTTGCCCGCAGACCTATAATCCAACTCACCCCTAGTAACATCAGTATACGAGCTACCAGTGCAAGAATAATCCCGATGCTCCTGGCCTTACCCTGCTGTTGAGCCGGCAATCTTCCGCTTATAATTGAAATGAATACTATGTTGTCGATCCCAAGGATAATTTCAAGAAAGGTGAGGGTTGCAAGACTTACAAGGCCCTCGACAGTTAACAGC
>DASUTP010000193.1:0-2687 GCA_036374515.1 Chryseolinea sp. | reverse complement strand
TTCAAGGCAAGGATAATCGTAGACAATCTTTACAACGTATTTAGGAGCGAGAGTTCAGTTTCAAAATACGTTGTCAGCGACAGCTCAAATTACATAATAGAACAAATTCGCGACAGCGCTGATCAGGTTATCGATACGGTTTTCCATTATGTTAGCGATAGCTTGGTGGTCGCAAAAAATTCAACGCACCTTCACAGAAATTTGCTGCAGGGGAATTTGATCCTGCAATATGATCCAACGCGCTGGCTGACGCTCACCTCACAAAGTTCTTTGGGCAAAGTTACGGATAACACGAAAATCACTTCAGATATTATTTCCAGCGAAAGATCGGACCAGCACCGCTCATTAATAAACTTTTTTGCGACTGTCAATACAAATAAAACACGATCACTTTCACTTTCGCCCTTTATCGGCTTTCAGTACGAATCGTGGGATTATAAAAGAAATAAGTATGTCACTGAAAACACGCAGACCTATCATTACGAGTCACGCCAGGAATACACCGAAAAATACTGGCTGACAGGTGTTCATTTGGGTGTTAAAGATATTCTCTTTGGAAACTTCAACTTCCGTAAGGATGTCTCCAGCAAAATTCCTGCGAGCGTACAACAGCCGGGTCATTCTGCCTCGCTCGCATTTATTTTCAGTGATGCGTTTGGCTGGAGCAGTTCCACTTTTTCCTTTGGTAAGATCAGAGGTAGCATCGGCAGAATGTATGAGGATAAATACTTTGGAAACTACCTGGTAAGAGTTCCTGAAAATGTATTAGAAATAGGCACGGACTTGAGTTTTGCACGTGAAAGAATTGGAGTGACCCTAAATTATTTCAATGATAGGGAACAGCACAATAATAAGGCATTTATACCAAGCACCGGTTATTATGCTGGTAGCACCTACGATGTAAACTTAACAGAAAGAGGGTACGAGCTTATTATGACCGCGACTCCTATAAAAGCTAAGCGGCTAGAGTACAAAACGACACTCTTATGGACGTCTACCAAGACGACAGTAGGCGAAGGCTCATCCTTCAGTTATGGCCTTGACAAACCTACACCAGGTTGGACTTCCAGCCTGCTAAATCAAGTGACCTGGAAAAATTTTGCGCTGAATTTTTTGGTTGACGCCCGAAAAGGGGGAACATTCTATTCCTATGCCGGTTCTCATGATGGATTCCCGGTCCTGGATAGGTACGACGGAACGCAAATCAAACTGCGTGATCTGACAATCGGCTACCGGTTTCCCATCTCGATCTTAAAATATGTGAAGATCAAGCAAGCATATGTCTCTACTTCCGCACGAAACATGGTGTTGCTTTATTCAAGTTCCGGCAAAGATGTGGAGGAATTATATTCCATTGCTCAAAAAAGTATGAGTATGAATCTGAGCTTACTATTCTAAGGGGCTCATCCAAAAAATTTAAGGGAGCAAACCAGATGATCCCATTATTTGCTTCTCGGATGAAACTCCTGAATTACCTGTCTCAAATAATCACGATCCAGGTGGGTGTAAATTTCCGTTGTGGTAATCGATTCGTGCCCCAACATTTCCTGTACCGCCCTTAAGTCGGCGCCTCCTTCAATTAAATGCGTGGCAAAGGAATGCCGGAACGTATGGGGACTTATGCGTTTATTTAATCCGATTTGTAACGCAAGGGCTTTGATGATCATGAAGACCATTTCGCGACTAAGCTTCTTCCCATTTCTGTTAAGGAAAACGTACGATTCAAATCCCTTCTGCGGTGGTTTTTGCGGCGGCTTGCCCCTGATCTCGTCCATGTAAATTTTAGTATACTTTAACGCATCCCTCCCAATTGGAACAAGGCGCTCCTTGTTTCCTTTCCCGATGACGCGAAGAAAGCCGATATCATTATAGATGTTATTTAATCTGAGGTCGACCAGCTCACTCACGCGTAGCCCTGAACTGTAGAGCACTTCAAGCATCGCGCGGTTGCGGCCACCTTCGGGCTTTGATTGATCGATTGCAGCAAAAAGTTTTTCAATCTCGACATAGCTCAATGTATCGGGCAGCTTTCTGCCAAGCTTAGGCCCCTCGATCAAGTTTGTCGGATCTTTTTCTATAAGTTCTTCGAAAAGCAGATATCTATAGAACCCCTTGATTCCGGAAAGTATACGCGCCTGGCTATGCGCAGACATTCCCAGCTCATTGATGTATTGTAAAAATTCCTGGAGATTTCTTGCACTGGTCTTCAGGGGCGTCACCTGAGAATGTTTCATCGCCATGAATTGATGAAGAAGCTGCACATCATGGACGTACGCCTCGACCGAGTTGGAAGAAAGGGACCGCTCGAGTTTCAGATAGTTGGCGTAATATTTAATATGCTGCTCCCACATAGGGCGAAGTAACTTTTACAAATTCTAAAAAACAAGAAATGCGACCTGGCTTTAAGTTTTTATTAACTTGCTTTTATGAAGATACAAATCATCAACGGTCCCAACCTCAACCTCCTCGGCAAACGTGAAACATCCATCTACGGCAATGAATCGTTCGAAGCTTTTTTTGGAGTATTAAAAAGGCGGTTTCCCGAAATTGATCTGCACTATTACCAGTCGAATGTTGAAGGAGAGCTCGTCAACAAGTTACATGAGGTGGGCTTTTCCTTTGATGGTATCATTCTGAATGCCGGGGCATACACCCATACATCGGTTGCTTTACATGACGCAATTGCA
>DASUTP010000192.1:0-21288 GCA_036374515.1 Chryseolinea sp. | reverse complement strand
TGGCAGCGGCAAGACTATCGTCAGCTTCATCTGCATGTTGGTCATTTTGGGCGATGCGGCTCAGTGTGCTCTAATGGCACCCACCGAAATTCTGGCGCAGCAACATTTTAAGAACCTGAAAAACTATGCAGACCTAATGGGAATTTCGATCGCCCTTCTTACGGGTTCGACAAAAAAATCGGAACGGGCTTCAATACACGAGAAATTGCAAAATGGAGAATTGGGTATTCTTATCGGAACGCATGCATTGCTGGAAGAGGAAGTTAAGTTTAAAAATCTCGGGCTGTCGATCATTGATGAGCAGCATCGATTTGGCGTAGCACAACGTTCCAAACTCTGGCAGAAGAATAATGAGTTTTATCCACACATCCTCGTGATGACCGCTACCCCTATTCCGCGGACGCTAGCCATGACGTTATATGGCGACCTCGAGATCTCTGTGATCGATCAACTTCCGGTTGGAAGAAAGCCCATCAAAACCATCCACCGGTATGACGCCCACCGCTTACAGGTTAACCAGTTCATTAAAGATCAAATAGAGACTGGTCGTCAGGTGTATTGTGTGTATCCGTTAATTGAAGAGTCGGAAAAGCTTGACCTGAAACATTTGATGGATGGTTACGAAAGTGTGGTACGTGCATTTCCAGAAATTCCCGTCAGCATTCTGCATGGGAGAATGAAAGCTGAGGCAAAAAGCTATGAGATGAAAAGGTTTTTGATGGGCGAAACGAAAATAATGGTGGCAACCACCGTAATTGAAGTGGGGGTGGATGTGCCTAACGCCTCCGTTATGATTATCGAAAACGCAGAACGTTTTGGGCTCTCGCAACTTCACCAGTTGCGTGGACGGGTAGGACGTGGCGCGGATCAATCTTATTGCATTCTGATGACGAGCTATAAGCTCGGAGCTGATTCAAAAACCAGGATCGAGACAATGGTAGGAACTAACAATGGCTTTGAAATAGCAGAGACGGACCTGAAGCTTCGGGGTCCAGGTGATCTTTTGGGTACCCAGCAAAGTGGTGTGCTGGATCTGCTCATTGCCGACCTTGGAAAAGATGGCCAGCTGCTTCAGAGAGCCCGGGACAAAGCGATAGAACTTTTGGAAGAAGATCCCGACCTTTCAAAACCGCAAAACGAAATGATACGGACGCAAATAGAATCGATGCGGAAAACCGCCGTGAACTGGAGCAGAATCAGTTAGTGGCTAACATTCGTCTTAAATTTCTTAATTTCACCTAATAACCCCAGGTCTGAGGTGATGAGTTTTAAAGCTACTATTGTAGGGTTAGTGATGATTATATCCGTTAATGCCTGCAACGTTCTAAATGAAGGTACAGCCTTTGAAAATCCGGCGGCGGACGGATTTGATCTCGCTAATTCAGATCCTGCTGCTGTTGAGCTTGCAGATAGTATAATGGTGGCGATGGGTGGATGGGAAAACTGGAACGATACCCGCTTTATCTCATGGAAGTCAGCAGATGTCAGAAAGCTGGTGTGGGATAAGAAAAGATCACGGGTGCGCATTGAATCATTCTCCGATTCAGTTACCTATCTGTTAGACTTGGAGAGCACCACTGGTAAAGTCTTTATAAAGGGAAAGGAACTCACCGCCGATGATTCGGTAAGGGTAATGTTGGAAACGGCAAAAACGCTGTGGAGTAAGGATGCGTATTGGCTTGTTATGCCCTTTAAGCTAAAGGATGCTGGTGTCACGCTAAAATATCTTGGGGAAGATACATTAAAGACCGGGGGTCGCTGCAATGTTCTTCAGATAAACTATAACCAAGGCGATCTGCCAGGAACCCGGTATCATGTCTATGTCGACTTGGCGGACAATCTCGTTAAGCAGTGGGCACACTATAGCAACCCCAGTCAGGATTCTGCTACGTTTGTTCTTCCCTGGGATAACTACAAACGGTATGGAAATATTTTGCTCTCTGCTGACCGTTCGGAAGGAGGCGGTCCGAAAGATGTATCGGTAACCAAAAGTGTGAACGAAAAGATTTTTACTGAGTTGGAATAAACAAGACCAATTCAAGAATGAAGTCAAAACCGAAGAAAAAGTCTGGCAACGCGATAAAGGAAGGACATTTTCAGGCATTAATTGAAAATGCTCACGACGCCATTGTGGTTTATGATTCTAGTGGAAGAATTAAGTACGCCAGCAGATCGCTAAAAAAGATCTTGGGGTTCAATGTTAGAGAAGTATTAGGAAAGTTCGGTACCGATTTCGTTCATCCGGATGACATCGAACAAACAAGCAACTTATTTTTTTCCCTTCTCAAGAAGCCGCGAAAAACCATAACACTTTTTCAACGAATAAGGCAAAAGAATGGCGGATACATTTGGTCCGAAGCACTGCTGACAAACTTCAATCATGTTCCTGAGATTCGCGGCATCGTTTCAAATTTTCGGGACATAACAGAAAAAAAGGCTGCGGAGGAAAAGATCCGGAGGACAAAGCAATTGCTGGAGTCGATCACCGAAAATTTGTCCGAAGGAATTTTTATGGGGATTCTGGAATCGAGATTTTTATACGTCAATGACGCTTTCCTGAAATTATCGGGCTACAAATCCGTGAACGAGGTTTTAAAACTGAAGCTGACGGATTTCTATGTAGACAACAAGCGACGGCTGCAAATCGTAAAAAATCTAAAATCGTCTGAAAAATTAAGAGGCGTCGAGGCCTGGTTCCGAAAGAAAAACGGCGAAAAGTTTTTAGGGGTGATCAATGTAAGCCTTTTGAAGAAGGAGGGAAGGTCAGATTATTTTGTCGGTTCTATCCGTGATATTACGAAAGAGAAAATTGCAGAGCGCGAAAAAATTGAATCCCAGAATTTCCTGGACAATATTATCAACACGGTTGCAGCGCCCATCTTTGTAAAAGATTCACAGCATCGGTGGGTGTTGGTCAACCAGGAGTTTTGCAACCTTATCGGTCGCACGAAAGAGGAGCTGATCGGTCGATCGGACGGCGAGTTCTGGTCACCGGAAGAAGCAAAAGTCTTTATGAAAGTAGATCGCGAGGTGCTCCGGAAAGGACGTACCATTGTCAACGAAGAAAAGGTAACATCACCTAATGGGACGGTTCATGATTTATTGACTGTGAAATCTGTTTATAAGAATGAAAATGGAAAAAAATTCATCATTGGCTTTATCACTGAAATTACCGAGATTAAAAAAGCGCAGGAAAAAATCAAACAACTCCATGCCAATCTGGAAGCGGTGATGGAAAGCTCAAATGAATCCATCTTTTCTGTCGACCAGAAGCTGAACTATACGGCTTTTAATCAGCACCATCGCAAAATAATGAATATTCTATACGATGCGGACATAAAAGTCGGCTCCAATAAAATTCAATACCTTCAGCATTCAAAAGAAGCAGCGTGGGTGAAGTCAGAACTTCAGAAGGCGTTAAAAGGAAATCACTACTACAGTGAACACAAGCTTGATCACCCGAGCTATAAAGGGCACATTCAAACAACGTACAACCCTATACGGGACGATAAGTCTAAAGTAAAAGGCGTTGCTGTCTTTGTGCAGGACATTACCCAAAGAAAGCAATTCGAAGGAATCATAAAGTCTATCAATTCCAACTTACAAGCTGTGATGGAAAGCACGGCTGACCGGATCTTGGCCATTGACAAAAATTATCGATACATAACTTTCAACCAGTCGCACGCAGAAAGCATGCGAAAGGAATTTGGGAAAGATATTAAAGCGGGTGATAACGTGTTAGAAGCCCTTCCTCCTTTGATTTCCAAGATCACAAAGCGCGAAAACAACAAGGCCCTTGCCGGAAAAAGGTTTAAGAGTCAGCTGGAGCTTTCGAATAAAACTATTTTGGAGACGGCGTACAATCCGATTTATAATGAGCAGGGCAAGGTTACGGGATCAGCGTTGTTTGTAAGAGATGTGACCGAGAGCAGAAGAATCGAGGATAAGCTCAAGGGGTTAAATGAGGAGCTAACCAGCCAAAATCTTCAGCTTGCCGCACAGGAAGAGGAGCTCAAGCACGCCTTGAACGAATTGTCTGAACGGAATTTCGAACTCGATCAACTGATGTATAAAACGTCTCACGATCTGCGTTCGCCGCTCTGTTCCGTTATGGGTTTATTGAACCTGGCAACACTGGATAATGATCCCGACAACAATCGCCTCTATCTTGAAAAGATCAGGGACCGGATCAACAAATTGGACAACTTCATTAATTCGATGCTAAACTATGCCAGGGTTAACCGTGTTGAGCCTGAAATGCTTCCGGTCAACCTTGAAGAAGTTGCTAGGAATTCGATCAGGGAATTAGAATATTTGGAAAATTTCGCGAAAGTAAAAACGCACCTGTCCGTCACAAACAACCACGTCCCATTCAGGACAGATAAACTGAGGATCAATATTATTTTCAGTAATATCATTTCCAATGCCTACAAGTATTACAACCCCAAGAGTAACAGTTTTCTGAAAATAAAAATTGCCATTGCGCCGACGAACGTTAAAATTGCGTTTGTGGACAATGGCATAGGAATTAAGGCAGAACACACAGACAAGATCTTTAATATGTTTTATCGTGCCACGGAGCGGTCGCAGGGCTCAGGACTGGGGATGTACATTGTAAAACAAGCGGTAGAAAAATTGGGTGGAACCATTTCGCTTCAAAGTGAATTTGGCGCAGGCACAACCATTAAGATCAACCTTCCTAATGAATCAAATAAATAAACAAAAACGTATGACGAGACCCGACTTTAGCACGCTTCCTGACTTTCACAACCGCTACGTACAACATGTCAAGAACTACGACCTCCTGGAAGCCATGAGAATTTCTTCCAACGAAACATTGAATCTTGTGCGGTCGATACCGGAAGAAAAGGGTGAACATCGTTATGCGCCCGGAAAGTGGAGCATAAAAGAACTCCTTTGTCATATGATAGACACGGAGAGAATCCTTGCATATCGTGCCCTGCGATTTGCCAGGAATGACAAAACCAATTTGCCCGGGTTCGAGGAAAATGATTATGCGCCGGAAGCGAATGCAAACAACCGGAACATTAAACAAATCGCAGACGAAATGGAGAGGCTGCGAATGACGACGATCGATTTATTTGTAAATTTTACACCGGAGATGCTGACGCGAAAAGGACTTGCAAATAATTTGGAGCTTTCTGTGCTGAATTTGGGATACATCATTCCAGGGCACGAATCGCATCATCGAAACATCTTGAAGGAACGCTATTTGGGTTCGCAGGCATGAGGAATTGTATTGGTATTCTAATTTTAACTTCCTGGTGCTTTGCTTGTTCACCCCTCTCACGAAAGGCTCTTAATAAGACATTTCAGGCGACCGACAAGACCTTTCATGATCACACAGGCTTTGCGTTGTACGATCTTGACGCAGGCAAGTCGATCTATGAATATCGATCAAGCCATTATTTTACTCCTGCTTCAAACACAAAAATTTTTACATTCTATGCGGGACTGACGCTCTTGACTGACTCCGTTCCCGCCTTGCGCTATGTGTTGCAGGCTGACTCTTTAGTATTTTGGGGCACCGGCGACCCTTCGTTCTTATACAAGGAAGTGTATGACAACAACCGGGTCTACTCATTCTTAAAAACGGCCTCACGTCCCCTGTTTTTTTCGGACCGGAATTTTCAGACGACAAACTTTGGGTCCGGCTGGGCCTGGGATGACTACAACGATTATTATTCGGCCGAGCGATCTCCGTTTCCCCTTTACGGTAATCTTCTGACCTTGAAGGTGGCCAGAAAAAAATTAGAGGTTCAACCACCTTATTTTAAACATTATTTGAAAGTCGACACCCAGGAAAAGAAGGCTAAACTTATCAGGCGACTGGAGAGTAACGAGTTTGTTTTTCATCCTGGCTTTTCGCAAAAGGATTTCGAAACCGATGTGCCTTTTAAAGTCATACCGGCACTAACAACCACTTTGCTTTCGGATACTTTGAACAAAAGTGTCACGTTAGTGGATAAACCCGTACCGAAAAACGCACTCACTTTGTATAGCATCCCCGTTGACAGCATCTACAAAGTGATGATGCAGGATAGCGACAACTTTATCGCCGAGCAAATACTGCTGATGTGCAGTCAGGCGTTAAGCGATACGCTGAAGCCCGAAATAGCCATAAAGTACATGAAGAAAAATTTTCTCCAGGACCTGATGGACGAACCTCGGTGGGTGGATGGGTCCGGATTGTCGCGGTATAATCTTTTCACTCCACGTTCAATTGTGCAGCTATGGGAAAAGATTTATCAACGCGTGCCACGCGAACGCCTTTTCGCCCTTTTGGCGACCGGAGGTAAGTCTGGAACGATTAAAAGTTGGTATTATGGCGGGCAGCCCTATATCTTTGGAAAAACCGGGTCATTGAGTAATAACCACTGCCTGAGCGGATATTTAGTGACAAAAAAAGGCAAGACGCTGATCTTTGCGTTTATGAACAATAATTTTACGGCCTCCGTCAACGATATCAGGCGAAACATGGAGAATATTTTACGATCGATCTATGAAAAGTATTAGAATCTTTTTTTTGGTTATAGCATCCATTCCAATTGTTGAGGGCAGATCACAGGCACTCGACAGTTTGGATATCAAAATCGGACAAATGATTCTGATTGGATTTCCAGGGCCAGCCGTAGACACAAAGGTGCTGGAAGAAATCAGGCAAGGAAAGGTGGGGTCTATCATTATTTTCGAGAAAAATATTCCGCCCACGAATTCGTTCGTCGCACTAAAAAAAATTACCTGGACCTATCAGCAAGCCGCGAAGATTCCGTTGCTTATTGGCATCGACCAGGAGGGCGGGCGAGTGAACCGCTTGAAAGACAAATATGGCTTCCCGAGGTCGATAACCGCAGCAGCGATGGGCAAATCGTCAACCTTGGACTCGGTGCGATTCTACGCTGAGGCAACAGCCTCTACGTTGGCCGGCTTGGGCATCAACATTAACTTCGGGCCGGTGGTAGACCTTGCGTCCAATCCAACCAACCCGATAATCGCGAAATATGGCAGGGCCTTTTCTGCCAATGAGGATTCTGTAATTTTATTTGCAAAAGAGTTTATTAAGGAACATCACCGGTATAACGTATTGACTTCCCTGAAGCACTTTCCAGGCCACGGAAGTTCCAAAGACGATACTCACCTCGGCATAGCGGATGTAACCAACACCTGGGAAGAGAGAGAGCTTAAACCTTACCAGAGTCTTATCGACTCGGGCTATGCTGACGCCATCATGACGTCACACATAGTAAACAGAAAACTGGATAAGGCCGGAAATCCAGGAACGCTTTCCGCGGATGTTCTCGACGGAATACTTCGCAAAAGGTTGAAGTATAACGGCGTGATCTTTACCGACGATATGCAAATGCATGCAATTACAAAGCATTATGGCCTCGAAGATGCTATTAAACTGGCAATTAATGGAGGAGTTGACATCATGACATTTTCCAACAACATACAAGGCAGCGACGTGCGAACGGTGGATAAGGTTCATTCTATCATACGGGATTTTGTGAATCAAGGGGTAATAAAAAAAGAACGGATTGACGAAAGCTTTGCCCGGATCATGAAATTAAAAAACCGGCTTATACAGGACGATGAAAATATTTCCAGTCAAATGATGGTAGAAAAGTTGAGTCATGAACTTCAGGCGACGAAGCAGCAACTGGCAGAAAAACAGACGGAACTCGACAAGCAAATCCAAATCCAACAGCAGCCGGCAGAACCTTCCAAGAAAAAGAAAAAGAAACGGAAAGATAAAATCTGACAGCGACGTTGCACTCAAGGTGTCTTCCTCTGCTTCAAATTCTCTTCGAACAATTTTAGTATGCGTTTGTACTCATCCGTCCAACTGCTGGGCTCAACAAATCCGTGATCTTCCATCGGATATACAGCCAGTTCCCAATTATCCTTTCCTAACTCGATCAATCGCTGCGACAAGCGGACGACATCTTGAAAATGAACGTTGGTATCCACCATGCCGTGACAAATAAGCAAAGCGCCTTTCAGGCCTTCCGCGAAATAAATGGGTGAACTTCTGGCATATGCTACGCTGTCCTCATACGGCATGTTCAGGATACACCCCGTGTAAGCATGGTTATAGTGTGCCCAATCCGTTACCGGGCGAAGCGCGGCGCCGGCAGCAAAAACATCAGGGGCTGTAAACATCGCCATTAACGTAATGAAACCTCCATACGAGCCACCATAGATGCCGATGCGTTTTGCGTCAATCCCATATTCATCGACTAATAATTTCGCGGCATCGAGATGATCCGTAAGATCTTTGCCTCCCATGTGTCTATAAATTCCCGTTCGCCAATCCCGTCCGTATCCGGAGCTTGCCCGGTAATCAATGTCCAGTACGGTATAACCCTTATCCGCCAGAAGGTTATGAAACATGTACTCCTTGTAATAATTACTCCACCATTTGTGTGCATTCTGGAGATATCCGGCCCCATGCACAAAAACCACAGCGGCACCGTTGGGTTGTGCAGGTTTGTAGATTCTTCCGTACACGTCGGCATTGTCACGTGCCTTGAACGTTATGACCTCAGGATCTCTCCAGGGATACGAAGTAAATTCCTTTGTTAAGGAATTTGTGATTTGCTTCGCTGTTGCCCCAGGTTTGTTTTCCATGATAAACAATTCCCATGGCTTGTTGCTGTAAGAATATCTAAAGGCAATTGTTTTTTCGTCGGGGGAAACCTCGGCTTCGTGCGCACCAGTCATGGACGTAAGACGTTCTAACTTCCCACCGTTTGAGGCAAGCCTGTAAAGATGCTTCTCGCCAGGGTGAACTTCGTTCGTGATAAGGTAGAAGTATTTCTTGCTGTTACATAGCTTGACGTGCTGAACTTCAAATTTACCGTTGGTCAGAGCCTGTTTTTTTCCGGTGGTAACGTCGATGGTATAAAGGTGCGAGTAACCGGTTTCTTCAGATGTAAACCAGATTCGTTTATTGTCGGGAAGCCAACCCATTGGGGAGATCTCGCCAAAGCCTTTTGTTGTCGGTCCCCCTACCCAGGCATCGTCGTGTTGACGATCAAGTAAGGACAACTTCTGTGTTGATGGATCCAAACGCATGATCCAGCAATCCTTGAAATCCAACGACCGTATTATAACGACGCAATATGCACCGTTGTCAGACCAGTTAATTACTGAGAAATTAATCGGTCTCGGTTCAATTTTTCTGGACTTTGAATTTTCTTTTTTGAAGGGCAGCGCATCGGCTATACCTGGGATATTGTCCGTATTGACATTAAACACCGTATCCCCCGCTATATCATAAATGTAAAGTTCACTGGAGGCAACAGGTTCCCCCACTTTTGTGCGGGTGTTGATATCCTCCGTAAATCCTGAGGTCGTCACATAATTTGGAACGATGGCTTTCTTTGGGTTTGTGTTCTTTGCAATTTCATATAAAACGAATTTTTCATCGGGACTTACCTGCACCATTTCCACCAGCTTGTCGTCGAGGTAAATTACCTTCGGTTTCTTAGGTTGTTCCGCGCGCTTGTTCTTTCGTTTCAGTTCGTGCTTCGTATCTCTTTCTTTCAAAACTTCGAAATGCGCAAGCTGATCTTTTTTCAACCACTTCTCCTGTTCTGAAACAACCGGTGCCGGCTTGCTTCCCTTCTCAAAATTTGTCAGCTGGGCGAACTTCCCGGTGCTTAACTCCCAGCTGTAGGCATCGTGGCCGACGTTGAAAATGATCTTCCGTTCATCGCCCGAAAAATATGGTCCGAACTCCTGCGCAATGGTACTCGTTATTTGTGAGATCTTTTTGGAGGAAATGTCATACAAGAAAATGTCGCCGTTCTTCTCGTAGGTCATTTGCGTATTCGCCCTGTTGCACCTGCCATATCGTGCCGGCGTAGTACGCCTTTCGGCAAGCGTTAATTTGTGAGGCGCCGGATTTTGAACTGTTATGGAATACAAAGAGTCGGAAAGCGCACCTTCAGGGTTCCAGTAAAAATTCAGCGTCTTGCTATCCGGGGACCAAAAAATATTGTTAGGGGCAATTCCTATCCATTTCGGATGCCGCATTATCTTTTCAACCGTTAACTCCTCTAAGGATTGTGCTTTCAGGATGACCGGCAATAAGAGTAAAACGAAGCACCAACGACTCATGGATAACAAAATGAAATTAATCGCCAAGATAATGTAAATGGCATTATTTTTTTAACGGGATAATACTCAAACGATGTTTTATTACTCAGGTGGCTGAATAAAAAAATGCCCGGTAGTTATACCCACATTTTGCTGACGGTCAGGGGATTGAAAAACTCTAAAACTCGAGTTTTTGAAGGTAGTCAAAGTCATATTTCATACTTTCCAAGGCCGTACTGGCATATTCCTCCTGTTCCACAAAAATGTGCTTTACACCCGATTTCTTACCGTTTTTGAGTATTTCTAAAACCTTGATTTGACCTTTTCCAAACTCTGTGCTTCGCTGTTTAGCTACATCCATATCTTTTAGATGCCATAATGGAAATCTGCCTGGGTACTTGTTGAAATACGCAAGCGGATCATTTCCGGAAGCTACTACCCATCCAAGGTCGAGTTCCCATTTAACAAGGTTGGCATCGGTATTGGTTAGTAATACATCGTACAATACCTGGCCGTTTTCCTTTTCAAATTCATATTCGTGGTTGTGATATGCAAAAACGATTTTTGATTTCTTGCAGTCTTCACCTGCTTTTGAAAAGGTGTCAGCAACCTTTTTGTAATTGTCGACTGTTTGGCCCTTTGAGGGAAGCGACGAACAAACGAGATAATCCTGGCCTGCTTCCGCTGCCATGTCAACCGAGCGCTGCCAGTCTTTGTCTATGTGCACATGCCCACTCCGCAGTGTCATCCCCAAATCAGATGCAATTTTCTTAATTTCTTTTGGCTGAAGTCCATAATAATTTCCCTTTTCGCTTCGGGCCGACTCCAGTTCTTTATAGCCAATCTTCGCCAATTGCTTTAATGTGCCCACAGCATCGGCGAGCATTTCAGCCCGTACACTGTAGAGTTGAATGCCAATATTTTTGACTTTTTCTGCTTTGCTAATTTTGGGAAGCAGCAGTGTTCCAAACGCCAAGCCTCCGGCTTTCATAAAAAAATTTCGTCTCGTAATCATATCGTTCAGTTAAATGGAGAAATATAGGTACGTAAACCCCATGAAATAAAGGGCAGATAAACGACAGCAAATTAGACGTTTGGCATTTGCCTTGAACGGAGAATATTATGAAAGGAGAAACAGCATGATGAAGCTTTATCGGCCGTTTACCGTTTAGTCATATGCATGTAATCAAGCGTTACGTTAAGCATTGCCTTTAATCCTGTCTGCATTCCAAGCTCGTCAATCATGAAGTCCGGCGTATGGTGCGAAGGGACTACATTAGGATCCTGATTAGCCATCATAGCGCCTACGAAGAAAAAGAAGCCAGGCACCTTCTGCTGAAAGAAAGCGAAATCCTCGGCACCCGTTACTGCGTTTATCCGCATTACATTTTCCTTTCCCGCCGCCTTTTCCAGACTGCCGACCATTTTTTCCGTCAACTCCGGATCATTATAGGTAACAGGCGTTTTATTTACTATGGTAACTTCAGCAGTCGCGCCCCCACTTTCGGCAATTTTTGTGGCCGTCAATTTTATCTTTTCGTGAATTTTGGTGCGCATATCATTGTCAAGTGTGCGGATGGTACCGGCCATCACCGCCTCTTCAGGAATTATATTTTCGCGGATGCCCGCGTTGATTCGTCCGACACTGACCACCGCCGCTTCTTTGGTCAGCTCTGTCTGACGGCTTACAATGGTCTGAAGGCCGTTGATAATTTGTGCCGATATGGCGATAGGGTCCACGCCCATCCACGGCGCTGCGCCATGACTTTGCTTTCCTTTTACCTTGATGGTAAACCAATCTGAAGCAGCCATCATACCGGCAGGCCTATAGGTAATTCTACCCAAGGGACTGATCGATTGGATATGCATGCCAAAAATCACGTCGACCTTTGGATTTTGCAACACTCCTTCCCGCACCATTAAGTCGGCGCCACCTTCCTCACCAGAAGGAGGACCCTCTTCTGCAGGTTGAAATATGAATTTCACGGTGCCTTTTAAATCGGTTTTATTTCTCGATAATATTTCCGCTACAGCCATTAAAATGGCAACGTGTGTATCGTGTCCGCACGCATGCATTACACCCGTCTCCTGATCGTTGAAGATCGTTCTTTCTTTGGAAGCATAAGGCAATGAATTTCTTTCAGTGACAGGAAGCGCATCCATATCCGCACGCAACGCAATCACTGGTCCCGGCTTCCCGCTTTTCAAAAGACCTACGACACCGGTTTTTGCAACGCCTGTTTGAACCTCTAGGCCCATTTTTTTTAAATGTTCAGCAACGATCGCGGCGGTGTTTACTTCCCGGTTTGAAAGTTCAGGATATTGGTGAAAATGGCGCCTCCATTCGATAACCTTCATTTCCATTTCGCGCGCCTCTTTGTCAATCTTGGCTTGAAGTTTAGCACTCATCTGAGCCAATGCATTTCCAACGGCCACCATGCTAAACAAAGTGATAAATAATATCTTCATGTCTTTCGTCAAAATTTGAATCAAACAAGGTAAATAGTTTACACACGGCGACCAAAAGTAAATTGAGGAAATGGCTCAAAATATTTTCAAGGGATACGACGAGAAATCTCGTCGGGCCGAAGCACCCCGGATTGATCGAACTTTAGGTATGCTTTACGATTTGGCTGCTTATCCGTTAAAAAAAGGTGGTGACAGATTTTTTATTGGATTATGAAAATGATTAATCCTTATTTTCGTTTTTAAACTCATTTAATGATTCAACTTTTCGCACAAATGTCAAATCCCAGGATCGTTTTCCTCGTATTCTTGCTCGGATTCCATCCGCTGATGGCGCAATTTGACACGTCCGAAAATTACCGGATCGACCAATTGAACCTGCAGGGAGGTTTGCCGGAAAAATTGCTCAGCACCCGAACAGCTGGATTTTATCACTACACGCTCACCACGAAAGAACTATCCGAAATACAAATGGCCTTTCAACGGACAGGTATCGACGCGATCATATACTTCGAAATGGATAAGCTTTTTGCAAGCAATGATGTAACAAAAGCTTTCGGCGATTATCTCGCCAAACGCGAGATATCGAATCTGGTTTTTATTGAGAAAGGAGTTGAGGGATTCAGAATAATTGTGACACCGTTTTCCGGAAAGGAAAATGTTATCGAACCAAAACAAAACGCGTGGTCAACAACAAACCGGTTGCTGCCCGAAGCCTTGAAAACACTCTATACCACCGCTGCGAATTCGCAGAAGAAGCAAAACCTCTTGGTGAACGATTCGCCCGAAACTGACGCTATGATCGAATCGATCGTAGGCAAGCGCAATGAATTTTTTGCAAGCGATCTGAAAGTAGATCCTCTGGCAATTCCAAAAACTGGCGATGAGGTGGTGGATAAGGAACTGGAGGACATTTTTAAAAATAATTATCCGTTGAAATTTACAATGACAGAACCGGGGGTGCCTGAAAAGGAGCTTCGCAGAAAGGGCCAACTGTATGTACTTGGCTTTATTCACGCCCGTGGCTCAGTTGCAAAGGAAATGCTCGGGTACGATATGACAAAATCAGAAAGTGCTATCCTTTCTGTAACTTATCCCGAGGGTCAGCAGCAACTAAAAAACATTCCCGCAAATACGCCGGTCTTCAAATTTTATTTCAAGCATATAGACTCCGGAAATGTTTTTCTCGGCACGAAATGGGATGCCGACATTACCTGGCAGCAGGCCTTGCTCAACCATATTAGGGGAATGAAGGCAGAGTTAAGGATCAACTGACCCGCAATTAAAATCTTCATTAAAATCTTTGCCCTGCTTTTTCTGCTGACATAACGCTGTCAGCCCTCCTAGCCAATTTAGATTTCAAATCTTGAATCATGGACCTGGAAGCATTCATTGGAGATTTGCCGGGCGATGAACGCAGCTACGCCGGTTTGCGTTGGAAAAGGAGCCACGTTTTCGCGAAAAATTGTCGTATGGCGTTCCTTATTTTTCGCGCAACCGGCGCGTATGTTTTATCTGGCCCGCGTCTGCTCCCTTTGGCCCCAAAAACAGCAAAGCTTCCCTGGGTTTTTGCTATGGGAATTTGCTTTCTAACAGCCAAGGTCTTTTACTACGCGAGGGACGGAAGCAGGTCTTTACCGTGAGCTTTTCGTCGGTAAGGCAAATCGACGAGCCAGTGATTCTTGAAATTATCAAAGAGGCCCTCATCGTCGACGATTTGTGGCTGTCTAAAAATGAAAAATATAAAAAGTTATGGCGGAACCGTTAAAATACATGTATGATGTAAATTTCTTTGAGCGTCTTTATCCCGTCTTGAAGAAGGTGATCCCGGGATTCGAGGAGCGGAAATTCGTTTACTCTGTTTTTGACAACGAATGGCCGGACCTGGAGTTGAAGCAACGCACGCGACAGGTAACCCGGGCGTTGAACCAATGTCTTCCGCCAGAATATCCCAGGGCAATTGAAATGATTATGTCCATAAGTGGATTGCTTCGCGAAAGGGAGAAGGCTCAAAGCTATCCGTTCATCTTCCTTCCGGAATACATAGAGCTTTATGGTTTGAGTCATTTTTCGCTTTCGATGAAAGCTATCGAAGAAAGTACCAAACTCGTAAGCGCCGAGTTTGCCATACGCCCGTTCATCATTAAGTATCCACGGGAGACGATGAGATGCATGTTAGGCTGGTCCACGCACCCGGATGCAGCCGTGCGTCGCCTTGCGTCCGAAGGCTGCCGTCCACGGTTGCCCTGGGCGGTGGGGCTGCCTGACCTGAAACGAGATCCCTCTCCTATTTTACCGATATTGGAAAATCTAAAGACGGACCCATCGGAATACGTGCGTCGAAGTGTGGCCAATAATTTAAATGATATTGCCAAGGATCATCCCGAAGTTGCATTACAGATTGCGAGGAATTGGAAGGGGATCAGTAAGGAAACCGATTGGATAATAAAACATGGATGTCGAACACTTTTGAAACGGGGAAACGAAGCGGTCCTGACTCTTCATGGTTTCGACCCGAAAGCAAAAGCGTCCGTAAAAGAATTCAATACGCCCAAAAAAATAAGGATCGGTGATCGGCTGGATTTTGATTTCACCTTCTTCAGCCGGGAACGGAGTTCTGCTCTCTTTCGATTAGAGTACGCCATCGACTATCAAACAAGCACCGGCAAAATTTCACGGAAAGTTTTTAAACTGAGTGAAAGCACCTTCGAGCCCTATGAGCCAGTCCACATCCGCAGGAAACAATCGTTCAGGGATTTAACCACGCGAAAACATTTCAGGGGTAAGCACTACATCCGAATTTTAGCCAACGGCAAAGAATTGGCAGGGAGCGAATTCATTGTGATCTAAGAATTTTGGCCGCCATCATCCTCCATGGGATGCACTGAATGTCCGCCAGGGGATGGTGCCGGTCAATGCGAAGCAATTGTTGCACGAAATCCGCGGGATCAGCTAACAGCCGGTTGAGGAGGAAGGTTTGGATCCTTATCATCCCGGCAAAGGAAACAGAGAATGCTTCTAGTTAGAAGCGCTAAACAACACATTAACCTTTGTATAATACAGCGTAGTGGTTCCTTCAAAGCCCGAATCCGTTCCGATCAACAGCCAGATGTCGCCCGAACCGTTACTTTTTGCGATAAAGGGCTGTGACGAAGGGGAGGCATTATTCCGGGTGATAATGGTATATTCTGCCACGGTCGATGGGATTGCAATGTTTCCAAGAACAATTGCATTAGCGCCAGGTGTGCTTTGATTCCCCTTATCAATGTTCAGAACATATTTGTCGCCTTCCACATTTTTTACAGGTTCAATTTCGCTAGCGCCTGCTTTCAGATAGACACTCTCACCGGGCGATCCACCAACATCTAGCGAGCCTTGGGGAGCATTCGACGCAAACTCAACTTCGAACACAAGGGTGTAGTATGTATTGGGGGCCAGGCCTGAAATCTTTCGCTTCATAAACATAAAGAGGTCATCGCCATGATTGTTTCCCGAAAGCATGATGGCCTTCTTGGAGGCCAGATTGGCAGGCAAATTTGTATACGCGTACTTCAGCTCATAAAACGCTGAATCGTCGCTTGAAGATGGCAGGTCCGTAAAGTCTGCCCGCCAGCCGTCCTCCGACTCGTTGAAATCGAACGAGACCGAAAACACTGAAATTCCCGGATCGTCATCGGAAAAAGAACATCCGCACAAAAACATCACACAAATCAAAACAACAATCCTACTTCCCATAATTCGCAATCGATTTTTAGGTGTTTAGACCCCAAACAGCTCCCAAAAGTTGGAAAGTTTCACCCCTGCTTGTCAAGGGATTTGCCCATTATATTGTAAAAAAAATACGTTAAAAAAATATATTTTAAGGATTTACGTCCCTTGCAACATAACCTCTTGGTTTTTCTTTCGTTCACCCTTAAAAACCCAAAGATGATGGATCTTTCTACCGATAATAATAAGTTTCCCTTCACTTCGGTTCTAAACCTGCGGCTGCTGATAGAGCATTGGGAAAGAAGTATTGCTGAGGGGACCGTACCAGGCTTTAGTGATGGATTGCTAAATGCGATAAACGAAGCGCCTGAATTGCGCGAGCCCATCTATGATGAAACAGTGCTTGAAAAGCACCGGGCGTTAATCAACTTTTTGTTGACAGCAGTAATTCCCACTGCAAATCAGGAAAATGAAATCGCTGCGGCAATATTTCCATTCGATTTTAAGGCCTTGTACAGTACCAAGGCATTTGAGCGCACGCTCGACTTTAATAACATGGAAACCTGTGTTACCACAAATCTTCCCAATAACCGCATGATGTTGGGAAAAACAGTAAAGGCCTGCTTATTGATCCTCGAGAAATTTTATAACGTAAAAATCGGCTTGGAAAAGCCAATGCTGTTTACGTTGCGAAACTCTTGCACGGGGCTTGACAAAGTCTATCGCGTCGAAATAAACCATCAGTTTTGCGAGATCATTTCCAGGGGAAAAATAAAACCAATTGAAAGGCACGTACTCAAATTCTTGACAGAAAAAATATACGATGTCGACCTCTGGATGCAGTATATCCGGCCTGAGGATTTTGAGTTCCAGGGATTCATGGTAATGAGATTGGTAGATGTCACGGAACAGGAGATGCTTTCGTCGATCAAATATGATTTGCTGAGAAAGAATGCCGTGTCGGAAGAAGCTAGCTTCACGGTCATTCAACAAAAGTTAAGGTCCCTTTTTGGCATTCCGGAAATTCAGTTGGGACTGGCGTATTGTGACACGGCCAACAACCTTATTATCACCAGCGCGTCATCCGACGGTTGGAGAAGCTTAACGCAAAGCACGGTGGAAGGCGCTCCATGCCAAAGCTATTCCGGATCGGTTTATGAAAGAAGCTGGACGGAGAAAAGATATATCACCGTCGAAAATTTAAGCGAGTATCCTTATCGATCTAAAATTGAAGAAGCTTTGCTCGAAAAGGGTATAAACAATATCCTTTTGGCACCGCTCATCGACGGCGAGGAAACTATTGGTATGCTGGAGTTGGCAACGCCGACCCCCGGGAAATTGAATCCTATCAGTTCGCATAAAATCGAAAACGTATTGCCCTTATTTACTGCTGCCGTAAAACGGGTCAAGGAAGAAATGGCCACTGAAGTGCGCGCGATTATTCAGGAGGAGTGCACGGCAATACATCCTAGTGTTCAATGGCGGTTTTTCCAGGCGGGCATGAATCTATTGAACAAGCGCAGAGTCGATCCCAAGGCGTCTATGGAAGAAATTGTTTTTAAGGACGTCTACCCGATGTATGGAATGTCGGATGTACGAAATTCCTCAATAGAAAGAAATTCTGCAATCCAGAATGACTTGCAGGAAAATCTTAAGCTGGCGAAACAACTTTTGCAAAAGATCTATTCAGCCAGAAAATTTCCTTTGATCGAAGAAGTGATCTTTAAGACGGAAGAACAGCTGAAAAAAATCAACCGAGGACTTGCTTCAGGAGATGAAAGCAATGTTTTGGAATTTTTGAAAGTTGAGATCAATCCGCTCATCGATCAGTTTGTGGCGGACGAGTCGTTGAAGAAATTGATCGATAATTACCGTGACCATTTGGACCCTCAGTTTGGGGTTGTCTACAAAAGACGAAAGTCGTTTGAAAAAAGTCTTGCATTAATTAATCAGACGATAGGAAGTCATCTAGATGAAGCAGAGGAAGAGGCTCAGAAAATGTTTCCGCACTATTTCGAAAAGTATAAAACCGACGGTGTTGAGTTTACACTTTATGCAGGAAATTCCCTGGTAAGAGACCAAACATTCGATGCATTTCATCTCAAGAATTTTCACTTGTGGCAGCTGATCACCATGATCGGGATCCATCAAAAGATGGAAGTTTTAAAACCGACATTGGAAAATGAACTCGATATAACCCAATTGATTTTAGTTCATGATCAGCCGATCTCAATCCGCTTCCGCGCCGACGAGAAACAGTTTGATGTTGATGGGGCTTACGATATTCGATATGAGATTGTTAAAAAGAGGATTGATAAGGCTTATATAAAGAATACCGGAGAGCGCCTCACTCAACCCGGCAAAATCGCGGTAGTTTTCAATCAAAGTAAGGTCGAGGAGGAGTACAAGCGATATTTCCGATATCTTCTCGAAAAAAAATTGGTCACCGGAAAAGTGGAAGTGGTAGAATTGGAAGAGCTTCCTGGTGCCACGGGATTGAAGGCCTTGCGGATGCAAATAGCCGATAACAAAGAAGCTTTGACTCAGGAAACTTTATTGCAGGACGTTCAGGAAGCCTTAAGAGTCCATTAGGCTTTGAAAGTTATTGTTATCTTAGCTTGTACAATCTCCGATCATGTACAGGTTACTTCCAGCAATTCTGGTTATATCAATCTTTGGATGCAAAGAAATTTCGTTTAAAGAACCTCAGCCGAGGGGCATCAAGAGTCATTCTGAAATGCCCCGGGAATTACGAGGTACTTATTTGGTGATCGAGGAATCAGCAGGCAAAGACACGGTGATCGTAACAAAATTTGGATATTACATTCCAAGCGACTCGTCGCGTGGTATCTTAGGCGACAGCCTCATCATGAAAAAATATAAGGGATATTATTTTTTTAACGAGAAGTCAAATTCGGCATGGCTTTTACGAGTTTTGAAAAAAGAGAAAAATGGTGATCTCTCTTTCATGCTAATAGAGCCCGCGGAAAAATCCTTTGACGAATTTCTTTTGACCCTAAACGAGCAAATTAGAATCGATTCGATTGATGTTAGTGGCGGAACCCTTTATCAGATTTCCCCGTCACCGAACAAGCTTGTAGACTTGATCGAAAGGGGGTTTTTCAAAACAAGCATCACGCTGAGGAAGCTTCGGTGAGAAGAGAGTGTTCCTCCAGAATGCTCTTGCGCTGTTTCATTCTACGGGCGCTGAAAGTGAACATGAGCGGCACGTATAAAAAATAACTGAAACCCGAAATCATTCCGCCCCAGGGATTATTTCTAAACAGAAAGGCCAGGATGACCGAAAGGATTGGGACTGTTGCCATCAGAAAATTTGAAATCATGCTCGTCCGTGTATCAAATTTTTCAATCGGGCTAAGCTGAAGGAATTGTGCGTTTTTCAGTGCATACCGATACATAAGCATCAGGATCAGAAATATGCTCGCTGCACCCAAGCCATAGATGATCATTAACGCGGAAGTATCCCCCGCATTGGCCATTTGTGAGAGCTCCTTCAGAATATCATCCTGATTAAACACACGGGCCAGCGGATTGAGCAAAAGAAACTTCCACAGGAACCGGAGGGGATATACGTAGAACAGGACGATGATCAGGAAGATCGTGTTCAAGACAACAACTTTGGTATTTCTAAGGCCATAACGGTAATAAAAGACAAAATGCTCGTGCCAGATAAGAACGATAAGGACGATGCAGGCACAAAAAGGGATCAGTTCCCAGGCGAATCGCTTTATCTGCTCTAAATTTGTGGGCGCACTCGTAGAGATCAGCAGTAGTGTAATGGCAAGTGCGAAGACAGCGTCGCTGAAATTTTCCAGCCTGCCTGGTTCTTCGCCGCGAAAGCGGAATTCTTTATTCATTCCCAGGTAATGCTTACCCATTGCCTCACGGACCATAAGCGTAGTTTTTGACTCATAGAAAGCTACAAATCTAAAGGCGTTCCTACAAAAAATATGAAGTGCACTCAAGGAATTATTTGAGCTCCTGCTCGATGAACGGGGAAATCTGCTGGTGCAGTCTTATTGCTTTCCGGGAAAGCACAAATCCAATCACCAAAGAAACAATGGCACCCGTCCATATTCCTGGGACAAAAGAAATGAAAAGGAAATAATCGTAAGACCCATGAAAGATTGCCGCCGTTATCAGGGACATTGCGCTGTACAGAA
Organism: Chryseolinea sp.; assembly: GCA_036374515.1. Classification (GTDB taxonomy): domain Bacteria; phylum Bacteroidota; class Bacteroidia; order Cytophagales; family Cyclobacteriaceae; genus Chryseolinea. The sequence goes on along the minus strand of DASUTP010000192.1, from coordinate 805 downwards.
ACACTTTTCGATGAGTGAATTTTGCCTTACCCAGAAAGAAGCCCATAAGAATTGCAAACGTTGCGTGCGCCGGAACAGCTGTAAACATCCGCAGGATGCCTGTAGTCAGCCCATACTGATAGACGTATAGTACATTTTCGAGGGTGGCAAAACCCATTCCCACCATCACAGCATATACAATACCGTCGAATGGTTCGTTAAAATTCTTGTTGTTAAAGAGAACAAAGCGCACAAAAAAGAACTTGCTGAATTCCTCAACGAGCGCTACCTTAAAAAACGCATTGATAAATTGATGTGCGACGTCATCTTCCTTGGTCAGGATCCATGCGTTAACGGGCCAGCTGATGAACAAAGTGATAATGGTACTGAGGCCACCATACAAGAAACTCAATGCCAATAAACCCAAAGGTTCACGTTCGTGTTTGTCTCGCAGGTAAATGTAAATCATAACCGCTGCACCAGGTGCGAGCGCCAATGCGAATAGACTCAGAGCATGCATGAACGGAAAATTGATCGAAGATAGACAAATCGACCATCTTCTGAAAAGTCCTATTCTATTACACTTTCGATTTCGTCCATCTTGTCTTCGGTGTATTTTCCGAGCGTGGTGTGCACAATTTTTCCGTTAGGATCGAGCACAAAAAAATACGGTACGTCTTTTTTGTCAAATTCAAGGGCTTCTTTATAGGGTTTTAATTCACCCTTGTAAAACAGGACGTACGGCAATAACTGCGGATCGATATTCTTTAACGCCTTGCGCTTTGCAGTGCCTGTAGCCGCAGCGTTAATTCCTGTGAACATAGGA
>DASUTP010000191.1:0-14445 GCA_036374515.1 Chryseolinea sp. | reverse complement strand
ACACAGCACCTTTGTATCATACTAATGTCAATCGATAACTTACCAACCCTCAAAAAGACTAACATGAAAAGAACAAAAATCTTATACTGGATCTTTACAATACTATTCGCGTTGATCATGTTTTCCACGGCAGTGCCGAACATAATGATGTCGGAGGATTCGGTTGCCCTGATCCATACCACCCTCGGCTATCCCAAGTATTTTATTATGTTCGTTGGCATCGCTAAAATTCTCGGCGCGATTGGTATACTTATTCCCGGTTATCCGCTCGTGCGGGAATGGTCGTATGCGGGATTATTTTTCGACCTTGTCGCCGCCACGATCTCAGGAATTGCAGTACAGGGATTTCATCCTGCGCAATTGTTCATGTTGATATTCTTTGCGCCCGGTGTCCTTTCTTACATTTATTATCATAAAATGCTGAGAGAGGAAAACATTCCGAGGCCTGTTTAGCCTAGGGCTAATGCATAGTAAAGATGATGAATTCTGACGACCTTAACTGTTAACGAATGGGATATGCTACGCCGCAATAACGGCACTGGCCGATTTCTTTTCGGCAGACACACAAACAGATTCTCCTGAAGTTACATTTCGACAATAATAGTGCACCATCATTAAGGCGCGGGCGTCATCTCGCTTTCGCGTCAGCCACATCGGAATTTATCTCGACTGGCTTACCGTCTTTGTCCATATAATAATAGTGGCCGTTCTTGCGGAAAGTAGGCTCACCGTTCGGGCCGAGCAACTTTTTGATGACAATGGTCTTGCTTTTTTCGGCGACAGGCGGCGCGGGGTGCGCAGCTTCTGAAGCGGTTAGATCGATATCTGTGCTTTCGGGTTTTACGGTTACTTCACCGGTGGCCAACATGTGGGCGGTAGTCGTTTGATCGGGCGTAATAACATCGTTTGACTTGCTAACTTGGGAGTCCTGGGCAGCAGCGATCCAGCAAATTGTCAAACTTGCGAAGATAGTAGACATTAGAGTTTTCATGGCAGTACAAAGTTTGAAGAGTGATATAAATACCATAAAAACTATACCAACAACTGTTAGGATTCCAAGAGTTGTGTTTTGCCTTCGCCGGCCACCTCCGCGCGGGTGCGTCTGGTAAAAATCGCTCACAACGTAGCAATATATCCTCAACCCCAGTACTCAAGGTCTGGCACCGCAACATTTACGCCATCCTCCGTACTTCCCGAAACCACCCAAATGTTTCCAAAAATGAGAAACAAGACGGTTGTGCCTTGGTTAAAAACTCTGATCGGATTGAAGGATTCTCACTAAGCAAATGGTTGCGCCGTCAGAAATACTTGCAGTCGCTCCAATATTTACAAGCCCATGCGATCCAGGTACTCCAGTTAGGGCCGGTGCTATGACCTCCCGCATGTTGCCGGAAAGCAATGTCGCCATCGAGGAAGGTGCCGAGTGTTGGGAACGCAGCGGTACCCAGATCTCTTTTTCCCAACAGTTTATAAACCGGCCCGGCGTGTACCCCTCCCAGGAACATGCCCTTCGCATCTACCCACTGTCCCTCAACCTGCGGCGAACCTGAGCTGATAAAAACCGGCCGGGGCGCGCAAAGAGAAATCAGCTGATGTGCATCTACCGGCATGTCGTCCGCCGTCAGATCGCTGGCATATTTTATGAAGTTGCCGCAGAACCAATGATATTCACCAGACGAAGCAAGGTTTTCAACTTGTTCCCCGAAGATCCTGCGCAGGATCTTGGTGCCACCGGCACCTGATGAACCGATGAACGCCAGCGAAAACCTCGGCTCATAGGCCATGGCTACAACGGTAGCTTTGCCATACCTCGACAAACCTTCAATGGCAAGTCGTTTTGCATCGACATCTTTATCCGTTTCCAGATAATCGACGGCTCGGCTCGCACCCCAGGCCCATGCGCGAAGCGCTCCCCAGTCGTCGGCTTTGCGTGGCTGGCCCTTGTTTACCAGTCCAATTATTCCCATGCGTAGGCCCGCACCGTTGTCCGCCTGAATACTTGCAGGTACCAATACGGCGTAGCCCCATCCCCGCGAGATGAGCTGCTCTTTCCAGCCCGGCTCACCCGGCGACAACAAGGGATTCTGTTGCGGCGCCGATGAATTTCCAAACGGCCAGCGAACGAATCCAAACTCCATGACCAGCGGCACGCCTTCGGACGCTCCCGCTGGCGTCCCCACGATCAACTCAATCTCCACTTTTATGCCGGGATACGATGAATTGTCGACGATGCCGATAAGAGATTTTTCTTTGACCTTCTGATTGGCAAGGACAGTGTCTTTCACATTTTTAATCTGCCACCGCACGGCCGGAATATTTTTGGGAAGACGACCATAAATTTCACGGTCGAAGTCTTCAACAATTTCCCCGCGACGCTTGTCCCACCATTCTTTCGGCGTGGAAATTCTTTTTCCGTTGTTCAGCACCAGCGGATCGGGTAGCTGATATTTATTCACCTTGGATTCATCCCGGTTCGCTGCGTTCGGCGCTTCCGGATTCCCCGACGGCCCTGGCCTGTTAGGTGCTTTGATGCCGGCAGTTTTTCGCATCGATGCGTGATCTTCTGCTGATAATTTATTAATGCTATCCCTCGCCGCTTGGGATAATTGCGCATGGGCACTAGAGACGAAAGTGTATGCGAGTAAAAAAATGTACAGTTGTTTCATGAGCAGGCGTCGCTTATAGTCGTATTGACAATATTAGGAAGGGTCTGCAGCAATTCCAAAAGCCCGCTAGACCGGGAGGGTCAGCACAACTCAAGGCAACCTTTTGTTTTTATTTAAATGTTCAGGCCGGTGAAAAATTTCACAGGTTAATTCGGAGATTCATACCAAAGGATGAAACGCTTCAATTCGAATACATATAAGTTTGAGCTGAAAACAAAACCACATCATGACGCTGAAAGAGACGCTGGCAGAACTAAAGGCAATGGCGAACGAGAAGATGTTCGCGCAAAACACCAAGAATGGCGCAGGTAAAAATCAATTTGGAGTCAGGCTAGGCGATATCCGGGGCCTTGGCAACAAAATCAAGTCAGACCACGCTCTGGCGCTGGAGTTATGGAAAACGCAAAATATCGATGCCCGTCTACTGGCAACTTTAATACTCAAGCCGAAAATGCTTTCGGTCAAAGACCTTGATGAAATGGTAAGATCAATTGCCTTTGTACAGGAAGCCGAGTGGTTCAATGCCTATATCCTGAAAGACCATCCACAAAAAGAAGTGCTTCGCGAGCAGTGGATGAATTCCAAGAATCCATGGGCAGCTCGTGCCGGGTGGAGTCTTACAAGTGGCCGGATCGCCAGGCAACCGGAGGGACTGGATGTCGTGAAGCTTTTGGATCGTCTCGAAGCGGAGATGTCCGCAGCGCCGCCAGAGGTCCAATGGACCATGAACAGCGCGCTGGCGCAGATAGGCATTAACTTTCCAAAACATAGAAATCGCGCAATCAATATTGGAGAGTCATTGGGAATCTACCGGGACTATCCTGTTTCGAAAGGTTGTACTTCGCCGTTTGCACCGATCTGGATAAACGAAATGGTCCGCAGGATGAAATAGTTTCAGAAAAGAATAATTTTCACGTTCAGCGTTATGACTCCACAAATCACGTTCCTTCTTGGCGCCGGAGCCTCCAAATCATTCGGGCTTCCTTTGACGGCAGACATATTTCCGAGAATTTGGCAAAAGATCGAAGACAAAAATTTCCTGGATCAGGAACACCGGGCGCTCTTGGCCCAAATAATAAAGTGTCTTTATCCTGGTTTAAAGAACGACACCCCGCAAGACAATCTGCCGGGCATCACTGAATTGCTTTCTATGGTAGATCATTTCATCGTAAGCAACGCCATTCCGCAGGTTAAAATGACCGTCAACGATCTGGTGAAAGTCCGGGGGGCGATTGAACTGGCCATCATTGATGTCATCGAAGGAGAATTTGATGTGCCCTATGACGAAGATGACGAAGAAGGCTTGTTATATCAAGAGTTTGTCGGCATCCTCTCGTCATTCTCGAAGACCCATAAGGTAAATATCATCTCTACCAACTACGACATCATGATAGAGTTTGGATTGTTTCATCAAACCTATCATGCCGATGAAATTGCCTTCAGAAGAGATGTGGATTTTGGCATACGATGGAGGCATCCAGGCAATGGCGAAATTATTAACCCTCCCGCCGCACCAAAGTTCAGCGTTTATAAACTACACGGTTCGACAAACTGGCTGCGTTGCGATATCTGTTCGCAGACTTATATAAATGTATATGGCAGCATCTATGAGCAGATCAAAAAAAAGGAACCCGATCTGTATAACACCTGCCATTGTGGTCATGCGATCCTTAGCTCGGTAATCGTGTCCCCGTCACTGGAACGCGAGATCGTTGACCCCAACCTTGGATACATCTGGAACGCGGCATTGGAAAGCCTCCGAACCTCCGGAAAATGGGTGATCATTGGTTATTCGATGCCCCCGGAGGATTTGAACATCCGGTCTATTGTGACGCGGGCACTGAATAGTCACGATCAAACGCCCGATATCACCGTGGTGCAATGGAAAAATGACAGTGAAGCACGTTTCCGGAACATGTTGGGTAACCTGAAATTTATTAGCGGTGGAATGAAAGCATACATAACGAGCGTCCGATAAAAATACTTTTTTCTAAAAAAATTTCAGTATCAACTGTATGGCTACCCTCAACTGTATGCGCTATACCAATTATTTACCGAAGGCTCAGCGCTGGTCGTCGTCACCCACAACATCATATCCCCGCCATTTAAATTCCTTGACCAGCGCAGCGGCACTCGGCCAGGCAATCTGGTGCTGATTGCTGGCCACCCATTTGCGGCGATTTTCTTCCGTATCAAAGGAAATCTGAATCTGGTAATTATAAGTCGTCGGCTCTGCCTGGATTTCCTTCGAAAGGGGCTCGGGGAACAGGCGCAACATTTTTGAACCAAGATAGCCCTGCTGAACGGTCATGGCCGGCACGTATATCGAGTGATACATCTTCTCAAAAGCTTCAGCATTTTCTTTTGGCACGACAAAATCCATTTGTAATGCCATTGCTTTGGCTTTTGTCAAAGGTTTTAAACTGGAAACGTACTTTTGTTTTGAAGCCGCGATGCCAATGACCAGCAGTTCGAGGTCATCGGTTTTTTCATTGGAAACGGTAATGGTTTCACCTAACGATCCAAAGAATGCATCATCCGTTTTAAAGTTCTCTTTTTGCTCATTTATGCTGACAGCCCCGCTGCCTTTGATCACGTAATAAACTTCCTCAATCCCCTGAAGCTGGCGGGCTCCTGAAGATTTTCCGGCTGGAATAATAACGTGGTCGACATACGTCCAGTCTGACTCAAATACCGCTTGCCCGAAAATGCGTCGATGAAGAACGCCCTCCCCTCCCATTGATCCTTCCGGTGTTTTCAGCTTGTCACGCTCCAGCCGGGCAGAGACAAAGACAGGAACGGGATCCGTTTTTGCGCCCACCCGTGAATCGCCAAGATCAAAAGCATCGCCTTGCCCTTTGTATCGGCTGACAGCAAAATTGAGCCACCGAAGGGGGCCAGGCGAAGTATTATAGATCGCATGTGAATCTCCCATCCTGCATGGAACAACGGCAGGTGCCTTTATTTTCGAGGTGCGCCCATTGACCGTAAACTCCGCCTCGCCATTAAGGATCAGGTACATCTCTTCGATGTTGTGATGAAAATGGTGGCCAATACCGGACTTAGGTTCGATTGAACCCGTGTGCAGATAAAGAAAATTTGTGGACAATTCCGTGCGGCCAATCAGTTGTGTAAATCCCATCTTCCCCGCTCCGGCATGCACGGAGGAAAGCTCCTTGTATTTTGCGGGATCATTATGTACGATCCGGCCTTTGAGATTTTGAGCGGTGGCATAGGATGATAAGACGATGAGGAGGAAAAGGAATCGTTTCATAAGACGGCGTTGTTTTTGCACACTATATTAATGAAAAGTAATTGGTCTTTAGTTCTTTCACCAGAGATCAATTTGATCTTCGTCGACTGTTTGTCGAAACCGTTGCGTCGCGGCGATTAATTTTTATTAGGATCATTCGCGATTTTTGCGCCCTTTGGACCTCAGCGCTTAAAATTTCAAGAAAAGTACCTCTGTTTATAAAATAGATGTGAAGCTAAATTTTTTTAACGCAGAGAAAAATGCAGAGGGAAAGACAGGAAGGTAATGCAGAGGGGAGTCTACTCCTTTTGCTACGAAGAGCTTTCAACCTCCCGCTTGGCGATTCTTTGCGTGAACCATTTTATTGCACTTCCTCCGGCCAATACTCACGTAAAAAAGGTCGAAAGCTGCAGATAGCTTTCGACCCTTGTGATTATACTTTTATTTATTGTTAACTACTCTTAATATCCGGCATTTTGCACTAAAAAACCCTGTTCACTGGACGCGCCGTCGATTGCTTTCTGAGGGATCGGGAACAATCTTTTATGCACATCACTATCGGTCTTGCCAGTCCACGTTCCTTCATATTTTCCAAACCGGATTTGATACGTTCTCCTTAGGCCTTCCCAATACAGCTCAAATCCCGTTTCACGGAAAAGAATATCCAGATCAATAGCAGACAAAGCTTGCGGAGTTTGTGCCGGACGCGCATTTCTGGAGGCTCTTAACGTATTGACATCTGCCAGGGCTCCGGCATTGTCACCATTTCTCAGCTTCGCTTCCGCGCGCATCAGATAGACCTCACCTAGGCGGAGTAAAACAACGTCTACGCTACTGTAAGAGCAGCAATTGGTAGCGGTATGGCTGAACTGATACTTCGAAAACCTGTGACCTGTGTTGTGTAAGCTACCCTCAGCGCTGAAATCAACCTGGAGTGTATGGTCCACATACCGAAGGTTTGCGCCACTTGTCCTTTTATTTATAACGGGATATATCCTAACCTTTCCATCGTCGCAGGTCATAATATTTCCACCAGCATCTTTTCTGGGACCCCAGATAATACCACGAAGTATCCCACGGTCGATTTCAAATTCCTCGGCCTCTATGCAGTAATAATGATCCGAGTCGTTTGTGGGATTTACCCCAGTGAGATCTTGAAGTTCTTCCGGTATAACCGTGTTTCGCATAAAAAAGCGAGCGTCCGCATCGGCAGGATCTACACTGCCATAGGCATCCGTCCAGGTCTTAATAAAGTCGGTTGTAGCGGCCGTTGCGTCGGTCCCTCTCGTGCTAGGAAATTCTGGCCTTGGGACCTGGTCGCCGGATATGGGCCAATAAGCCCACCTGCTGTGCTCACTTTCGAGTACTCCTCGTTGGTCAAGTGCGAATATGAGTTCCGGGTTTGAATGGTTATCATCGCTGAACAGGTCAAAGTATTCAGCCGACAATGAATGCGCCCCTGAAATAATATTGTCGGTGTACTGGATCACCTTATCCATATCCTCTTTCTTAAAGGCAGGCACACCATAGGGATCGCGATAAACGGCGGCGTTCAAGTACAGCCGCGCGAGCAAAGCGCTGACGGCATCTTTTGTAAGCCTACCCGGTCCGTTGTCATTTGTCATAACATCCACAACCGATAACAGTCTGCCTTCAATATAGTCGATGGCTTCTTGTCCCCTAATAATTTCGGATACCTGATCCGAACGGTCTTTTCTAAAGACCAGCCCCCAATTGTCAAGCGCCAGCATATTCAGATATGCATTCATCGCTACCATTTCATATAGTGCATGTTGTGCATCCTGATTGCCATTTTCAACTTCTGTTCTTAGTCGCTCCTCCGCAATTACAGCCCTCGACAGACATAAGGTGATGTTTGTCCAGGTGTCTCCGACCAACGCATTGCTGGGTGTCATCAGGTGCTGATGAACCGCTATGAACTTCCCTCCATCATACCAGTCTGTGCCGCCACGGTAGGGAAGGATCGCCTCATCTGATGCAACTTCCTGGAGTCCGAAATTCACGGTATGGAACCATACCTGACGGAGAAGACCATATACGGGAGCTATCGACCCGCTTACAACTTCGGCCTGGCCGGCGCCAGTCAGAGACTCATCCAGGATTTCTTCCTCTAATGAGGTACAGCCAACAAATGTGATTAAAAATACAGCGATCGCCAGTGTTCGATTGATTCTAATATTTTTCATTTCATTTCTTTTCTAAGTGATACTAAGAGAACCGTTTCTTACTATTTCTAAAATGTTACATTAAGGCTGATCAGAAATGTTGTTGCCTTAGGATAAGTAAAATAGTCTATCCCAAACGTTGAGATACCTGCTATCGTCGAGCCTGTATTGATTTCAGGATCAAATCCGGAATAATCGGTAATTGTAAAGAGATTTTGACCCGTCACTGCCACACGGACGCTTTGGAACACGTGCGACAATCCGATCTTACCAGCGGAGAGATTGTATCCCAGCGTTGCATTGTTTAACCTCAGGAAAGAGCCGCTTTCCAAATAACGTGTGGACACTGTATTGGAATTCGACGTCACCTCATTCGGGTACTGAATAGCAAAGTCTGTAGTATTGTTCGATTTGGCCAGTTGAGCCTTGGTAAACAGGCTCATGGCGGTATGATTATAGATTTTGTTTCCCGATACGCCATTGAAGTTAAACCCGAGGTCAAAATTTTTATACCTGAAGTTCAGGTGGTAGGCATAGATGAATTTCGGAATCGCACTTCCGACAACGCTGCGGTCATTGTCCAGTGTTGCACCATCTCCATTAATGTCCCTGAAAACATTGAGCCCGTTGTCTCCAATACCTTCAAACTGAAACATATAGAACGCGCCTATAGGCTCACCGTTCACGTAGCCATTAATGGTCGCACCTGTTTGGCCTGCCCCCTGGGCCGCGCCGGTAGTCAACACTTTATAGGGCGAGTCTTTTACCTCGTTTTGAATATAGGTTATGTTCCCACCGATATTATAAGTGAACTCCCCAGCGCCACCGTTATAATCCAAAGAGAGTTCGATACCATTATTTTGAATCTTCATATCGGGGATATTGGTCCAGTACGTAGCAGTAGGCTGAACGGGATCGGCTGGAGTAACTTCTAACAGTATATTGGACGACTCTTTATTGAAATAATCCAGACTACCAGTCAAGCGGCTATCAAGGATCCCGAAATCAATGCCCACATTAAATTGAGTAGACACCTCCCATTGCAAATTGGGATTCGCCAAACGTGTAAAGACTATTCCATACGGGTACCCGGCAATAGAATTAGCATTTTGTCCTATGGGATAAGTATTATAGCTCTGAGAGCCTGTTATCAACCGATCTTCCTGATAGCTGGCTTTTGTGATCTTGGAAGGAATATCCTGGTTACCGGTTTGACCCCAGCTCGCACGCAATTTCAGGTTACTCAGGGGCGAACTACCCATGAAACTTTCCTTGCTGATGTTCCATCCCAGGGCAACAGATGGGAAGTAACCATATTTGTTGTTTTCTCCGAACTTGGAAGATCCATCAGCACGAAGGGTTGCAGTAAAAAGATATTTGTCGGCATAGGAATAATTAACTCTTCCAAAGTATGACTGCAGCTCGTTCTTAACGGCCGAGGAGTTTACTGTTGTAGGATATGTAGTTGAACTCGTTTGATCCTGGTATTTAGGTTCGATGTTGTTATTGGCAAACCCCGCATAATTAAAGGTTCTGTTCTCTTCCAGAAAGCTTTGATAGGAATGCCCCGCCAATAGTGTAACATTGTGAACATCTTTATTCCAATTATAGGTAAGCGTATTTTCTACCAGTTTATTAGTATTCGAGCCGGTTAGCGTTGACAATGCTCCATTTGAAACATTGGACTCATTTACAACAGCCGGATAAGGTTCGTATTGCTGATCTCTGGTGGTTGCAGAATAATCGACACCCAGGTTAAGCTTATAAACAAGACCGTCGAGTATTTCTATTGACGGAGAAATGCTGGCCAAAATACGGTTATTGATGGCTTCGTCACTATAGATCTCATATCGCTTCAAAGGATTTAAGGCATTTGTGGGCAACAAGGTAGGCTCACCGTTGGTATATGTCGGAATAGTGGGATTCAAACTGAGCATGTCGCTAATAATTGAACCCCCGCTGATAGTAGAACCGGTCATAGACGACCCTATGCCTGGGCGTAAATTTTCTGTGTGAGAGGTAACAAGATTATAATCGATATTCAACCTCCCATTGAATCCCTTTTGGTTCATGTTTAACTTCCCAGAGTAACGCTTCAGACTGCTATTCCACAAAATTCCTTCCTGATCCTGAACGCCTACCGAGGCATAGTAGGAGAATTTTTCTGTTGTAGCGCCACCTATGGAGAAATCGATCTGTTTTGACACGCCTGTTTGAGTCAATTCATCCTGCCAATCGGTATCTGCCCCTTCGTCAATCAAATTTCCGCCCTCGGCCGGTACTACATTGCGAAACTCGTCGGCACTGAACACATCGATTTTATTCGATATGGTGGACCACGCGGTGGATGCTGATAAATTCATTTGGATTGTTCCAGATTTCCCCTTCTTTGTTGTTATCACAACAACCCCATTCGCTGCTCTGGCGCCATAAACGGCCGTAGCACTGGCATCTTTCAGCACGTCGATACTTTCAATATCACTTGGGTTGAGAAAGTTCAGCGGGTTGGTATCAAAACCCTGAGAGGAATTGTCAAGCAGGAAGCCATCGATCACATAAAGCGGCTGTGTTCCGGAGCGCAAACTCCCAACACCACGAATAATGACATTTTGTGCAGCACCGGGTTCCCCGCTGGCAGTAGTCACGTTTACACCAGACACCTTCCCTTGTAAAAGCTGTCCGGGATTTGTAACCACCCCCTGGTTGAAGCCTTCACTTTTTAGAGAGCTGATGGCCCCTGTCACGTCAGATCTTTTCTGTGTACCGTAACCGACCACAACAACTTCGGCCAATGACATCGAGCTTGCCGCCAGCGATACGGAAATCTCCGACTGGTCGCCCACTGCAATTTCTTTGGTTTCGGCCCCAACAAAGCTAAAAACCAGAATGGCCGTTGTCGAAGACACGGTCAGTCTGTAGTTGCCGTTCGCATCGCTCACAGTTCCGTTGCTGGTACCTTTTTCCACAACGTTCACGCCAGGCATCACAGCTCCCTCTTCGTCTGTTACCGTACCTGACACCACTTTTTCTTGCTGATACATCTCACCCTTTGCCAGCACGTCTTGCAACGGCAGGCCGGAGACCGTTAATAATCCCACCACCAAAATGGATTTTAGATCCAGTGTTGGCAGTTGGCGCCCCATGCGGAGCAGCTCGTACAAATTTTTCATAGAAATTTTTTTAGAAATTTTGAAAACTATGTTTGAATGAAATTTACTCTTAAGCCTTGTTTAGACCTAATGAAAATTCAAAATAAGAGGGAAATACAAAGAGGAAATGAAACTCATTGTTAAGCTTAGGTTAGTGGTGCACTAAGCTTTTGAAGATTATTTAATGAACATTTCACGCACGACGTCAGGGCGACGGTAGATTCGGAATAGTTTGTACTGAGAATCTGCCTTAGTCAGGTCTTTAGCGAGCGTTCACGATATGGCCGCAAAAAAATACGATAAGGCTGCAGATTTTCTGCGCCCATGGCGCATCGTCTTCGCGATTCTTTGCATGAACCCATTTGTACAAACCTGACACACCTCTGATCAGCACACTTCTTTCCGGCAAATACTAAATTTTTATAAACCGCAAAGGCGCCGGGACGCTGAGACAACGCAAAGAATATCCAGCTCACGTCGCCGCAGTTAATTCTTTAGTAGAATCAATTGTGCTTTCTGCGCCCGTTGCGTATTTTTCTTTGCGATTTTGCGTGAACCCATTTGTACAAACCTGACACACCTCTGATCAGCGTGCTTCTTTCCGACAAATACTAAATTTTTATAAACCGCAAAGGCGCTGGGACGCTGAGACAACGCAAACAATATCCAGCTCACGTCGCCGCAGTTAATTCTTTAGTAGAATCAATCGTGCTTTCTGCGCCCGTTGCGCATTACGTTGCGATTCTTTGCGTGAACCATTTATTGCAAAATGCATGTATTCATCGCGTTGTAATTTGCGTCTGCCTTTAGTCGAGGTTCATCCCGAGGCGAAAAAAAAGGAGGAAGCTTACCGCAGAGCAGTTGGCCAGTTTCCTGTAAATACAATTAAAACTGCAAAGACAGGACGACCGCAGAAATACCCAGAGAATGGGCAGCTAAAATTATTCAAAAATCATTTTGGTACATCACTTCACCATCCAGGCCGGTCAACTCGGCCTTATCTACTTCGCATAAGCCGTTAGAAATATATCCAAGACCAGTCAGGAATTTGGTGTCGGTTGTAAATTGCGTTGAGAATACCTCGTTATCATTCAATTTCACTACCGCGACCTTATCCTTCACGATTATTTCTACATCCGTCCACTGACTGACATCGAAAGATATCGGTAGCAAATCGTTATCATGTCCCCTTACCAGCTGCTCTCCAAATTCAATCAAAGCCTCGTGTGCACACCCTTTTGTGGTGCTCCTCATAAACATAAACGACCGCTGGCAGTACAACTCTATTTCGATGTAGGGACAATTGGCGGGTCTTACCTCTCGCATTCTTATCCTCGTCTTAAATTTGAAATTATCACTCGGCACATTCATCTTACTGGGAAAGTAAACGTAATGGTATCGCTTGTCTTTGCTAACATCGATCTTATTGCCGGTTAATTGTTCAACGGTCAGGCCCAGGCTGCCACCGTGAACGAAATTGTTTCCCTTTATATATTCGGGTGTATAGTTCGCTATATTATCAATCGCATAAAAAAACCAGTCGTCGGTTGGTATACTTACATCAATCTCCCTAATAGCGGAATCATTCGCGATGAGTTTTGCAACATGATAACCAGGCTCAAGGTATATGTCGGTGACCGTGTATTTGTTCTTGTAAATTCTAATCCTTCGATTCTTGTCCCACGATTGTTGAATAAAAAAACTATCCGCCTGCACTTCATCAATATTATAATTGAAGACCACTGAATTGGGAATATCGTTGGGCGTATTCTTCCGGAATGAAAAAGATGCCCGCTCCGCATTTTTTATCGTCCTTTTTGTTGTGCCAAAAAAATAAATAACAGCCAAAAAACAGAGGACGAGGGGTACCAGCAAATATTTTAGCCTGAGTTTATGTCCCGCTTTTTTTTCCTCAACTTTCTTCTGTTCTATTCCTTGCCCATTTTTGATTTTTTCGGCTTTATAGTCCTGCCAGGTCTTGTACTCAAAGTAGTTAGCAATCGCATTCAGGGTGGCAATTTGTGGCAGCCGGCTGAACTCCCCATTGGCAAGGCGTCTAACGGTGGTCCCACTGATCAGAATGCCTGACTTTTCCCTTAGCTGCTCCCCGATATGATCAAAATCCCGTTGCGTCATCCTGGTGAGATCACCGTACCCGTTGTCCTTAAAGATCTCGATGATACTTGTCTTTATTATAGTTTGTTCATCCATACCCAATCTATACGCGTCCAAAATTAGTTTAGTTAGCCAAATCGTTAGAAAAACGCCAAGGGCTTCCTTTTATCCAAAAACGCCAAAAAATATCCTGGGACCCGCACTCGGTCAGTTTTGAAAAGCTTTTGCTGAGCTTTTGTCCATGAATTTCTTACGCTCCGCTCGTTCTTTGCCATAGTTAAACGCTAAAGAAAGTTTATATGAATAGTTATCTGACCATAGGTCGCATTTTTTTCGGAGTAGGAATAATGGGCATGGGCGTGTTGCATTTTTTCTACCCAGGCATCCGTCCAATTATAATACCCGAGTTGACTAAAATTCCATCCGACCTATATTTTGTCGGGTATTTTGTAGCTGCGCTGCTGATTGGCTCAGGGGTTATAATTGCAATCGGTAAAAAATTTAACACCATCTCTTTATTAATGGGCGTCATATTCCTGGCGTTGTTTCTTTTTGGTCATTTGCCCTGGTCCCTAACCGCGGGGTCTTTTAATAGCTACTGGGTCAATACCAATAAGGTTATTGCGCTGGCGGGAGGGTTCCTGGTCGTCTCGACAATCAATGCACCAAAGCCCGGATCTAAGATCATGGAGGTGTTGGGCAGATTAGGTCCATTGGGCATGTATCTCTTCGCAATCATGTTATATAATTTTGGTGTCGGTCATTTCAATAATTTGGAAGGAATAAGCAACATCGTTCCGAAGTATATTCCTGTTCCCGAATTCTGGACCTTCTTAGGTGGTGTTACGCTCATTGGTTCAGCGATCAGCATTTTTAGTGGGTTCAAAGTGAGAACAATTTTGCTGCTGCTTGCACTAAATTTATTCCTCTGGCTGTTAATGCTGCACCTGTATTACAATATTCTCTATCCGAACTGGCAGGAAGGTGAAAATTTTACCGGTTCTTTAAGCTGCCTGTGTTTTTGCGGTACTGCATTGGTTGTGTCGCAAACAGCATCAAAAACGAAATCAGCTGTG
>DASUTP010000190.1:0-6363 GCA_036374515.1 Chryseolinea sp. | reverse complement strand
GCAAGGCTCAAGGGTTCTGCGCACGAGATCATCGACCAGTTGTTCGAATTTTGCCCGGCTAAGCTTTTTAACCAAGTGCTTCGGAACTCCGTCGACGGAAGTCACGTAAGGTAAATTCACCTCTGTTTCCATCGAGCTTGATAATTCAATCTTTGCTTTTTCTGCAGCTTCTTTCAGGCGTTGAAGGGCCATCGGATCTTTTCGAAGATCGACACGTTCTTCGTTCAAAAATTCTTCAGCAAGCCAGTTCATAATGCGCATGTCAAAGTCATCACCACCCAGGTGCACGTCACCGTTGGTAGATTTAACTTCAAACACCCCATCGCCTAATTCCAGAACTGATATATCGAATGTACCACCGCCAAGGTCGTAGACAGCGATCTTCATGTCATGATTTTTCTTATCAAGACCATACGCTAACGCTGCGGCTGTGGGCTCGTTGATGATACGCTTTACATCCAGGCCGGCGATCTGCCCGGCTTCTTTCGTAGCTTGACGCTCGGCGTCGTTAAAGTAAGCCGGAACTGTGATAACAGCTTCGGTTACTGTAGTGCCCAGATAATCTTCAGCTGTGCTCTTCATTTTCTGAAGGATCATAGCAGAGATTTCCTGAGGCGTATACAATCGATCCCCAATGCGTACGCGGACAGTATTGTTGTTTCCAGATTCAATCTGGTAGGAAACCATTTTCTTTTCACCCGTTACTTCGTTGAAGTTCTTCCCCATGAAACGTTTTATGGATGAAACTGTATTTTTTGGATTGGTGATAGCCTGACGTTTGGCAGGATCACCAACCTTGCGTTCGCCTTTTCCGTTGTCCAGAAAGGCTACTATTGAAGGCGTAGTTCTCCGGCCTTCGCTATTTGGGATAACCACCGGTTCGCTACCTTCCATTACGGCCACGCAGGAGTTAGTGGTTCCTAAGTCAATTCCAATAATTTTTCCCATATGTTCAGTGTTTTTTCGTTCTAAAAGCAAATGCTCCACTTCAATGCTTATGCCAATGGGGTTTCATGCCATAAAAGTGACACAATGTCATAAAATCCCATTGGATTCCCGGCGATAGGATTTCAATTTCAACCTTCCTCTGGGGTCACTGGGCGGTCCAGGTGCGCTTTACGAGTGCGCGGCGCTATATCTTTCGCTGAGGAGGAGTTTATATGAAAAGAAGTTGTTTTTTAGTGCTCATCGCTTTGGCCATGACACTGAGTTCATGCGCAGTCCACATCGCCGACTCTAAAGTGCCCCCTGGACAGGCTAAGAAGACCTCACCGCCGCCGGGTCAGGTGAAAAAGCAAACGGGTAGCACGTCAGCGGCGCCATACGCGCCTGGTCAAAAGAAAAAACATTAAAGCCCGACCGGCTTGTTTCCGGTTCGTATGGAATAGGTTGCTCAGGCAATCGATCATTGTCGTGCAATCGCACTATAACGGTCGGCCGCGTCCTTATATCTACTATCGATCAGATCTTTGAAATCCGCCCGGGCCCGCTTGAATTGTTGCGTTTTTTCATAGGCCTGCGCCCGAAAATATTTCGCCTCCAGGTTGGACGTGTTGTTCTTCAGAGATTTTGAAAATTTATCAATGGCGGCTTCATAGTTCCCGTCCTCAAAATCGATTCGACCCTGCCAGTAAAGTATTTCGGCATATTTCTTCGGCATAAACTCGTGCGCGAAAATTGGCAGCAGTTTTTCTATTTCCACCCTTGCGCTATCCCATTTTCTTTGCTGTACATACACCCTCGCCAGCTCCATATAAGGTATGAAGACCCGGGGATTTCGATTTGCATACTCCTTCCAGATTTCAATCGCGTTTGCTGTATCTTTTAAAATAATGTAGTTGCCGGCGACAGTTTCATACAGTTCCCAATTTTTTTCCAGATTCAAAAGCATTCGTAGATCCTCATTCGCTTCGCGTTGCTTTCCCAGCATCTTCAGACAAACGGATCGTGTTCGTATTGATTCATAATCCGAGCTATCGGTGTGAATATATTTTGTTAGATCGTCAACGGCGCCCGCATAATTGCCTTCATGTGACCGGCTGATGCCCCGCAACCTGTAAACTACCGGCGATTTTGGCTGGAGCCTGAACATTTCGTCAAAATCCTTATTTGCCCCTTTCCAGTCTTTCAGCTCAATTCTGTAAACACTTCTTTTTTTGTGTGCGTCGAAAATATCATTGTCAAGCGCAAGCGCTTTATTGTAGTAGGTAAACGCCAGATTATGGTTGCCCGCATGTTCGTAAGCGAGGGCCTCGATGAAATACACCGTTGCAGATGGCTGCATCTGTTCCGATTTTCTTATTTCCGCGATCGACTGATCGTATTTACCGGCAAGCAAAAGACAAAAGCCTTTCTTAAGGAACCCGAATGATTTTTCATCCAATCCATACCCATTTGTTATTAAATAATTGGCGGCGTACTGTAAATCGATTCGTTTGTCTAGAATAGTTTGACCCGCTTTAAATTGTTCATCGTCTACCGACCTTGCACGGATCGCTTTTCGCAAATCATTGAAGGCATTGTCAAAGTCCTCCAGCTCGATATAAAGGCACCCGCGCATCAAAATATAGGTGGAATTTTCCGGGTCGCGCCTGATCAACGCATTCCAGTTTTCGAGACATTCGCCGGGCTTTTCTAAACTAATGTAAGCGAGGCCTCTCCAAAAATAGCTTAGGGCATAGGTTGAATCCGCTGCGACGGCTCTGTCAAATAATGCAATGGATTCGACGTCTTTTTTTCGCGCGAGAAATTTCACGATTCCTTGCATCATGTATGCCTGAGGAAACTTGGGATTGATCTCATTGCATTTCTGATAATATTTTAAACCTTTCCTGACATCGCCTTTCGCCAATGCCAAACTTCCTAAATTGTAATGCGCTTGCACGAGCTGTGGATCGAGTTCGATGGCTTTTTCATATTGCTTCGTTGCTTTAATAAAGTCGTTTTCAATGTGATACAACTCGCCAAGTTCCACGTAAACGGTGGGTTGTCTTGGGTCGATCTTCATTGTCCGCAAAAGGTCTTTTTTCGCGTCGTCGAACTGGAAAAGATTTTTCTTGCAAATACCCCTGTAATAAAAAGCGACAGACGATAAGGAATCGATCTTGATCACTGAATCAAAATTTGAGATAGCAAGTTTCAGATCACCTTCCTTCAGGTAGTTGATACCTTCATTCATAAAAACCTGGACATTTCCCGCCATATTCCAGGTGAAGTTTATATCTAGGTGATCTTCCGGATCTACGAGGGGAATTGTCTTTTCGTCGAAGTACCTTGTAAAATCGATTTGGGCATGCAGGAGGCCTGCGCAGCCAGCAAGCAAAACGGCTAGGATTATCTTTTTGGGTTCCATGGGATGCGGATAGCATCCTTTAATCCAACTCAATGCATTATTGTGACCACTGCGTTGGCTTCCGGTCCCAGCGATGCGCTTTCAATTTAATTCTGAGCGCCTCGTCGAGTTTTTTTCCGTCGCTTGTCGCAATGTTCGATTCTGTATGGCTCACGGTACGCATGCCTGGTATAATCGTGTGTACATCGTCGTTGCACAGAATGAACCGCAAAGCCATCTCCGGCATCGTCATGTTTGCCGGAATTAAGGGCTTAAGGGCGTCAGCATGTTCAACGCTGGGGATGAGGTTTTCGGGTACAAAATATGTTGCGCGCCAATCGCCTCGGGGAAATACGGTGTCCTTGGTGAGGGTTCCGGTCAAAGTACCTTCATCGAAGGGTACGCGGGCAATGATTCCAATGTCAAGCTTGCGGCAAAGCGGAAATAAATTGTCGTCAGGATTCTGGTCAAAGATGTTATAGATAACCTGAACAGCATCGATATACCCCGTTCTTAGTGTATTCAGGACGTTGTCTGGTTCCCACCGATTTACGCTAACACCAAAGTGTTTTACCTTCCCTTCTTTTTTTAGTTTGTCAATCGCCCCTTTCCATTCATCACGGTCTGCCCATCCGTCTTCCCAAACATGGAATTGCTGAAGATCAATGCAGTCGACGTTCAGATTTTTCAAACTTTTTTCAGTGTATTCGATGATATGTGACGCAGGAAAACATTCCTCTAAGGGATAAGTAGGTTTGGACGGCCACTTGAAATTCTTTGCCGGAATTTTAGTGGCAACGTATAGTTTTTTGTCTGGAAATTGCTTTAAAAGCTTTCCTAGAATTTGTTCGCTTTTCCCATCGCCGTAAGCCCAGGCTGTATCAAAAAAATTACATCCCAATTCAACTGATCGTGACAGTGACCTGTCGATTTCCTGAGGTACTGAATCCTTCCATCCGGCAAGTCCCCACATGCCATAGCCGATTTCACTTACTTTCCAGTTTGTTCTCCCGAATCTTCTGTATTCCATGGTGCTAAACTTTTGACGTTCTGAAAGTATAGAATAATGCAGAAAGCCGAAAGCAAAAAGCCAAAACCCGGCGTGTTTTCGCGCTTTTTACATTAAGCTTATCCGGTTTATGCTTTAAGCTTTCTGCTTTTATTACTTTTGCGACCGAATTGTAAGAAAATGAATCTAGAGCAAGAGATCCAAAAACGAAGGACCTTCGGGATCATCAGTCACCCCGATGCAGGCAAGACGACACTGACGGAAAAGCTGCTGCTTTTCGGTGGCGCCATTCAAAAGGCAGGTGCGGTAAAATCAAGCAAGATAAAAGATCATGCCCGGTCCGACTGGATGGAAATTGAGAAACAGCGGGGAATTTCCGTGGCAACGTCTGTCATGGGCTTTAATTATAAAGATGTGAAGATCAATCTTCTGGATACTCCCGGTCACCAGGATTTCGCCGAGGACACCTACCGGACCCTTACGGCAGTGGACAGCGTGATCATGGTCATTGATTGTGTCAAAGGAGTCGAGATCCAGACTGAAAAACTCATGGAAGTCTGCCGCATGAGAAGTACTCCCGTAATTTGTTTTATTAACAAGCTTGATCGCGAAGGTCGTGACCCTTTTGAATTATTGGACGAGATCGAAGAAAAATTAAACATCAAGGTTCGTCCTTTGAGTTGGCCAATCAGCATGGGCAAGACATTCAAAGGTGTTTACAGTATGTATGAGAAAAGTTTGCATCTGTTTACACCAAGCAAAACAACCGTCGAGGAAGGGATTGAAATAAGCAATATTGAAAGTCCTGTCTTGGAAGAATACGTAGGCGATAACAATGCTAAACAACTTCGCGCGGATGTGGAATTGATCGAAGGAGTTTATCCCGATTTCAACATCGAAGATTACCTAAACGGGAAAGTTGCTCCTGTCTTCTTTGGCAGTGCTGTAAATAACTTTGGCGTCCAGGAATTGCTGAATACCTTCATTGGAATCGCGCCGCCACCCGTTCCCCGCGAAACCACCTTGCGCATCGTCGAACCGGATGAAAGCAAATTCAGCGGATTTGTTTTTAAGATTCACGCCAACATGGATCCGAAACATCGAAACCGGATCGCCTTTATCCGTGTCTGCTCCGGAAAGTTTGAAAGAGGAAGTAATTATTATCATGTCCGGCAGGCAAAGAGTTTACGATTTTCAAACGCGACGGCATTTATGGCACAAGATCGCGAAACTGTTGAAGAGGCATGGCCAGGCGACATCGTCGGGATTTTCGATACGGGTAATTTAAAAATCGGAGATACGTTGACGGAAGGAGAAAAGTTATTGTACACAGGTATACCGAGTTTCTCTCCGGAAATTTTCAAGGAGGTTGTAAACCTGGATGCAATGAAAACAAAACAGTTGGAGAAGGGGTTGTCGCAGCTGATGGAAGAAGGTGTCGCGCAATTGTTCACGTATGAGCTAGGCAAAAGGAAAGTTGTTGGGGTGGTTGGAGCGCTGCAATTTGAGGTCATTCAATTCCGTCTGAAGAATGAGTATGGCGCTACCGCTCAATTTGTCCCACAGAGTATTTATAAAGCGTGCTGGATCAGCAGTAAGGATTCAAAAAAACTAGCCGAATTCGTGGAATCAAAGCAACGGCATATTGCCAGGGATAAAGATGACAAGCTGGTCTTTATGGCTGAATCCCGTGCGTGGTTACAAATGGTGCAGGATAATTTTCCCGATATACAGTTCCATTTTACGTCGGAGTTCAAGGACTAACGCCCAATAATTTATGTCACCCCTTCGGGGTTTGGTATCTCCTATTTCCTCTATTCTATAATAATGTCATCCTTTCGGGATTGTGAAAGACCATATTGTAGTTGTAATTGAATAACAATTGACGCGTCGTGAATCACATCGGATGATTTAAAATGCAAATCACAATAGTTTTGTCGATGGCTTGAGCGTGATTGCCAGAAACCCCACCTTCTCCAATTCGTTTTATTTCGTCACCAACCCCGAAGGGGTGTGATTATTA
>DASUTP010000189.1:0-8478 GCA_036374515.1 Chryseolinea sp. | reverse complement strand
CCTTCTTCAACAAGTAAGAAAAACAATACACCTATCTGCACCGGAAGCAGAGGAAGCAATCAGTTATGCTATTCCTACATTCAAATTAAATGGGAACCTGGTGCATTTTGCGGCTTTCAAAAATCACATCGGATTTTATCCGGCTCCAACAGGCATAGAAGCGTTTAAAAAAGACACTGCTCCATATGAAGCAGGCAAAGGAAGTTTACAGTTTCCACTTGATAAACAACTTCCATTGGCGCTGGTCACTAAAATTGTAAAATATAGAGTGAAAGAAAACATGGAAAAGGCGGCTCCAAAGATGAAAGCTAAGAAAATCTCTTCCTGATTTGAAAGCATACCGTATCGGTTGCCGCGGTTTTAGAATAAAACACGCAAAGGCTCACCAGGTAAACCTTTGCGGCTTGAGATTGCTGTTGATTCGAAACTTAAACTGTCAAACTTTTGGGGGAATCAACTTATAGACTACTGGCGTTACAATCCGGGACAGGATGGTGGAACTTATCAATCCACCGATAAGGACGATCGCCAGTGGAGAAATTAACGGATTTGTCGACACTGCAATTGGCAGCAGTCCACCAATCGCGGTTAATGAAGTAAGAACAATAGGAAGAAACCTGACTTCGCCGGCCTCGCGAATTGCCTCATCGATCGATTTTCCCTGTTGTCTCAACTGATTGGTGAAATCGACGAGCAGTATTGAATTCTTCACCTCAACTCCAGCCAGCGCAATTAGCCCGATGATGGCCACGAACGACAGGGGGTTTCCTGTAATCAGCAATGCTAACACCGCTCCCACAATACCCAGGGGGATTACACTTAGCACAATCAACGTGCTTTTAAAGGTTTTGAACATTAAAATAAGGACCGCGACAAAAAGAAAAACAGTAACGATGATGACGGGTCCAAGTCCCCCGAAAGATTCGTTGGTCGCCTCAACTTCTCCCCCCATCATAAAACTATATCCCTCCGGCAATTTCAGACCCTGCATTTTCCTGGTAACATCACCAATCACCTGATCATTGAGATATCCCTTTTGAACGAATGCCGACACGGATACCATTCGGATTTTGTTATAGTGGTCAATGCTTAAGGGTGCGGATTCCAATTTTAATGAGGCGATCTGCTCCAAAGGCACCGGGGCTCCCTGCGAGGTATTGACGAAGAGATTATCCAGTGAACCAAGGGTTGCCCTCTCCTTCTTCGGCGTTGTAAGATATATGTCATAGTCTTCCCCATCCGCGTCCGAAAAATTTCCCATGTCGAGGCCAGCCACCGCCAGCCTGACCGTGCGATCAATATCAACGGTATTGATACCACTCATGCGCGCCTTCTCGTGGTTGATAACAACACGAATGTCACTTTTAAGATTACTCACCGGATTATTAACATAAATCGTCCCATCAGTTTGTTTTAGCAACGTTTCAATTTCGTATGCATATGACCGAAGAGAATCCAGATTGTCACCAAATAGCCTGACTTCGACAGGTGCAACAGTCGGGGGACCTTGCTCGAAATTTTTCACTTCTATTTTTGCGCCGGGGAACGTTTTGAACTCGTCACGAAGCGAGTTAATGATAGCTAGCTTTTCTTTTGGTGACGTATGCTCCTCCAGTTGAACAAATATTTGAGCGAAATCAGTCCGTTCGTTTTCCTGCACAACATTATAGTAGATCCGTGGATTTCCCTTTCCAACATTGGTTGCATAGTACGAAACCTCTGGAACAGTCCTGAGGATTCCCTCGACATACCGCGATACGGAGTCTGTTTTTTCGAGATTGGTTTGCAAAGGGGTAATTGCATTGATAATAAATTGCGGCTTTTCCGATGCGGGGAACAAGGCGAAACCGATCACAGGGAACAACTGCAGCGATCCGAAGAAAATCACCCCCGCTACGACCGTCGTGACTATGGGATGCTTTAACGCTTTGTCCAGCAGCAGGGAGTAACTGCCATGAATCAGCTTTTGTAAGCCTTGCATAAAGATGTTCCCTTGTGCGCTACCATGACTTTTTAACAAACGACTTGATAAAAACGGAATCACAGTGAGGGATACTAACATCGACGCTACCACAGACATGATCACTGCCATAGGTAAACCTCTGATAAAGTCGCCTGCGCCTTCAGGTAAAAAAAGCAACGGCATAAATGCAATGATCAGCGTCACGGTACAACCAACGACGGCTAATCCAATTTGCTTAGTCGCCTTGATGGTCGCCTCCAATCGGCTATGGCCTTCCCGCATCCAACGTTCAATATTTTCCACCACGACAATACTGTCATCGACCAGGAGTCCAAGTGCAACAACCAGCCCGACAATACTTAATTGGTTGAGGCTGATACCCATGAGGTCCAAGAGCACCAGTCCGATTGCCAGCGACAACGGTATGGATATCATTACTATTGTGGCAGCACGAAATCCCAAAGGTAAAAGGGTAATGGATACGAGAAAAATCGCGATCAAGAAATCCTTGCCTAGTCCTGCCAAACGACCATTTACATTGTTGGCCTGGTCGAAATGATGAACCATATCGACGTTTGCAGGAAGCTTCTTTTTGAAAGCTTCTAGCACTGGCACATAAATTTTTTGAGTTTGAGAAATATTTAAGCCGGGTTTTTGTGCCGCGACGACAAAGACAGAACGGTGCCCGTTAAGTCTGGTGATGTGCTTGGTCTCATCGAAAGTCGCATAC
Organism: Chryseolinea sp.; assembly: GCA_036374515.1. Taxonomy (GTDB): domain Bacteria; phylum Bacteroidota; class Bacteroidia; order Cytophagales; family Cyclobacteriaceae; genus Chryseolinea. Next base: position 5,785 of record DASUTP010000189.1, on the reverse strand, counting down.
GCATCTGCGACATCACGCAGCAAAATATTCTTCCCGTTAGCAGCATATACAATGGTATTCTTAATTTCTTCGACATTGGTATAGTTACCACTGGTTTTTACACTGAACGCTTTTGTGCCGGCTACCACGCTTCCCCCCGGGATATTCGCCATTTCACTTTGCAAAGCTCCAATGATTGCGTCTAACGGAATATGCATTTGAGCTATTTTTTCCAACCTTAGCTCAATCCGTACGATTTGCTCGGGAAGACCTTGTACTTCAACATTCTTAAGCTGTGATATCTTTTCCAACTCATCCTTTAGCTTTTCGGAATAGAATTTCATTTTCAGCCGGGATGCATTTTCCGATATCAGAGCAATTTGAATGACATTAACGTCAGAGGGCTGGAATTTCTGAATGTCAATGCTGAAGATATCGCGGGGAAGTTCGGCGCGAAGCCCATTGATCTCACGAACCAATTCCTGGTATTTTTCGTCGGGATCACTTTCATATTTATATTCTACGCGAAATACCGCAAGTCCGTCGCTGATTGTTGTTTTGATCCTTTTCATATCGTCCAGCTCGTTGATTTTTTCTTCAACAGGATCGACCACAAGCTCTTCCATATCTTTTGGACTCGTCCCCGGATAAACCACGACGATCGCATACTGCGGCGCTTCAATTTCAGGGTCTTCGCTTCTCGGCATATTCAACAGGGTCGTCACACCCAACGCGACAGCCATGAGAAACATGATCAGTGTGAACTGATAATTCTTAACGGCGTATTCTGAGATCTTCATAAGGAGGTATCTATTTGGAAATTATAATGGGCGAATTATGAGCGAGGTAGGCACTCCCTGAAATGATCAAAGCATTGCTGTTCTCAAGTCCATCGCTTATGCGAATACTACTGCCATCAAATGATTCAATAACAACGGGTAGTTTAATCGCTCTTTTGTTATCGTTGGTAACAAAAACAAACCCCTCATTATCGTTGGCGTCCAAAACGGCGTCGTGAGGCACACTCCAGGAGGCGTGTTCTGCCGATGATGCAAGTTCCGCAGCACCAAACATGCCGCTGGCAAATTTTGCATTGCCCGATTCCACCTCCAATTCTACAGTGAACGCGCCTGTCTGAGGGTCTGCAGTCTCCCATTTGCGACTTACATAACCGACAAAAGTCCGGTTAGGAAAAGCATCGACTGTCACTGTTGCCCTGTCGCGCAATTTGATGGTCGACCATTGCTTGTCGCTGATGCCGACTTTGAGAATCCATGCTCCATTGGCCGCACCATTGGTCAATAAAATTGGGTCGCCGACATCCACCACCTGACCAGCGTTAATAAACTTCCGAAGGATATACCCGCTGGCATTCGCATGAATTGACGAATAGCTCCGGTTGAAATCTGCAGCTTCAAGTTGCTCTTTCGCCACCGCCATGCCGGTCTCGGCATTTTGCAGCTGCTCCAGCGTGACAACGCTGTCCCTGTACAAATTTTGAACCCGGCGATAATCGCGTTGCGCCTTCTCGTAGCCGTGACGGGCCTGTGAAACGTGTGAATTTATTTCACGTAGGTCCAGCGTTGCCAGCAGCTGTCCTTTTTTCACAAAATCCCCCTCGTTCACCAGGATTGTCTTCACAATGCCGCTTGTCTTAAATCCAAGAACCGTTTCATCGTTCGTGGTAATCTGGCCGGAAGCCTTTATGACTTGGGTTCCTTTGGTTTTTTTGAGTTCAATTATTCGCACCGGGACAGGTTCCGCGTTTCTTGGAATATTTGCCTTACCACTGGAATCTGTACACGACGGTAGGGTTAACGAGAAGGCTATTAGCCCTCCGATTGTCACAAAGGGAATTATTCTATTTTTATTCATAAAGAGTTGATGGATTTAGTTTTCGAAAGAATAAGAAGCTGTTTCCCGCTCAACGCGGGCCTGTGCCGTCAAAACTTCCAGCTGACGAAGGTTTAACTGAAGCTGCGAATTTGTAAATTGATTGCGTGCGTCAAGATATTCTATGAGTGAGTTCACTCCTTCCTTATATCCTTTTTCTATCAGGTGAAAATAGCTTTGAGCGGATTTCAATTGTTCCTGGCCGGCTCTGTAATTTTCTACTGTGGTCTGCAACTGGTTCTTTGCCAACGTTGCGGAAAGCTCAAGTTGCCGGCTTGTATTGCCTAGGTGTTGTGAGGTTTTTTCAATCTCGAGTTTATTTTGACGAATGGCAATGGCGTTTCGAAAACCTTGAAAAACCGGGAGTGAAAATTGGACCCCAACAAGATAATATTGTGAGTCACTGTTATATTTCCAGGATGACGCCTGTGAGCCGATGTCGAGGAATGCGTTCATTTTAGGTAACCGACTTAGTCTGCTCATGCGTAATGATGACTCGTTGATTTCCTGCTGAACCTTGATCATATGGATTTCTTCACGATTGCCTATCGTGCCCGTGGTGTCCTCCGTAAAAGGAATCCGTTCCAGCGAGGACGCCGTGTTCACATCCTGATCGAGATCTTTGTTCAGGAGAAAATTCAGATATTGCCGGGCATTCCTGACCTGATTGCGTGTGCTGTTCAATTCAGCGTTCACCCGTTCCATTTCACTTTTTGAGCGGAGGACATTCGCGGGTAAACTTTTTCCATTTCGCAACAACGACTCGTTGATTTCTACATTCTTGCTAACCAGCAGTTTTGCGCTTTCATAGATTTTTACTGCCGCTTCAGCAGCTACCACATTGTAGTAAGCACTCTTAATATCAAGGACTAGCTGCCGCTTGTAGGCATCAACCTCGTATTGCTTCAACACTACCTGCTGACTTTGAATGGTCCTGTTAATGTACAAGTCGGAATTGATCAGAGGCACCGATGTACGCACTTTCGCATCATAAAAATCCTTCGGAAAGAAATTTTGGTTTACATTTTCAACTTGCGAAAAGACATCACTTTGAGTTAAATGATTAAGTGAACTGTAAACGGGGTTGAGCAAATCTCCGATTGGTATTCCAATACTTCTTCCCCCCTCACCGGAAGTATAATCGGCAAGCACGTTTATGGTTGGAAGAAAATAACTGCGGGCGATTTGGAGGGATTGCTGAGCTTGTTGCAAGGATACATTTTTCTGTTGCAGTACGAGATTGCTTTTCAGGCCGTGCTGAATGTAATCCTCCAAGGTCTGTGCGCGTAGTGAAAGGGATATCACTGCGAGGAGTAATACCGCTATGGCTTTTGGGCTGATTTTAAGAGAGTTAGTTTCCATTGATCATTAAGTTTACACTGTTAAGTCGAATGGCAAAAAAATTTATTGCACGCTTTTGTGCATTCGGTCTAAAATTTCGTTGATCATTTCACTGGCCTGCCTGGCCAGATCTTTCTGGTTAAGGCTCTCAACGACCGAGCAACGATTGCGGATTTCGAGTGAAACAATTCCGTGCACCATCGACCAGACCGTAAAGGCCACAATGTCGGGCTGCATATTTTCGAAGTATCCTTTGGCAATACATTCCTTGATGGTTTCAGTCAGAAAGGCGAAGGCGCGCTTGCCCTCTTCCCAATCAGAGTCATCCTTAGCGATCGAATTAATAGGCGATCGAATAATAAACATAAGGTCATAAAGCTCGCCGTTTTCCAAGGCGAAAGTGATATAAGCCTTATTGATGGCCTTTAGCCTTTCAAACGGGTCGGAAACGTGGGCTAAAGACCTAAAGTATTGATTTAGCAGCTTGAATCCCTCTTTGTGAAGCTCACAGAAAATATCATCCTTGTCTTTGAAATACAGATAAATTGTTGTTGGTGAATACTCAATCTTTTCCGCAATATTTCTTATGGAAGTGTCCTCAAATCCTTTCTGCATAAATAGTTCTTTCGCAGCTTGGAGGATTTTCCCCCGGAGTTCTTCTTTCTGGCGCTCTTTTCTCGTGCTGATGGTCATCTTTCTTGGTAAGATTATACTTAACGGTGTTAAGTTAGTTATTGTTTCCACATTTTACAAAAAAAAATATTCCAGAAGCATTTTACAGTGTTTCCTTCAGCATTCCCACTGCTAACGGCGGTTATTTGCTGACGATTATGGAAGGTAGGTAACAACATTTTTTTTTTACGAAAACTTGTCCTGGTATTGCCAACCCGTTCGATAAGAAGCCGTACGATTTAACTTAAGATCATGGAGGAAACACCAGAAACAGACACGAAAGAGACAGCCATTGGAGCGCCATGGCCCCGCGCGGGAAAAAAGGAATGGGTTGGCCTGGCCGTAATAGCATTGCCGTGCGTATTGTATTCGATGGATCTCACGGTTTTGAACCTGGCAGTTCCTCACCTCACAGCGGATCTGAAGCCTAGCAGTTCCGAGCTCCTTTGGATTGTTGACATTTACGGTTTTCTCATCGCAGGATTATTGATCACCATGGGAACACTTGGCGACCGAATAGGCCGCCGTAAGTTATTGCTGATCGGTGCTGCAGCCTTTGGATGTGCTTCAATACTGGCCGCATTTTCTTCAAGCGCCGAAATGTTGATTTTTTCGCGCGCAATCCTCGGAATCGCCGGCGCAACGCTAGCGCCTTCTACCCTTTCGCTGATCCGAAATATGTTTCTGGATCCTAAGCAGCGTACAGTTGCAATTGGCGTATGGGTAGCCAGTTATTCAGCTGGTGGAGCTATCGGCCCCGTAATCGGAGGAATAATGCTTGAATATTTTTGGTGGGGATCAGTTTTTCTTATTGCTGTACCCGTAATGATCATGTTACTGACACTGGGCCCAATTTTTTTGCCGGAATTCAAGGACCCAAATGCTGGCAGGCTTGACTTTACCAGCGCACTTCTCTCGCTGGGGGCAGTATTGTCGATGATCTTTGGCCTGAAAAAAATTGCCGAACACGGTGTTGGTTGGATACCCATATTATCAATCATCGTTGGAACCTTGATCGGCGTCTTATTTTTAAGACGGCAACGGCGACTTCAAGATCCAATGATAGACTTGAAACTATTTGGATCAGCGGCATTTAGCGCCGCGCTCACCATTTATACGCTGATAACCTTCATTGCCTTCGGTGCATTTATCTTCATCTTTCAATATCTCCAGCTGGTTCAAAAGTTTTCGCCCATGCACGCTGGTTTGTTGTCGCTGCCCTCATTTGGAGGGTTTATCGTCGGATCTGTTTTTGCTCCGATGATCGCCCATCGGTTCAAGCCAGTGCATGTGGTAACCTGTGGCCTAGTTATGGCCGCCATCGGTTTTGGGTTGATGACCCAGGTCGATGTCGACTCGGGATTAATCTATCTGGTCGTCGGAATGCTTATTTACTCATTGGGTTTGGCACCGGTCATTACGTTAACAACAGACCTGATTGTCGGCGCAGCACCACCGGAACGGGCAGGCATCGCGTCTGCGATTTCGGAAACGAGCTCCGAATTTGGCGGCGCTCTCGGCATCGCGGTCCTGGGCAGCATCGGTACCGCTATCTACAGGACAAAGATGAACGCTGAAATGTCTCAACAGGTTCCGCAACATCTGGGAGATGAGGCAACGGAAACGCTGGGGGGCGCCGTCACCGTGGCGGCAAGGCTGCCCGGAGATCTTGGCCACGGTTTGCTCAATACTGCAAACGAAGCCTTTGTCACGGGAATGCAAATTAATGCGCTTGTCGGAGCCGTCATCGCCGCAGCGCTGGCAATATTGGCTGCCAAATTACTTGGCAACGTCAAAGGCAGTTTGCATTGACTCGGTCCACATCCGTTTCCATTTTAATCAGCTAGGCGCGCCGGAATAAAAAGTACAGCATCGGCCACAACGGTGCCATCTGCTTTTG
>DASUTP010000188.1:0-2461 GCA_036374515.1 Chryseolinea sp. | reverse complement strand
TTTTATTTCAGGGAGCTTTGAAATTCCATTTCGAGTTGTCGCTGTTCACATCAAATTTTGCAAGGGCCGGTGTGCTATCGCCGGAAGACACAAGCGCTAACTTCTCTTTTGAATTGGGAACTACTTTAGGCATGATTCTATAGGTTCCATCGGTCAGTTGCTCGATTCGCCACAATTGTTCCGGTGCACCGGTAAATGCGGGAACCGTTATTACCCTGGCATCGGCTGCTGCAGCCAATGCTCTATCCGTTTCTGCTATGACTATCTTATAATACGGAGCGCCTAAATATCCACTGGAATCTGGGGCAGCTGTAATGGTCCATTTTTGATTCGGGCGGGCCATATAATCACCAATTCTTGCATCAATATTTCCGGTCGGCCAGGTAGGAATCACATCCTTTAATTCCTGAGACGGGACAGGGTTAACAGGGTCATTCGGGTTACGGTTCCAGCCGCGCGCCACTGGCATACGCACGAGGTCAACGTTTAACTCTAAGGCATAGCCTCTTCTCTCCGATTCAATTTCATATGTTCCTTCTTTGACATTGTCTCCTGCGACAGGCCATCCATTTTTCCAGAGCAACGGACGAATACCTAATACACTGAGACCACCCTGATCTAAATCTGCTTCATAATGGAAAGACATTTTTTCTATCCCCTCCTCAATTACCATCTGGCCAAAGTGACCCGGCCCTATAAGTCGTCCGCTAGTTGCAGCAACCATTTTGCCGCCACCTTGGAGCATGTCTCTGCCCACATTATCTACGAAAGGGCCTGTCACGTTTTTAGAACGGCCCACAACAATATTGTAAGTAGAGTTCGAGCCATCGCAGCAACTGCCGTGGGTGGCAAGGAGATAGTACCATCCATCGTGATAAGCTAAAACAGCGGCCTCGCAGACAATGGCTACATCAACGTGTTCGTTACCTTTTACCCGTTCGCCTGTTTTAGGATCCAATTCTACAATGCGAATGAACCCAAAATAGGTACCATAGGTGAGCCAAAGTCGCCCAGTAGTGGGATCCATCATAAGACCGGGGTCGATGGCATCGTTTTCTTCATAGCCGTCGGATGTGGCAACCACAACAGGCTCTGTATATTTAAAATCGGGAGAAGTTGGGTCGAGCGTCTTGTTCCACATTGTAAGAATGGCACCCTTGTGATTGCTACTACCACCCGTTGCGCCGTATGTTACAAGGTAACGGTCTCCAATTTTCATGGCATCGGGGGCTGCGCCACCACCTGGTCTCACACCACCGCCATTCCATTTCCAACCGTCCTCGGATATTAATCCACCTCCACCAGTACCAAATGTGTAATACTTTCCGTCACATTCAATCACAGTTGACGGGTCATGGATAAATGGCTTTCCAATCTGCGCTATTGTTGTTTGAGTTATCAATACTGCTAACAAAGCAGTGAGGCCGATTATTTTCATTCGTTGCATGTGGTGATAATTTATTTTAGTTGCTACACGCCTGCATGCCGTAGTGGGGCATTCCGGCGCGCAGCCATGGAAGTCGCCCTCAATCATCATCCCATTAGGTGAAAGATTTTCTCTTATGGCGTGTATCATAGTAGCGATTTCAGAATAATGAATACTTAAATAGACTAGCAAATTTTATTCGTAACTAATACTGAAGTTTTTTACCGGCAATCCTTTTTCATCCAAAAAACGAACAGCGAAATTACACATACCCGGTCCGTTGATTACTGCGCCTCGGATGATGTTCTTTCCCTTTTTTAACGTTAAGAGTGGAGAGGTAACATTATCCACGATCATATCTCTGTCACCGGAAAGGATAAGGGCTTCCTTGCCATTCAACCAAAACATGCCTCCCGAATTAACGCCTGCAGCCATTCTCACATTTTTGATTTCTTCGGGGCAATTGATGACCGTGACAAGCCAGAAGAGGACACCGTATGGCGGCTTATTAATTGCGTAAGTAAAATGGTATAAATTAAAGTTGTATGTCTTGCTCTCCAACGCATACCATTTTAATTCCTCCCCTCCCACCTTTACTTTTTTGCCATCTTTAGGAACTACAATAAAATCGGTGGAAAAATTATCGGCGGAAAAGGTTGCCCTGAGGTATTTTTCCGTGAGTATATTATTGCGGGCGATTTCTTTCCTGACGGGTTCCAGCAGCAGCCAACGTTGAATGAATCCATTAGCGTCTGGTTCCTTTTTGATGTTAGAGGCCTGGATAAAGTGTTTCGTTAGGGTATGTGTCGTATCACCTTTTATGGGTATGGGTGGCAGTACTACCCTTGGTCTTTGACCCGGAGCCTGACCTAAAGCTGTATTGGCATCTACCAGTAATTCTGATAAGATGACAAAAGCGATAACTGGCAACAGGGATTTGTTTTTTCTTTTCATCGAAGATTTCCTTTATGTGTTATTTGTTGTTGAAGGGAGCCGGAACAAGAACCAGGTTGTCGCTACCCGTTTCATCGAACA
>DASUTP010000187.1:0-8965 GCA_036374515.1 Chryseolinea sp. | reverse complement strand
ATAAAAAATATTCAGTCCGAGGGTGCCTCCCATACACATATATCCTCCCACCTCATTGTACAACGCAGAGCCTGGATTAAATTGCCCTTCTTGCAAGCCATCGATCACATTGTAGTTAAAGAACTTATCGGTGCCAACCTCATATTTGGAAATTCCCGCATTAGTACTTGCCCATATGTTCTGGTTGTTATCAACGAGGATAGCGTTGATGGTATTATTGGATAATCCGTCTTTATCGGTATATCGCTTAAATTTGTTTTTCCCAGGATGATACACACAAAGTCCTCCGCCACGTGTGCCGATCCAGATGTTTCCTTTCCTGTCTGCTTTGATCGCAAACACAACCTCGCTCTTCAGCTGGTCTTCACCGTTGGGTCCATTAAAATGTCTTTTGAATTCTTGCGTAGCAGGCGAATAGGAATATACACCATCACCATAGCATCCGATCCAAATATTACCATTGCTGTCCTCGGTAATTGACCGGACATCTCCGTTTAGCAATGCGCCACTGAAATATTGCGGGTTCGAGTATGTTTTTTCATTTTCGTTCAACAGGCATAATCCTCCCCGGTTGGTCCCAATCCAGATATTATGCTTCGAATCTTCAAAAACCACCCTGACGTCATTTCCGCCTCTTTTATTCCTGGCATTTTTATATTGGTAGTTGACAAAGGCATCGGCAGATGCATCGTATAAAAATAGCCCTTGAGAATAAGATCCAAACCAAAGTCGTCCTTTTTCATCTCGAAGGGCAGAGAGGATAGCATTATCCGTTAGACCGGCATTGGTTTCCGATGTGAAGTGACGAATTGTGTTACCGTCAAAGTCTGATTTGTAAATTCCATTGCCATCGGTTCCCAACCACAAATTGCCATCGCGGTCGTAGCACATGCCATAATAGGGCACAAAACTTACGGCAGTATTTTTAAAGATCGGTTTTTGTATCCGGACAAAGTTTTCCTTTACACTGCTTATAAAGTAGACGCCTTCCCCAAATGTTCCGATCCAGATGTTTTTGTCCTTATCCTCATAAATGGCCTGGATGGTGCGTTTTGAGATGTCAAAATCATTGAGATTTTTGACTGAGGTGAAAATAAAATCATCAGGAGTCCTGGTATTAAATTGCCTTAAATCTAATTGGTATAATCCTTCGCCCTGCGAACCGATCCAGAGATTGTCGTTGCTGTCGGTGAAAAGGGAGAAAACATTTGCCGAGGAGATTGCGAATTTTTTATCGTCAAATTTGAAAAACTTATTTTCGATTCTGTTGTAAACAACCAGCCCTTGGGTTGTTCCGATCCAGACATTTCCAAACTTATCCTGTGCAAAACAATGTACGTTGACCAGCGGAAGGCGGGAACTGCTGGAAAGATCGTTCATCTTTTTAACGACTGCTCCCTGACTTACCTGAAAAACATTTACACCACCTTCCTGTGTCCCTACCCAAAGCAATCCAAATTTATCTTCCAATATGGCAACCGTTCTTTCGCTGCTAAGGCCTGGCAGGCTTTCAGGTGTGTAAGGAATGAAGGTATTTTTCTCCTTGTCAAACGATGCAAATCCACTTCCGTACCATGCGATCCACAGATTACCGGAACTGCCTTCCGTAATGAAGCTTACATCGTTTGAGGTGTAATTTGCTTTGTCGCCAAAATCATGGTGATAAAGCGAAAAAGTTTCGTGGTGTGGATCGAAGGCCAGGAGGCCCTTTCTCGACGAAACCCAAAAGTCACCCTCCGAATCCTTAAAAACACTTTGAACAAAGTTGTCGGGAATGCTGGTCTTATTATCCGGATCGTATCGGAAAACTTTAAAGGAATATCCATCGAAGCGGTTGATACCATCCTCGGTCGCGAACCACATCAACGACTGGCTGTCCTGGCTGATGCTGTTGACCACACCTTGCGACAGACCATCCCGGATGCTCCAGTGTTTTGTAAGGTTTCTGGGTTGAGATTGTGCTAGTGCGCCCAGGGTACCCATCAACACAAATCCAAGAATCACCCTAAACTTCAGTCCTTTCATAGCGTGTCATTGATGCACGGGCATATCCTTCCGTAAACTTAAATTTATGGCAAAAATATCCGTAATCGTTGACAAGATTTCACAGGGGTCATTTGAATAAGTTTGGGGGGACAAATGTTTTTCGCGATTTGCCCCCAATTGGCGGGAATGCGAGCATTTTTCCACTAAAGGACAGCAACCTGAAAAGGTCTTAGGAGTAGCTTCTTATTCAGAGAAAGCCGTCTGTCTCACGGTGACCCAGTTGCTGTCGGCTTTATGAATCAATCGCGTCTGGTCTTTCATCCATTCGCGTTTTACGTCTGTATTATAGTTCAGATAAAGTTTGTCATCAACAATCGTCCATGCATCGGGCTCGGTGGATGCTTTATACCCTCCTGCCGTGCCAAAGGCACAAAATCCTCCATACTGCGGCGCGTATTTTAATGGATTCGAATCAAACGCCTCCAGGTTTGCCTGCGAAGAAAAATACCATTTTGCATTCTTCCATTCCGTGACATATTTCTCCTCTCCCTTCACAGGCCTGCCTTCCTTAAAGTAAGCCACGGGATCGTATCCCTTGATTGCACCCTCTGCGGTAGAATATATTTCCCCCGTCTTCGACTGGCATGAAAACAAAATGATGAGAACGGCGCATACAAATGTTCGAACCATAACTGTGTTTGATTAATACATCAAAATTTGCAGAAACCCGGTCATGGTAATGTCATCCTGAAGACAAAAGGCGAACTATCTGTTTTTTTTTGCAGGAAGCATGATGTTCTTAAAAAAAAAGTCTTCTTCCTCAGACGAGATCCTCTAAATGTTTTGCCGGTTTAATTCCTGTACGGCGAAGTCGGCTGCGCGGGCGGTGAGCGCCATATAGGTGAGTGATGGATTTTGACACGCGCTGGATGTCATACACGCTCCATCCGTCACAAAGACGTTCCTGGCATTCCATACCTGATTGTATTTGTTAAGGATCGACGTTTTCGGATCGTTGCCCATCCTCGCCCCACCCATCTCGTGAATGTCTAATCCAGGCGCCTGCTTTGAATCGTTGGTGTAAATATTTTTAAAGCCTGCTTTTTCCAGCATTTCCGCGCCACTGCTTAGAATATCTTTTAACATTGAAAGTTCATTTTCGCGGTAGTCGCAATCAATGGCGAGCTGTGGCACTCCCCACGCATCTTGCCTGCTTTTGTCGAGCGTTACCTTATTGTCTGCATGGGGCAGGCATTCGCCCATGCCTGTCATCCAAAAATGCCAGCCTCCCGGTTTTGCCATAGCTTCTTTTAATGGTGCGCCAATCACATCGCCCGGGTTTCCGGAGCCGCGCGATCCGCCGGCTGCAAACGCGTATCCACGGAGGAATGCGGTTTGTTTGTCACTTCCGACATTTCTGAAACGGGGCATATACACGCCAGCGGGTCGCCGACCAAAATAATATTGGTCTTCGTATCCCTCGTATGAAGCGCCTATTTGTCCACGGTAGTTGTGGAACATCATGTAGTGCCCCAGCAAACCGTTATCATTCCCAAAGCCATTTGGAAACCGTGATGACGTGGAGTTCAATAAAAGTAGTAAGGAATTCAGGGCACCGGCATTCACGAAAATTATCTTCGCATAGAACTCCATTTCTTCTTTGGTCTCTCCATCTATGACGCGTACACCTTTTGCTTTTCCCTGTTTTTCGTCATAGATAATAGAATGGACGACGGAAAAAGGTCGTAATGTCAGATTCCCGGTTTCTTTTGCCGCTGGCAGCGTCGCCGAGTTGCTACTGAAGTAACCGCCATAGGGACAGCCGCGTGCACACAGATTGCGATATTGACAGACACCGCGGCCTGGCATGGGCGTCGAAAGATTCGCAGTTCGCGAAATTATAAGCTTACGGTCCTGATAGTGTTGATTTAGTTTCTCCTTGAAATGATTTTCGATGCAATTCATTTCCATTGGAGGAAGGAATTCTCCGTCGGGCAAATGCGGAATGCCATCCCGGTTTCCGCTGATGCCAACAAATTTTTCCACATAAGAATACCAGGGTGCAATATCACGGTAGCGTATAGGCCAATCGATGGCTATCCCCTCTTGGGCATTTGCTGTGTAATCGAGATCACTCCATCGTTGCGTCCATCGCGCCCAAAGCAATGATTTCCCCCCAACCTGGTAACCACGGATCCAATCAAACGGCTTGATTTGCGTGTAGGGATGTTCATTATCCTTGACAAAAAAATGTTCCGTCGACTCATTAAAAGCGTAGCACTTGCTGACGATCGGATTCTCTTCCCGAACTTTTGCCGTAAGCCTTCCCCTGTGCGGTAGTTCCCACGGATGCTTGTTCGCAGTCGGGTAGTCTTTGATGTGTTCGACGTTCCGTCCGCGCTCCAGCACAAGGGTCTTCAAGCCTTTCTCACATAACTCCTTCGCTGCCCAGCCACCAGAAATTCCCGACCCGATAACGATGGCGTCGTAGGTCTGCTGGTTTTTACTTCTGATGTTTAAATTTGTTGAATCCTGTTCTGCCTTCATATTACCATCGAAAAACTTTTTTTACATATTCCCTGCTCGCTTTCCAGCTCTCCTTTACTTCCCTTTTCGGTGAACCTTCAAATGCCAACTCGATGGCTGCACGGCCACTGTAGTTGATGTCATTCAGCGCCTTGGCGATCGACTGAAAATCCGTTACACCTTCCCCCACCGCCTCGGTCCATTTACCTTCGGCATTCTGGTCGCGAATGTGCATGTACACCATCTGCTTTCCATATGTCTTGATAAACCAGACTGGATCCACGCCGCCCCTGATCAACCAGTTAAGATCAGGACCCAACTTTATATCGGGAATTCGCTCGATGATGCCCTTTAGGTCGTGCATATTGTTCTCGACCTCAAAAGTATGATTGTGAATGTTAGGCTCAACCGTAAATTTCTCACAAACCATTATTATTTGTTTCAGAAGTTCCGCTTGTGCGTCGAGCTCTTCCCCTGTCTTTGGTCTTCGGGCATTACCAACCGTAATGCCGAATGTCTTGCCTCCGATTTCATGAAGACGTTCCAATACCGTAGTTATGTCGTCCAGTATTTTTGAATGCTCATTCCTTTTCCACATATCGGCACTGTAGGATGTGCCGGTCACGGGAAGCTTATATTTATCAATCAGTTCCCTTACCCTCGGAACCACATCGGGATGACGCAGGTTTGATTCCATCATCTCAAGGCCTTCGATTCCCGCGTACCTGAAATCGCTGAATACCTGGTCCAGAATAGGCGTGCAATCCCAGTTCGGAGGATATCGACTCGCATATACCCACAGGTGACCGCATACCTGAACCTTTCCTGCGCTAAGGCCGAATGAGTCCGGTCCTAGCAGAGACAGCACCGTTAATCCCGCAGAGGATTTAAGAAATTCGCGTCTTGATAAATTAAGCATGATTTTAGATCTCCACCATTCACAGCCTCTAATTTACTTATTCGAGGGGAATCCAAACGCATTAACACTTTTAGAATTAATTGCCGCGTCGGAACGTTGTCGCACAACCTTTCGTGCACAAAAGAAAAGTCGCTTCGAAAGGAGTCCAATCCGTTTCGAAGCGACTGCTGCTTTTTATAGAGCACTCTTTAATAAATGCTGCGAGTAACCCTAAACCGGTCCGGCGCGTTCGCCACTCTTCCTTCGGCGGTTACCTTGATAGTATACTCACCCTCGGTTATGTGCTGCGGTACGATGATATTCAGAAAGCCGTATCCCACGTGTGTTATTTCTGCAGGCTCCGAATCAAAGGTTACATAATTATCTGCAGGGGTGGGACCAAAATTTTCTCCGAAAATGACTACCGCGGTTCCAGGCGCTCCGGCACTGGGATAGACGGATCGAATTTCTGTCACAATCGACGGCATGTTTGTCAAGCTCGGACGTGCAGCGGGAACGGGGTCGCTGTCATTGCACGCAATCATCACTAGTGCTACAAGTGTTAAAACTAAGGCAATTTGCTTTTTCATGGTATTAATATTTAGAGGTTAATTGTTTTAGACTGTTTTTTAATTTTTCTACCAATTATTCACAGCGGGTTGACTAATGCTCATGAAACGTGGGCGCGAATCTCCAGCCGAACGCTGCGTTGTGCTGACCAGTGTTGGTGACGTTGCGCCAGCTGTGCTTTCATTTAGCTGATCTTGCCTTAAATAATTTGGCCGCATCATCAACGAAACTCCCGATCTATTCCAATTTCTCTTGAGCCGTACCAGCACGTCGAGGGGATTTTGAACCTTTTCGGTGGATATTTTTAAAAAGTCAGCATACTTTTTTTGGAACGTCTTGCCGAATTGATTGGCCCACTGACCACTGGGATCGTCAGGACCATGTCCCATCGAAGTTCTTGCCGCTGGATTGTCGTACCGCGTTTTGTGGAATTCATAATAGCTGGCAAGATTCGGGACCTGGTATTTTACATGGCCAAGCTCGTGCGCCAGAACTAAGAGAGCTCTGCGAACAATCCAGACTTTAACAGAGACGGTAAATTTTCCGTACTCCGATTGATAAGCGTCTTTGTCATCGGACGATTGGTCAATGTAGGTCAATCCCCAAGCCTTAACACTCGTAGCGTCGACCGGAACGAACTTGATGTAAACATCCACCGGCCTGCCTAAGCGGTCCTTAACGGTATCAACCTGAGCATACAATTCCGGTGCGATGATTTTAAATTGACTCAACAGACCATCGGTCAAGTCGTAATAGGCAACATGGTTTACTAAAGTCGCGATCGCGGATTGAATCTTGCGGCGTTGCCAGGAAGTCATGCTTTCGTCCGTGAGAAGTTTTTCACGCAAAATGCTAAGGGATTCTTTAGTCCCTGAAATATTTTTCTCATAGCCGTTTTTTATTTCTCCAAACACCGCGTTGCAGGTTAGAAGAACAGCCAGGATGTACATGCAATAATTTCTTATCGCGTCGGTCTTGTCACGACTGGACAAAACAAAGCGCGCATCCTTAAGAGCATGCTTACTGTTCGCACCTATCGAAGGCTTTTCAAAGTTCTGTAAATTTTTCATAGGGTTGTCTTTTAAAATATTGCCGCAACGTTATCGTTACATGCTTTCGACATCTTAGTCGTGAAGGAATTTGCCAACGGAAACAACCCTCTTATATTTTAGAATTTATTTTTCCTGAAAACAGGGAGTCGGTATGAGATTTATTGCGATGAAAGGGTTTCATAACCCTCGTTGGGTAACCGACGTTGAAACAAGAATACCAGCTAGCATGAAATTTCCGGCACCCTTGAGAGTGAGTAAAACCTCGACCGTAGCACTAAGCAAAAAAAAGTTGCTTCGAAACAGCCTTAGCCATCCCGAAGCAACACGAGGGCAAAGTTAGATTAGCTATCGGTGTTCGCTGCCAACGATTGTAAACATCTGAGGTGCCCTCCTTACTTGCCCGGCAACATTTACATAAATTTCATAGTCGCCATCAGGCAAATCGGGTACGCGGACATTTAGAATGCCGTAGCCGATGTAAGTGATCTCCGCAATGGCAGAACCAAAAGCAACGCGGTTATCCAAAATGGCGGGGCCAAAATTTTCGCCCAGGATGGTAAGTATAGATCCCTGAGTTCCGGTAGCGGGATAGACTGAATTTATTAAAGGTGGGGACGGTCGTAGCATAATATCTGGCGGGACCGCAGGTTTTACAGGGATTTCATTATCGCACGCTACAAATAACAGCGATGCAACAGTAACTGCGAGAACAATTTGCTTTTTCATTTGAATTTCACTCAGGGATCTATTGGTAATCTGTTCGGGCATGGCTAAAAAGGGAAACTGTGTAGCGAGAGAACCGACACAACGGTTTCAATATTCGCAGTAGCTCCCTGAAAATCGGGACAAAGGTTTACGATAAATTCGCTCAAGATTTCCACAACGTTCCTTCCCAAAGTCATAAAAGCCGAGCGAACCCCATGTTGTTGAATTGCATGGCGACCAGCCACGTAGAGTATCCTCAAAATTTCAAGATCTTCTTTCGTGGTAAAAAAAAGTTTGCCATACAGCTGCTTGATCTTACCGGCCAATGCAGACAAGGCCAGACTAACCCCTAAAACTTGAAGGCAACAATTTCTCATCCCTCCGGCCAAAGCCCTTCGTGATAAGGCGACTAAGGCCTGAGACGCCGAACTATACAAGCAACGGTCAATCAATATAGCTTTCATTTTTTGGAAGTATTGAATGGGTTTCATAATAGGTCGGTCTGAGATTGTAGCAGGCCGGCAACAGATTAGTCGTGATAGAATTTTTGTTGGAAACAAGCGGGTAAGTTTTTTTTCCTTTCCTCAAAACATCCATGAGATTTTTTCTTAAATTCAGAGGGCTGACGCTTCCCTGCCCGTCCGTTCACCCGCATGAAACTGTTTATAAAAAAGACCCGCCAGGAAGAGTTGTTACTGCTGACAGACCTTCAGGCAGGTGGAGCACAGCGGCGCCTGGCGGAAAAGAATCTGTATGAGCGTTTTATGTATCTGGTGGCACACGGTATGCGTCATTACCGTATAAGCGAGGATGATAGCGTAAGCGCATATTCCGACACAATCTTAAGCGTGATAAACAATGTCGTAGGGGGACGATTTGAGGGTCGATCTTCTTTGAAATCCTACATTTTTCAAATTTTTATGAACAAGTGTGTTGACGCGGTGCGAAAAAAAACGACTAATAGGCATACCTTATATGATAATGACCTGATTGAACACCTGACACGAACGCTACCTGACAAGGCGCGCAACATCGTACAGCAGCTTATCAAACTAAACGAACAAACCTTGTTGATGGACCACATCAAGGCGCTGGGAGAAAAATGCCGACAGGTACTGCTGCTTTTCGAGGACGGTTATACAGACAAAGAAATTGCTATTCAGATGGAGTATAATACGCCGGAAGTCGTCAAAACAACAAGACTGAGATGTCTTGAAAAACTAAGGGA
>DASUTP010000186.1:0-13154 GCA_036374515.1 Chryseolinea sp. | reverse complement strand
CGCCAATATTACGACCGCACCGGTCTCAAGAACCAACATCGGTCAGACGACCATCATCAATGGAACGATTACCGTTGATAAGGAAAAGAGTGTTGCAATCAACAGCCGGGCCGCAGGTAGAATCGAAAGGTTGTTTATTAAAGAAACAGGTGTGGCCGTCAGAAAGGGGGAACCATTATATACGTTGTACAGCGAATTCCTGTTGACGCTGCTGCAGGAATACTTGCTGGCAAAGGAACAGTACGAATCTCTCGGAAAATCTGAGAGGAGGTTTAAGACCTTTTTCGAAGCGTCGGAGAAAAAACTCTTGCTTTACGGCCTCACGAAAAATCAGATCGACGGGCTGTCAAAGGATTCTCTCGTGCCCCGCGTTACTTTTGTGTCACCCTCAAGTGGTGTGATTTCGGAGATCAAGGTAGACGAAGGACAATATGTTGAGGAGGGTGCACCACTATACGATGTTGAGGATATCACATCCTTGTGGGTTGAAGGGGAACTGTATCCGGGTGAAGCAGCATGGGTAAAACCCGGTGACAAGATTCTCATTAGGGCCAATGGACCTGATCCCCTAGAAGCGAGGGTCGATTTTATCAGTCCACAATACCGGCCCGGCGGCCAGACGATGATGATGCGCGCCAAATTTAGAAATCCTGAATTACAGGTCAGGCCGGGACAGCATGCCCAGGTCATATTTACGCACTCGTCGAAAGTGGCTATTGCTGTTCCTACCGATGCCGTAATACGAAATGGTCAGCATACGCACGTTTATGTTGAATCAGGACGTGCTATATTTCGGCCAAGAATGGTGAAAACCGGTATTGAAGGAATTGATCACCTTGAAATTACAGAGGGTTTGACGGAAGGGGATACAATAGCGGTAACCGGTGCTTACCTGTTGTATTCTGAAATTGTTTTGAAAAAAGGTAACGATCCGATGGCCGGACACCAGCATTAGCGTTGCATTTTTGATTTTATTGTACTAAAAAATTAATATTAAACACGCCATGAACATGAAACACAGATTGATTGTCTTTTTATTTATTGCTGCTCCTTTAATAGTAACAAGCTGTTCCGGAGGCAAAAAAGCGGAACACGACCATGGTCAGGGCTCAGAGGAAAAAAAGCTGGAGGCCTCTGCGCCACAATTTGAGGTCAACGACGATTTTCAGCAACAGCTCAGCAAGGTATTCGCGTCGTACGTCTCATTGAAGGAAGCGCTTGTGGCCTCCGATGCCGGCAAGGTAAAGTCGGAAGCATCGAACACCAGCCAGGCAGTTGCCGGTGTTGATATGAAATTACTGTCCGGTCCAGCGCATAATGACTGGATGAGTTTTCTCGGTCCCATCCAGAGTTCCTTGAAAGAAATTGAATATGGGCAGGACATTGAAGCACAGCGAAAGGCCTTTAGTACGCTGTCCGAAAATCTTTACAAAAGCATCAAAGCCTTTGGCTTGGGGGGTACCGAAGTTTTTTACGACTATTGTCCCATGGCTTTTGACAATGAGGGAGCATACTGGCTGAGTGACCAAACCGTTATTCGCAATCCTTATTTTGGCGACGCGATGTTAACGTGTGGGGTGGTGAAAGAAAAGCTACAGTGACAAGGCTGCCGCCGTGCAATTTTATTTTAAGGTTTTCGAAAAATGATCAACTGCAAGGCGGAGCGTCTGCTGATGGATATCCCTTCTGTCTACGCCGGGAGGGTCCTTGAAGAACAATGGGGCATCTTGCTTTAAAGCATCCGTTGCTTCGTTGAGGAAAACATAGTGACCTGCTGTTCCGCCCAGCGCTTTGTACTGCGAAGTGGCGATCAGCCTGGCATAATGGGAAGCATTGGTGCTTACAGGTGCGATCGCGTCGTTTTCGGCAGCGACGATGTAGACCGGTACCGACACTTCCTTAAAATTCTCTTTCTCAGGAAATGCTTGCCCAATTGCAGGCGACATGACAAAAACGCTTTTGATTCTTTTATCGACCAAAGCGGGTGCTTTTTTAAATGACTCTTGTACTTCGGGTCTGTCGAAATAGGAGAGGAGTCCTGGCATTTCGGGAATGTCGGCTTCTTTTTTTCCATCTGGGGTTTTCACGTAATTCTCGAATGCCTCAAGATTCATTTTTGCGCCGGCCAACGTGATGGCTGTGTATCCGCCTAAGGAAAATCCGGCGGCCCCAATTTTCGTCACGTCTACAGAAGAGGAGAGATCAGGCCTACGAAGCAGCTCATCCAAGACAAAACGGATATCCTGCGGCCGCTCCCAGAATTTTACGAACTCGATGGGAATCGGATTGTCAAAGGTATTGCCAAAATGATCTACCGCGGCAACAATGAATCCTTTTGCTGCCAGCCCTGCACAGAACCACTCTACAGTAAGGCGGCCACCACCTGTACCGTGGGAAAACATGATCAGTGGAAAACGTCCCCGCGAGATGGTGGCATCTCTTTTTGTACGTATCCTTATAAACGGCGACATGTCTTCTCCGGAAGGCTTGTCCGCGGTTGGGTACCAAACCTCTGTAATCAGTATTCGATTCCTGCCTTTATCATCATAGGAAAATGTCCGTTGACCAACGGCCTGGTCATCTTTTCTTATTTGGCCGTGGGCCTTTGCAAAAAAGCATACACACAATACCGCGACCACCATTAATTTTTTCATATCCGATGTTTTAGTACAAAATAACACCATACGCGCGAGGTGCGCTTGTACGTTTTAGACATGCTTGCTTCGAAGAAGGAAATTGGCGATGGTGGGATTTTCAGATGTAAACTGCGAGGGTGTGGTTCCGGTAAATGCTTTGAATTCCCGAATAAAGTGGGGCTGATCGTAGTATCCTCCATTGAGCCCAATTCCTGTTAAGGAAGCAGGTTTCGAGTGCATTTCCTTTAATGTTTTATAGAAGCGGATGACTCGTGTAAAGTTTTTCGGATTATACCCTGTATACCTGGAAAACAATCGTTCCATTTTTTTGTAATGGATGCCCGTGGTTTCACTGAGGCGGCGCAGGGTCAAGGTTTCGGATTCCTTAACCCGGGAAATTAATCGCATTGTCAGCCGGGTGTCGGATTCGTTATGAATTTGGTTCGCTAAGAAATTTTGGATCAGGGTGATGCTAGCGGGATGGGAGTTGCTTTCATAAAGTTGTTGAATGAGATCATTGATCTTGTCTCCGAATATCTCATCGGCTTCCAACACTTCATTCGTTAAAATATTCGCCGGCGCGGAAATAAAAGAGGCCACCCCGCCATGCCTGAAGCGAACGCCAATCGCCTCGACAAGCTGGTTTTGTTGAACATAAAACGGCCGGTTCCGTGGCCCGAGTAAATACGCGCCGGCAAAGGAACGCTGGATCGCAGGGGACCTTGAATCAGTCCATTCAACGGCATCGCCAAGGTTGAAGATCAGTTCAACCCGTCCTCCCGGAATGATGAGCTCTCGCTTCTTAAAGAAATTTCCCTGAGATTTTAACATCCAAAAGCACTCGATGAAGGGAAGAAGGTGATGAGCCGGTGTAAATTCCAGGTACTGGATCATGATGCGTAATGGTCGAAGTATCTTAAGAACGGATGACCGATCATTTAAGTTAAATTCTTTCCAACAATAAAAGCTCCGTTCCGGCCATCTAAACGTTAGAAACATGGAATCCCGGCTCTTCACCATAAACACAAAAAACATTACCTTGTCGAGATGAAGCGAGTTGTCTTTTTTGTAGCATGGTTTGTCGGAGTGACCTGGCAGGTTTTTGCACAATACAGTCAGATCGGGTCCGCCTCTAAAACAGACGACGTCGTAAAAATTGACGATAACGTTGTTGAACGGAACTTCATGCCTTATGAATTATTTTACTTCATAGATACGACGAATACAGTTTCCTTCGATCAAATTTCGTCGCCGGAATTTTACGGCCAGTTTGCGCGGCATCCCGGATATCAGAATAAAGATTTCAAAGCCAATGTTTCCTATTGGATAAGGATGCCAATTCACCATCATACTACTACAAAAAAGGTTTGGCTGCTGGAATTTTATGATCAGACGATAGATCACCTTCAGGCGTTCATTCCGCAGGAGGAAGGCCACTATAAGCCGGTGATTATGGGAGACATGAAGCTGTTTCCGGACCGGATCATTCCCCATAAGAATTTTGAGATTCCGCTGGTCATGAAGTCGGATACCCTGATGTATTACTACTTCAATGTTCGCTCCCACGAATTCGCTGACATTCGCATAGCCCTTCGTTCTGTTGACCGATTTATCCACTATGCTCTTAACGAGTACTTTCTTTTCGGCACGTTTTACGGCATGATCTTGATTATCAGCTTGTATAACTTCCTGGTCTTTTTGGCGATCCGCGAGATCAAGAATGTGTATTACATTATGTACATTCTCAGTGTCGCCGCCTATGCCATGAGTTATGATGGGATCGGCTTCCAGTACTTATGGCCGTCACATCCTGAGTGGAACAACTACGCCACGGGCTTTACATTATATTCCGTGATTGTGTGGGGCTTGATCTTCACGCGACGGTTTTTGCGGACCGGGGCAACGGCCCCAACCTTGGATAGGTGGCTGAAATGGGCAATCATCATCAGATCCATCGTATTTGTCGTGGAAGTACTATTCTTTCCGGAGCTACTCACCGTCCGTATCATCGAGATCGTTCCGTTGAGTCTTATTTTTTATACGGCAATTAGAGTTTGGGACGGCGGGTACCGACCCGCACGTTTCTTTGTTATTGCCTACGGATTCTTGTTTATGGGATTCTTTATCCGGTCGCTGGTATATTTTGATGTGCTGCCGTTTACCACTCCGCTGCATTACAGCCTGCACATAAGCTTCGTGCTGGAAATGTTATTCCTAACCTTTGCAATGGGCGACCGCATACGCATTCTGAAAGCGATGCGTGACCGCGCCTTGCGCAGAATTATACATCAGCATGAGCTGAACATGCAGTTAAAGGATAAAGTGAACCGTGAATTGGAGCAAAAAGTGCGGGATCGAACGCTCGAGTTGAACGAAAAAAACCATCAATTGGAGGAGATAAACCAAAAACTCGAACGGCAGGCCCACGAGATCAACCGGATCAATTCCATGCTGGACCTGGACAACTGGAAATTGAAGAGCAGCATTAAAGAAGTGCTGAACGAGCGCCTGCATGAAAAAACCATGGATTACCAGCAGTTTCAGACGCTGTATCCCGACACCCTTGCCTGTTACCGGTTCCTGGAAAATCTGAAATGGCACAGTGGCTTCCATTGCCGAAAATGCCGCAACGAAAAGTATTTTAGCGGGTCGCAGAAGTTTTCGAGACGGTGTACGCGTTGCGGCTACAATGAGTCCATCACCGCCTATACCATATTTCATAGTATTAAATTTCCAATCGAGCGAGCGTTTTACATCGCTTACCTTACAGTCGCCGGCAAAAAAGACTATACCCTCGAAGCTTTGGCCGGGCAGTTGGACCTGCGCGTCAACACTGTCTGGAGCTTCAAGCACAAAATAACGGAGCGGGTCAATGAGCTCAGCAGCAGCGGAAAGCATCCGCAGGCTTCTAAATGGGATGAAGTGGTCCTAATAGCAGAACGAAGCCCAAGAAAATCGCCGTCAAAAAAAATGGCACAACATGCCGTCATGCCGCTGAGCTAACGAGTTTTCGCGCCTTCAGCTCCTAATGTTTTTTTTCGGATACCGTTTATCCCACGATTCCTTAAATGGCTGGAGGAAACGTTTGAAATCAATGTTTTTTTTCTGGAAAAAACGTGTGCTTTTACAACACAAACGTGAACACTAAGCGCATGGATTTGTTGATTTTTTGTGTTAGGGCACTTTGTTTTTTTCTAAATTTTTCTGCTTCAACTTATAAATCAACTGTATGAAAAGACTTTTACTTATGGCATTGGTCCCGATCCTGCTGAGCATAACAGCATGGGGCCAAACGGAACGGGTTATTAGTGGGAAGGTAACGTCGTCTGATGACGGATTAGGCCTTCCAGGTGTGAATGTCGTGGTTCAAGGTACTGCTAAAGGCGTTACCACGGACGCCGAGGGGAGTTACACGATCCAGCTCGCGGAGGGCGAAAACGTCCTGGTATTTACCTTCGTCGGCTATAAAACTACGACCGTTGACGTGACGAACAAGACGACCGCGGATGTCATTTTGGAGGGGGATGTCACGTCCCTTGAAGAAGTAGTGGTTGTTGGTTATGGGACGCAACGTGAAAAGGATCTAACATCGGCTATTTCTACGATAAAGACTGACGACATAGTTAGGACACCTACAGGCCAGGCGATGCAGTCGTTGCAAGGCAAGGTACCCGGTCTTCAGATTGTTAGCAGCGGGCAGCCGGGAGCATCACCCACGGTACGGGTCCGGGGCCTCGGCTCTTACCCTAGAACAGATGTTGTTACAGGCGCCCCTTTGGGCACCGAGTCCCCATTGTATGTAGTTGATGGGATGTTTTTTGACAACATCGACTTTTTGAACACAGCGGACATCGCTTCAATTTCAGTTTTAAAGGACGCATCGGCGGCTGCCATCTATGGCGTACGGGCGGCGAATGGGGTTATATTGATCGAAACGAAAACCGGAAAATTTAAACAGAAAGCTCAGATCACGTACGATGGATATTATGGTGTGCAAGTCGCACAGAATGTTTTGAAGATGGCCAACGCCGAGCAATTCACCAATATGGCGCTCGAATCCGGATCAGCTTCTGACATCGCCAACATCGACGCAGCAATGCAGCGGTATGGAAGAAGCCGTGTCAATCCTAACGTCCCCGACGTAAATACAGATTGGTATGAGGAAGTCATTCGTACCGCTCCCATCCAAAATCACACACTTGGCGTAACCGGCGGCGGGGAAAATACAACGTATTCCATAGGCGCTAGTTACTTTAATCAGGATGGCATTATGGACATGCCAAACAGCTTTGAACGTTTTACCATGCGCTCGAGAATTGACTACCAGGCAAACGACTGGCTGAAGATCGGCGGAAATGTGAATATCAGTAATGCTTTAAAGACAGGTCAGGATGAGGTGGTTTTGCAGAATGCTGAAGCCTGGAAGGTAGCATACTTTGCAGTGCCGATCATGCCGGTTTACGACTACGAAAACGAAGCAGCTTACCCTGTTAAATATTCAAGCGCTGAGTTAATCGGATACAGGGATGGCAAAAATCCATTGCCAATTATGGACTTTAACAGAAATCAGACTAGGCAAAGAAGGGTCTTGTCGAATTTCTATGTGAAGGTTGACCTGCTCCCTGATAAACTTTCTTTTCAGACAACATACAATTTGGGCGCTACTTTTCAGAATGCACGCAATGTGGATTTGCCATATTTCCTAACCAACGATGCGAAGAACCTTATCTCTGCAATCGTTAAGAAGAATGAGACAACCTACAATCAGATTTGGGATAACGTTCTTACTTATAATCAGGAGTTTGGCAATCATTACCTGACAGTGATGGCAGGTGCTTCTTTCCGCGATGAATCATGGGAAATGTTAAAGGCAAGAGGGGAGGACTTACTTACTCCTTTTCAGGAGAAATCGTGGTATCTGCGTCAGGCGAATACTATTAAAACGGAGGATGTTGACGACGATGCCGCTCGCAATTACGGGATGTCATACTTCGGCCGCGTCGCCTATAACTTCAATGACAAATATTTACTCTACGGAACGATGCGTGCAGACGGCACTTCCAAGTATCAAACCAAATGGGGCTACTTTCCGTCCGTCGGCGCTGGTTGGGTTATTTCCGAGGAAGAATTCATGGCGGATATAGGCGCACTGGATTTCTTAAAATTCCGCGCGAGTTGGGGTAGACTGGGCAATGATAAAATTACTCCTCAGACCGGCGCCGTTACTCAACGTGTAATTACTACCGCAATAGATGGGACGCTGGTCACGGGCAGGGTTAAAGAGCCGTTCGGTTCACTGACATGGGAGGTGACTGAAGAATGGAACGTTGGTTTAACGGCCAGGATATTGAATGATAGATTGTCGTTAGACGCCGACTATTATGTTCGTGACACTGAGGATTTAGCGATTCCGGTAAGGACTATCACTGGTGACACCTATTTGCGTTCTGTAGGTATTGTAAGAAATTCTGGATTTGAACTTGCCTTAAACTGGACTGAAAGTTTCGCAAGCGGATTTTCTTATAACATCGGCGCTAATTTAGCAACCCTTAAAAATGAGACGCGTGATCTCTATGGTCAACCTTACATTGACGGCGGTACCGCCGAATTCCAACAGCGCACAAGAGTTGGTGATCCGCTCTTTGCATTTTTCGGCTATGAAACGGTAGGGGTATATCAGAACAACGCTCAGATTGAAGCAGATCCAGTCGCTGTTGCGCTGAACGCAACTACTCCAGGCGCCATTGTTCCGGGCGACTTCATATTCAAAGACAACGATGGCGATGGCGTCATTACCGGCGAGGACCGCGTTATCCTTGGCTCATATCTGCCAAAATTTACTTACGGTGTTAACCTCGGTGCGTCCTTCAAAAACTTTGACTTGGCAGTTAACCTCATGGGTCAAACAGGTAACAAGATTTTGAATCGTAAACGCGGTGAAATTATTTGGACTCCGGATGGGAACATGGACGCGGATCTTGCGATCAACCGTTGGCATGGAGAAGGTACTTCCAATAAATATCCTTCCTCAGCAGGGTTGCGTAAGGGATGGAACCAAAAGATGAGCAACTATTTCGTTGAAGATGGCGGATTCTTCCGTATTCAAAACGTGACCCTAGCCTACAACTTGCGTGGTACTACGTTTGGCGAGCAATGGCCGGACACAAGGATCTTTGTGACTGCAGAGCGTCCGTTGACGGTCTTCGACTACAATGGCTTCAATCCGGAAATACCAGACGGAATCGATACGCAAACGTATCCTATTCCCGCTATCTATACCGTTGGTCTGAACGTCAAATTTTAATTAATTAATGAAACGACTATGAAATCTATTAAAAATATTATAACGGCCACCCTCTTCATTTGTGCGATGTTTGCTGTTACATCGTGCCATGATAAACTGGACGAGGATCTGGAAAATACCATCTATGCCGGCCAGACAGATTACACAATCACCTCCAACATGATTGTACCACTTTTAGGCGCTTATGGAGAATTCCAGGATCGTGGTTGGGAAGAATTTCCAGTGATTGCCGTGAGGGGAGATGATGTAAACGCAGGCGGTCTTGGGGATCAACAGGATTTTGCCGAGGAGGACAGATTCAATTACAATAAGGATTACTGGATGTTTAATTCTGTCTGGCAAAATCTCTATAAGGATATTCTCGCTGCAACTTCAGCAGTTGAAGAAGTTACAGCTTATCGGGAATTTGCGAGTGACCAAGCTCTTGCCGATCAATACATCGGGGAAGCCAAGGTTCTCCGTGCTTACTTGCTTTTGAATTTGAGCCGGGTGTGGGGAGCGATTCCTATCCCCACAAGTTCGGATCCCACCGAGTTATTGCAGGTAGAACCGTCAACTAAAGACGAGGTCATGCAATTCATATCGGACGAAATGGAAGAGTCTATCCCTGCGCTTCCAGCCGTACGTCCGAACGAACGCACCGACATACGTGGCGGCGTGACGCGCTTTACAGCGCTGGCTGTACAAGCACTGGCGAACCTTGAGTTAAAAAATTATCAGGGCGTTGCCGATGCTACTTCGGAAATCATCAGTTCTAATAGATTTACCCTTGAGTCCGACTACTATAATCTGTTTAAGTTAAAAGGTAAACTCAATAATGAGAATATACTCGAACTGCAGTATTCCGACTTTGGTAGCGCATCAGGTGACAATAAAGCTTATCTCTTTGCCTTCTTTGGTCCTGAGAGTTGGGAACCCAAAGTGGCAGGTGCAGGTGGTGGCTGGGGCTTTTACGAACCCAGCCTGAAGTATATCAAGTTCATGCTTTCGCGGGGTGAAACCACCCGTCTGCAAACCAGTGTGCTTTTTACCGACCGCGGAATTGCCGAGATCCAGAAAGATCCAGCATTTGCAACCCTTCCGGGATGGGTTTCAAGCACTACGCCATCGGGCGATAAATTCAACAACTACAATCGTGCAATGTTTGCCAGCGGCAAGCACTATCTCCCTTCCGATCAGCTCACGCCAGGAAGAGCCGACTATGGGACGAACAAAAACTTTACTGTCATCCGGTATGCCGAAATATTGCTCATGCACGCTGAAGCGCTGACACAAGGCGCAAGTGGTTCGGGAATGACCGCAGATCAAGCTGTAAACGCCGTCAGGTCACGAGCAGGTCTTGGCACCCTTTCAGGTGTCACAACCGACCAGGTAATGGAGGAGAAGTTTGCTGAGCTTGCGATGGAGTGGGGGGTACGTTATTATGACATGGTCAGACTGCAAAGATATGACGAGTTGAGCTACGAGGGCCGGAATTTTACAGAGGCCAAGATTTTCCTCCCGTATCCTCAAGCACAGCTTGATTTGCTTCCTGCCCTGGCCGAAAATTGATCACTGAAAACTTGAAAACGAAAATGAAAATATTAAAATACATTTCGGTTGGAGCCTTCGCGATGGTATTTGGCGTGGCTTGCAATGAGGGGATTGATGATATTAGTTACGTGGCTCCGGGACCAGACGAAACAGCGCCTACGATAACAGTCAGCTATCCGATAGAAGGGACAAAAGTGCAAGTAAAAGAGGATGTTGCGCCTATAGATATTCAGTTTGAAGCAACAGATGATATTGAGATAAAGGATATAGCCGTATCGTTAGACGGAACGGTGGTGGCAACATTAACTGATTTCAAAGACTATCGCCGGGCTCTTCAAACATATACTTATGAAAGCCTTACAAATGGTGATCATGCCTTAACTGTGGTTGTTACCGATCTTTCAGGGAAGAGCTCTTCAGCCTCCGTTAACTTTGAAAAAGTTCCTCCCTATCAACCTGTGTTCGAAGGTGAGACGTTATACATGCCTTTTGATGGCGACTACATGGATCTGGTTCGGATTGCTAATGCAAGTAAAGTTGGATCTCCAGGCTTCAACGACGCCGGTAAGGTGGGTAAATCGTATGCTGGTGCCGCCGACGGTTACCTTACCCTGCCCACAACGGGAATTACCACAAATGAATTTAGCGCGGCATTCTGGTATAATTTAAATTCTGCTCCAGACCGTTCAGGTATCCTGACCATTGGGCCACCGGATCCTAATCTGCCTGCCACACCTAACAACCGCAAGAGTGGATTTAGATTCTTCCGGGAAGGAAGTGCAACAAACCAGACTTTCAAACTCAATGTCGGCGACGGTGCAGCAGATAGCTGGTTCGATGGAGGAGCTGCAGCATCTCTGAATCCAGCAACAACAGATTGGGTCCACCTTGCATTTACGATATCAGATAGTCAGGTCGTTGTGTACATCAATGGTACGGTCGTTTCGCAGGGCAGTTTTGCCGGAGTGGATTGGACAGGTTGCGATATTCTCTCAATTGCATCTGGAGCTCCTCGGTTCACCGAGTGGGGTCACTTATCCGATCAAAGTTTGTTTGATGAGCTTCGCATGTTTAACAAAGCTTTGACGAAGGATGAAATAGTGGCTATCATGGAGCACTGATTAGTTTATGAAATGTTGCGATTAACCTAAATAAATGGGGACTTGGCGAAATCCGGTCCTCATTATTATCCGGTCCGCTTCGCAGATATAAAATAGGAATTGGGTTTAGTAATGCTTAATGGGGACTTCAGGTAGGGCTGAGTCCTCATTAGTTTTTTAGGGCAATCGCCTGAAGCGTGCCCGGTCAACACGCTCACGACATGCCATCAGAATCTTTGATAAAAACTCTGAACGCGGTACCGACGTTCGGCTCGCTTGTCACTTCCACGAATCCGTTTAATGATTCAGCCTGCGATTTTATCAGATATAAGCCAAGGCCTTTGCCCTCTAAATGATTGTGAAAGCGTTTGTACATTTTAAAGAGGTCGTTTTGAAATAATGTCAGATCAATGCCAAGGCCATTATCCTCCACCTGAATACCGACATATTCATCTTTTTTAAAAGACGTCACCGATACCAAAAGGTCCTGATGGGGCGATCGGAACTTGATTGCGTTGCTGATGAGATTGTAAAGAATGCTGTTTATAATAGCCTTTACAGTGAATATCGCCGGCACCTCGGAAAAATCAACACGGAAATTTTCTTGCTTCATCTTTTCAGAGATGTTCAGCAATTTTTGGATTTCGCCGAACTCATGAAAGAATTCCACGCGTTGCTTTTTCTGAACTGCGTTCCTGTTATCGATTACCTTATTGAGGTCCGTTATCACGCGATCGAGATCTTCGGCCGACGTTTTGATGTGGTTCAAAATTGTACCCGTCTCGTTGGTAAAATGACTCCCGTTGATTTCTGAAAGATGTGTCAGTCCCAGAAGCCGTGCAATAGGTCCACGTAAATTATGGGAAATCGTGTAGGAGAATTGCATCAGCTCATTGTTTTGCTTGACCAATTCGGCATTAACCTTTTTTAGATTGGCATTCACTTCGTTGACCTGGTGCTGGAGCTCGGTTTTTTGATTCTCAATAACTTCGTTTGCCGCGAGCAGCAGTTCCTGGTTTTTCGAGACCTCCTCTTTTTGAGCCTTGATTTCCTCATTTTGTGCCTCTACATTGTGCAAAGCAGCTGAGAGCTTGTTATTCGCGGATATATTTTCGCGCTCCGTTTTTTCCATTACAAATTTTAAGCTCAGCGCGCCGGCAGTGATCCCCAGGAATGTTATGAAGGATACGTAGTTTATGTAGTAATATGAGCCGCTGCTGAAGCCACGTTGAAAATACCCTACATTAAAAATTTCATGGATTGGATCGAATAGCAATAAAACAACAGCAAGGGTCAACAGGCAGCCGTACAGACTTAACTTGTCCGTTGTGTTAAAAATAAGGCACGGGACAATCGCCAGCAATATCAAAATAAACCGTGCGTCATAGTATAGTATATCGGTGAACGTGGCACTGTTAAGTTTTGCCAGGATGGCTGCAGTTAGTGTCAACACCGAAGGGACTAGGCATAGCAGAATTTTTCCGGACTTATCAAACCCGTGCATGATCAGGTATCCGATCAGAAAGAAAAAAACTCCGATACCAAATATGATGGGTGTGTTGACATTGGGACCAAATAAAC
>DASUTP010000185.1:0-9741 GCA_036374515.1 Chryseolinea sp. | reverse complement strand
ATGGCCTCGTTGCTGGGAACGGAGAGATTAAATTTTCCATCCGCATCCGAAGCGGTTCCCGATGCCGTTCCTTTTACCAGGATATTGACACCTGGCATGCCGTCTCCATTTTCATCCTTAACAGTACCCGAGACCACTCTTTCCTGGGCCAGTACTGTCGATGAAAGCATTAGCAGTAACGCTAATGATAAACTCAACCTCTTGTAGAGTTCTTTCATAGTCATAAGTTTGGGTTAAATAATTTGGTTAAATAAGTGGTATGACTCACCAAAACATTGGGCGCTCCGAGAGCATACCTATTTCGAATGTAAGTTATTTCGAACATCACAATGTCAAAAATGTTCAAATTAATTTTAGAAAACGTTGCCGCAATCGTTTACTAAAATTATTTCTGCAATTTGTGCGCGAAAACACACCGGAAAAAGCCCCATTCTCAAAATAATCAATAATGTATTAATTTGGGGCCTTTTGAACATGAGTCACTACGAGAAATACCCGATTTACACCACCAATTCGTTAACGGGGAAAAAAGAACTGTTTACTCCAATTAACCCAGGCCACGTTGGAATATATGTCTGCGGCCCCACTGTTTACAGTGATGTCCACCTTGGCAATGTACGCACATTCCTCACGTTCGACGTCATCTTCCGCTTTCTCCTCCATATGGGATATAAAGTCAGATATGTGAGAAATATTACCGACGTCGGACACCTCGAAAACGATGACGACGACGGCGAAGACAAGATTGCAAAAAAGGCACGCCTTGAAAAGCTCGAACCGATGGAAGTTGTGAAGCATTATACCGACGACTTCCACCACGTACTGAGACAGTTCAACCTGCTACCTCCCAGCATTGAACCCTCAGCGACCGGTCACATAGTAGAACAAATAGAGATCACCAAGAGATTAATTGAGCAGGGTTTCGCTTACGTTGCCAATGGCTCTGTATACTTTGATGTTTTAAAGTACAACGAACACCATAACTATGGAATTCTTTCCGGGCGCGTCGTGGAAGAATTAATGGAGAGTGGACGAAAACTCGACAGCCAGGATGAGAAAAGAAATAAGGTGGACTTTGCGCTTTGGAAGAAGGCCTCCCCTGCC
This sequence comes from Chryseolinea sp., assembly GCA_036374515.1. Taxonomy (GTDB): domain Bacteria; phylum Bacteroidota; class Bacteroidia; order Cytophagales; family Cyclobacteriaceae; genus Chryseolinea. Next base: position 8,637 of record DASUTP010000185.1, on the reverse strand, counting down.
CACATCATGCGCTGGCCGTCGCCGTGGAGCATTGGGTTCCCCGGCTGGCACATCGAATGTACAGTGATGAGCACAAAATACCTCGGTGAAACTTTTGACATTCACGGTGGTGGCATTGACTTGAAATTTCCTCATCATGAATGTGAGATTGCCCAGTCGGTAGGCGCGACGGGAAAAGCTCCCGTCAACTACTGGATTCACTCCAATATGCTCACCGTAAACGGTCAAAAAATGAGCAAGTCACTGGGTAATTCGTTTCTCCCCCGCGAACTATTCAGCGGATCGCACTCCTTGTTAGATAAGGGATATGGTCCCATGACCGTGCGATTTTTCATGCTTCAATCGCATTACTCCAGCACGTTGGATTTTTCAAACGAAGCACTTCAGGCCGCCGAAAAAGGATTTAGGAAACTTTCGAACGCCCTTTTGCTGATCAAAAAAATGACGCACCCGGGTGGCCCGATAAGCAGTTCAACTTTGAACGAATCTCTTTTGAACTTGGTCGACGATCTTTACAAAAACATGAGCGACGATTTCAATACAGCCAAGACCCTGGCGGTATTGTTTGAGATGTCTGGACGCATCAACGACTTTAAGTCTGGTAATACCCCGCTCAGCGATATCGATCATCAGACATTCGATCACTTTAAAAATGGATACATTTCTTTCATGGAAGATGTGCTCGGTCTTAAAACCGAAGAAGAAAATAACCAGGAATTGTTGAATAGTGTTATTCAGGTGTTGATCGACTTGCGGAAAAAAGCGCGACAGGACAAAAACTACAAACTTTCGGACAAGATCCGCGACGATTTAAAAGCAATGGGTGTTCAATTGATGGACGGGAAAGACGGGGAAATGAGTTACACAATTGAATAACCACAATGTCCCTTTCGCTCCGAACGGGTCACGCAAAGGCCGCAGAATTGTTGGCCGTTGGTGCTTCCGAGTTTGTCGAATAGGTCCTATTTGAAAAACTCTTGTGTAAACAACCGGAGGGTTAAGCCTGAAGACTTCGCTAGTGAATGACTAATTCATTTCGCGACTTAATTCTTTCCCGTCGGGTTGGCCCGAGCCAAATGCGGGGGTGGCCCGGGATGCGCGGGGAAGCATATTTACTCATACCCGCATCCATGCACACTGCCCTTCGTGAACCTCATACACACAGTCATGCGCGCGCCCTTTCGGTTTGGCTCTTGATTTTTTTGGTTCTTTTTGTACCTGCCTGCGCGAAGCCGCTTCGGCGAAGGCACGGTCAAGACAAAAAGAACATAATAAATTTTGTGCAAAGACTTTTCTGCCGGTTATTATTGCAAAAACATGCCCGTATCAAGGTAACAGTGCTCAGGAAAATTTTTATACTGCCCATTCGATTATATCAGCTCACGTTATCGCCGCTTATTGGGGCAAATTGCAGACATACTCCCACTTGCTCTCAATATGCGATCGAAGCGATTATGGAATGGGGAGTAATCAAAGGTATTTGGCTTGGTACAAAAAGAATCCTCCGATGTCATCCGTGGGGTACTTTTGGATACGACCCCGTGCCTAAGAAAAAGCAGTCGAAACAATAAAGGCCGAGTGTGCTTGCGTGTTTCCCGGTGAAAAATAATTGCAATCGTTCTCAAAGAAATTAATTGACAGTTGCAATCGTTTCCTGAATTTTGTTGACGAGAAAAGTTTACATTTAACCCCTCACTTTTTTACTACAATATGCCTGAATTTCAAATTAAGAAAACTGCAAAGAATTATGATGTTTGTATCGTGGGGTCAGGAGCGGGTGGTGGAATGGCTGCCTACGTTCTGGCGAATGCAGGGATTAAAGTTGTTTTGTTAGAAGCCGGCCCCTTATATGATCCGGCAAAAAATGTTACACAATTGAAGTGGCCCTGGGAATCTCCGCGCCGCGGAGCGAGTACGCCTTACCGTAATTTTGGAGATTTTGATGCAGCATACGGCGGATGGGAATTAGAAGGCGAGCCATACACGCGCAAAAGCGGTACCCGGTTCGACTGGTTCAGGTCGCGCATGGTTGGCGGACGAACCAATCACTGGGGAAGGATCTCACTGAGATTTGGACCAAAGGATTTCAAACATAAAAGCATTGACGGCCTCGGCGACGATTGGCCAATCGGTTACGACGACGTCGCGCCGTTTTACGATAAGGTCGACCGACTTGTCGGCGTATTTGGATCGAAAGAAAATTTCGACAATGAGCCCAACGGAATTTTTCTGCCTCCGCCAAAACCCAGGTTGCATGAACTTTTCATAAAGGAGGCCGGAGCCTCCATGAATATCCCAGTGATCCCGTCACGCCTGTCTATATTAACAAAACCGGTTAATAAAGAGCGGGGCGTCTGCTTCTATTGCAGTCAATGCAACAGAGGATGTACGGTACATGCTGATTTTTCCTCCTCATCAGTGCTGGTGAAGCCCGCGATCGCGACGGGGAATGTCGACATCATCCCCAATGCCATGGCCCGGGAAGTGCTGACCAATGATGAGGGTGTCGCCACAGGCATTTCTTTTGTAAATAAGGATGACATGCAGGAGTACACGGTGAACGCCAAGGTCGTCATGCTCGCGGCCAGCGCGTGTGAATCTGCGCGACTGCTTTTAAATTCGAAGTCGTCCAGGAACCCCAACGGCCTTGCGAACGCAAGCAATGTCGTAGGAAAGTATCTGCACGATTCTACCGGTACGGACATGGGCGGCATCCTGCCGAAGCTTATTGGACGGAAGCGTTATAACGAAGATGGAGTTGGCGGCATGCATGTATATACACCGTGGTGGCTTGACAACAAAAAGCTGAACTTTCCACGCGGTTATCACATCGAGTATTACGGCGGCATGGGAATGCCTGGGTATGGTTTTGGATTTGGCATGCAGGGAACGAATGGTAAATATCCAGGTCGGGATGGCAAAAAGAAAGAGGCGGGCGGATATGGAGCATCCTTGAAAGATGATTACCGCTATTTCTATGGAGCATCTTTCGGGATGTCCGGGCGTGGCGAAGCGATCGCAAGAGAGGATAACTATTGTGAGATCGATCCTGGTACCGTTGACAAATACGGCATTCCCGTATTGCGCTTTCATTACAAATGGAGTGACTATGAGATCCAGCAGGCAAAGCACATGAAAGAAACGTTCGCGGAGATCATCACCAAAATGGGCGGCGTCATCACCTACGGTAACGACGGAACACCGGAAAACGAATATGGACTAGCAGCACCCGGCCGTATTATCCACGAAGTGGGCACTACCCGCATGGGGAACGATCCAAAAAAATCTGCGGTGAACAAATTCAATCAGGCGCACGACTGCAAAAACTTATTCGTGGTTGACGGTGGTCCATTTGTCTCGCAGGCAGACAAGAATCCCACATGGACCATTCTGGCGTTGTCGATGCGCGCTTCCGAATACATCATCGACGAATTAAAAAAACAAAACCTTTAATCGAAGCCAACTTTAAACTATAAGCTATGGATAGGAGAAAATATTTAAAAACAATGGCAGTTAGCTCCGTGGGAGCAGCAGCGCTTCTGCAATCCTGTGAAACCAAACCCAAACAGGAGATCAAAGAAGCTGAAGGCGCCGCGCTCAATTACGATCGCACTGCTGCCGAGAAGATACGCGAGGAGAAACTTCGAAGCGAAAAATTCTTTGATGATCATGAAATGAAAACCATAACGATCCTGAGCGACATCATAATTCCAAAAGATGATGTTTCGGGCAGCGCCAGCGAGGCAGGAGTTCCCGCCTTTATAGAATTTATGGCAAAAGACCAGCCAAGGTACCAGACGCCGCTTCGCGGAGGACTTAAATGGCTTGATATCCAAACCCTGAAGCGGTTCAATTCAGATTTCGCCTCGTGCACATCTGAACAACAAATTGAAATCGTAGACGAAATCGCTTTCCCCGAAAAAGCAAAACCGGAATTTCAGCAGGGTGTAACATTCTTTAACACGATGCGCGATTTGACAGCCTGCGGATTTTTCACCAGTAAAATGGGAATCAAAGATCTCGGTTACGTTGGAAATACGCCAAACCAATGGGACGGCGTGCCGGCCGACGTGTTGGCACAATATGGGGTGCAGTATGACGAACGTACTTTGGCCGAAAGCGTAAAATTTGACAGCTAGCTTGTCCGTTATGGCTGCCCAACACCGCACAGCCCGGACTTTATTTTTGTTTATAACATCAGAGACAGATTTCTATGAAAAAGAAAACAGCATCATCTTCCAATGCAATATCCAGGAGGAGATTTATTCGAACGGCCGGCCTAACAGCATCGGCATTTACCATCGTGCCAAGGTTTGTGCTCGGAGGAAATGGTTATAAAGCTCCCAGTGACCTGCTGTACGTTGCGGGAATTGGTGTTGGTGGAAAAGGCGAAAGCGACATTGCCAGTTTTGCAAAAAGTGGCAAGGCCGAAATTGCATATCTCTGTGATGTCGACGACCGCAGGGCAGCGAAATCCGTGGCCGCATTCCCGAAAGCAAAATACTTCAAGGATTACCGGCAAATGCTCGACAAAGAGCATAAGCACATCGATGCCGTTTCAGTTTCCACCCCTGACCACAATCATGCGGTACAAACCATGGCTGCCATGCAGCTTGGAAAACATGTCTATGTGCAGAAACCTTTGACACACGATATTTACGAGGCCCGCATGCTTACCGAAGCTGCAAAGAAATACAAAGTGGTTACGCAAATGGGTAACCAGGGCGCTTCAGGCGATGGTGTGCGCCAGTTAACGGAATGGTACAACGCAGGCACTATTGGCGACGTGCACACTGTATATTGCTGGACCAACAGACCTGTATGGCCGCAAGGCATAGCCTGGTCCGACAAGACGGCGCCTGTTCCAAAAGAACTGGACTGGGATCTCTGGCTTGGCACCGCACCGTACAAAGAATATGTTGAAAAGATAGTTCCGTTCAACTGGCGAGGCTGGTGGGACTATGGCACGGGTGCCCTGGGGGATATGGCTTGTCATATCGTGGAGCCACCGTTCCGCGTTTTAGGCTTAACGTATCCGACGGATGTAACGGCCAGTGTCGGCAGCGTCTACATCGACGAATTTAAACGGGGATATTTCCCTGAAAGCTGCCCCCCCTCCTCACATATCATACTTACTTTCCCGGCGCGGAACGGAAAACCCCCCGTGAAAATGCATTGGATGGATGGGGGAATCCAGCCCGAAAGACCGGATGAATTAGGGGCAAACGAAATTATGGGCGACGGTGGAAACGGAGCAATATTCGTGGGCACAAAAGGAAAAATGATGTGCGGGACTTACGGGCGCCTTCCCAGCCTTATCCCCACCACAAAAAATAAAGAGGTTACAGTCCCCCAAACCATCAAGCGCGTACCCAATGGCGCAGAAGGACACTACGCTCAATGGGTCGAAGCGTGTATCGCGGGCTATGGAAAAATGGAAGTAAGCTCTCCTTTCGAAATCGCGGGCCCGCTTACAGAAACTATTCTGATGGGCAACCTGGCCATACGCAGTTATGACATACGCAAGCCAAAAGCGGATAAACCAAATGAATTCGATTATCCCGGAAGAAATATCAAGTTGCTGTGGGATGGGGCGAATATGAAGATTACCAACTTCGACGACGCCAACCAATTCGTCAAACGAGAATACAGAAGCGGCTGGAAACTTTCCTGATTGCGAATGATTAATTATTACTGATTTTAATTTTAATTTTTTATGGCGTTAAAGAAGAAAAACAACAGAAAGGATACGTATTCAATCTCCAGAAGAGGCTTTATAAAAAACGCGGGTCTTACTGCGGCAGCATTTAGCATCCTTCCGCGATTTGTCTTAGGCGGAAAAGGCTTCGTTCCTCCCAGCGATACCCTTTACATTGCGGGCATCGGCGTTGGGGGAAAAGGCGAGAGCGATCTTACTGGATTCGCCGCTAATCCAAAGGCCAAAATTGCCTTTTTGTGTGATGTGGATGATCGTATGGCAGTAAAATCCAAAGCGAATTTTCCACAGGCAAAATACTACAAGGACTTTCGCGTAATGCTCGACAAGGAAGATAAAGGCATTGACGCAGTATCGGTTTCCACGCCCGACCATACCCACGCCGTTGCAACGATGGCTGCCATGCAGCGAAACAAGCATGTATACGTTCAGAAGCCGCTCACCCATTCTATCTACGAAGCACGGATGCTTGCAGAAGCCGCGAAAAAATATAAGGTCGTTACCCAGATGGGCAACCAATATGCTTCGGCTGACTACGTGCGCGTAGCCAAAGAGATGGTTGACGCGGGACTGATCGGAGATGTTACAAAAGTTATTACGTGGACCAACCGACCAGTGTGGCCGCAGGGAATCCCTACGCCCACGGGAACACATCCTGTTCCTAAGGAAGTGGATTGGGATCTGTGGCTAGGGCCGGCGAAATACATCGATTATAATCCTGCCTACCTTCCGTTCAATTGGAGAGGCTGGTGGCCGTTTGGAACTGGCGCACTCGGCGACATGGGATGCCACGTGATGGACGCTGCTTTCAGGATCCTTCCCATTGATTTTCCCACGGAAGTCGAATGCAGTACTACGACGGCATGGTCGGATTTCTTCAAAGAAGCCAATTATAAGGATAGCTGTCCCGCTTCATCAATTATCCACCTCAAATTCCCCCGCAAGGATGGCAAAGGAAACATCAACTTTACCTGGATGGATGGCGGACTACTTCCACAACGTCCCGAAGAGCTGCTTCCTGAGGAGCGAATGGGTCAGGGTGGTAACGGTTATATTTTTGAGGGCACCAAGGGCAAGCTGATGGGTGATTATAACATGATGCCGACATTGCTACCGACCGCGCGAATGAAGGATATAACAATGCCTAAGGCTACCTTGCCGCGCGTGCCCGGGGCAGAAGCGGGCCACTATACGCAGTGGGTAGACGCTTGTATGAAGGGATATGGGAAAATGGAGGTAAGTTCTCCGTTTGAATACGCAGGTCCGTTCACGGAGGCAGTGCTGATGGGTAATCTGGCCATACGCAGCTATTCAATGCGCGGTGCGGATGGAAAAGGATATCCTGGACGCAAGAAACTTTTGTGGGATGCCAAGAATATGAAAATCACAAACTTTGACGAAGCAAATCAGTTTGTGCGGGATGACTACAGGGAGGGGTGGACGGTTTAAATTCACGAGCATTGAACATTGATTGTTGATTATTGAATGTTCGGGGTGGAGTATTGAATATTGTCTGTTGATTATTGGGTGTTAAGTGGGTGTTGAGGAAGGGAGGTTGAATAATCAATGATCAATGATCAATGATCAATATTCAACAAATATTCAATAATCAACATTCAATGATCATTTAAAAAAAACAAAGGCCCTGTGAACGTCTATCACAAAGGCCTTTATCTTTTCTTGCAAACCTAAACCCTAACCTAAATCGCAAGAAATCTACTATCCGGGAGTAAAAGTATGTCAAAAAGCGGCTTTCGATGAGCCAGAATGATTGTGTGGCGGGTTCGAGTTAGCAGGCGGCTGAATAAATTAGTAAGTGGACGGACATACACCAAAAAAAAAGGCCCTGGCATTTCGCCAGAACCTTAAAATCACAACCAAAAAACTGTCTTTCAATTCTGCTTTACCTTCCAATTCCACATTCCAATCCAGCGAATGAGCTCATTTTTGTTTTGACCGTAATATCCCTTTGCCAGCATGTCCCGATCCTCGCATGTTGATGGAGCGAACCAGTCAACGGCGACTGAACCAACGGTACTGTTCACGTAAATTTTTATGCACTCACTCTTAAATTTTTTCTTGCTCATTTTGGTCTTTGTTGAAGTTTCCGCTTGTCAGTCAATCCAAGCCATTCATTTTGCTCACACTGATCATTTCGATCAAAAACTACTTCGGTAAAAAGTAGACCGAGGTCACCGAACTGGTTAATTCGAGTTTCGAATTCCAATTTTATTTAAAAAAGCTTCTTTTTTTCGTTTAGAGACGTCAAGGGAGATGTCATTATTAAGAACAACATACCCACCCTCGCCCTTCACATATTTTTTTATTGAGTTAATGTTGATGAGATAAGAATTATGAATCCGGAAAAAATTATGATCTGACAACAAATCATCGTACTCTTTTAATGTCTTGCTCACTAAATATTTTTCTTCTGTTGTAAAGATCTGAGTGTAATTGCTGGATGCTTCGCAATATAAAATGTCGCTGATCTTAACAAAAACAAGTCCATCAAGCGTTGGCAAGGCGATCTTGTAATTTTCGTTCGACCCTAACTTTAAATTTTGAACCAGCTGTGTCAGGCGGCCAGTCATATTGTTGCTGACGCGTTTTTCCACCCTCGCTACTGCCTTTTTAAGCTCCTCAATATCGATAGGCTTCAGCAGGTAATCGATGGCCGAAAACTTAAAAGCCTTGATCGCATACTCCGTGTACGCAGTGGTGAAAATTACTTCAAAATCAATCTCCTGCAGCTTCGTTAAAAGGTCAAAGCCTGTTTCCCGTTGCGATTGAATGTCAAGGAACACTACGTCAGGTGCATGCTCCCGCACAGCCTGCGTTGCTTCGGCGATATTCTCGCAAAGCGCTGCAACCTCCACACCTTCCACAAAATCCGTCAGCAGTATCTGCAGATTTTCCCTTGC
>DASUTP010000184.1:0-12259 GCA_036374515.1 Chryseolinea sp. | reverse complement strand
ATTTATTTGTTGAATCCTGGCAGGATGTTTCCTGGGCATCTGCTAAAATGCTTTTCTTTGACTATCCCAAGGCACCACACTAAAGGATGTATTCGCTAAGGTCCCTGTTCTTGATCAGGCCGCTTAATTTTTCCTTCACCATCACCTCAGTTACCTCGATGTTAGAGTTCTGAGGTATTTTGTCGGGTACATCAAAAAGGAATTCATTAAGCAATTTGCTCATGACCGTATGAAGCCTGCGCGCGCCAATATTTTCAATCTCTGCATTGATGGTAAAAGCCGTGTTTGCAATTTCGTCGATGGCCGCATCGGTGAAATTTACCTGCACGCCTTCAGCTTCGAAGAGCGCCAAGTATTGTTTTGTCAGCGCATTTTTTGGCTCCTTAAGGATTCTTATGAAATCTGCTTTTGTGAGATTATCAAGTTCAACGCGAATCGGAAATCTACCCTGCAATTCTGGAATGAGATCTGAAGGTTTCGAAATGTGAAATGCTCCGGCGGCTACAAATAAAACATGATCCGTCTTAATGACACCATACTTTGTATTGACGGAGCTTCCCTCGACAATGGGAAGCAAATCCCGCTGTACACCTTCACGACTTACATCCGGACCCCCGCCGCCCTTCTTGCTGCCGCTGGCGATCTTGTCAATCTCATCGATAAAAATAATCCCGGCTTCCTCCGCCCTGCGAATAGCTTCTTCCTTGACCTCATCCATATCGATAAGCTTTGAAGCTTCTTCTTCCAACAAAATTTTCCGTGCCTCCCCTACCGTGACTTTTCGTTTTTTGCTTTTCTTCGGCATCATGCCATTGATCATCTCCTGTAGGTTCATCATGGATACCTCGTCCATCATACCTGCGCCCACCATACCCACATTGGTACCGCCACTACCCTTGATATTGATTTCGATCTTCCGGTCTTCCATTTCACCATTTCTTATTTTCTCGCGGAAATGATTTCGGGTCCGTTCATTTAATTCCAAGTCGCCTTCCGGAACGCCTTCATTGTTCGACTCAATCGTTGTTGAAAATCCGCTGCTTCTGGCAGTTTGCTGTCGCAACGGGGGGATCAACGCATCCAGAATAATATCCTCCACGGCCTGCGCGGCTTTCTCCTTGACAGCTTCCTTTTTACTTGCTTTAATCAATGTAACGGATTGTTCGACGAGATCGCGCACCATGCTTTCGACATCGCGCCCAACATATCCAACTTCTGTAAACTTTGACGCTTCCACCTTTACAAAAGGGGCATCAGCAATTTTTGCCAACCGCCGGGCAATTTCCGTTTTGCCGACGCCGGTGGCGCCAATCATGAGAATGTTGTTAGGTATAATTTCGTTTTGAATGTCCGATTTCACGTGCATTCTCCGCCATCTGTTTCGCAACGCTATGGCTACGTTACGCTTTGCATCGTACTGACCAATAATATATTTATCCAGTTCTTCTACAATTTGCTTTGGCGTTAAATATTTTGAATCCATCATAAATTTTGTCTTCTTGATAGTAATGTTTCTAAGTTCTTTGAAAGCGTAAACGTATAACCCGCATTTCCGACCATGTAGGCGCTACGGCTAAATATAAATTCAAACGAGCGTATCGTCGCGGAAAATCCAAGAGAAACACCGGCCATTCCGCCTGCATTCTCCAGCTTTAATTCTTCATGCACAAGGTAATTATACCCGATCATGAGATTAAAATTTTTATGCAACAAGACCTCAGCGCCAAAATTTATATGTCTGAATATCTTTTCAAGCGTTCCTGCGTCTGCTACGTCCGGAGGCGAATTCGCACCTTCGTATTCTTCGGTCAGATTATAGGCTGTTAATGAGAAACGCAATGGCATATGTTCTGGTTTTAGTGTGGCGCCGATTCGTACATCGAATGGCACACGCGAGGTGCTCGTTTCCGAATAATCGGACAGCACGAAGCCTGCATTTCGTATCACGATGCCCGCTGTAAAATTTTGCCGCGGATGAACAAATAATCCCCCGACATCCATCATAACGGCGTTTGCACGATATCCGGCAATTGATGAAAAGGCCATCTTCAGCGTGGCACCAAATCGAAAATTAGAAATCTGATGGCTTTTTGCGATAAATAGGGCCGATTCGCCAGACTTATAATTTCCAATTTCAACGCCTGTTGCGTCATAACCGGTCACCTGACCATAGCTGAGATATTGAACGCCAAATGTTAACGTGCCGATTTTCTTAAACCGGTGCGCATATACCGCAGTGGTCTGACCAACATCCGCGACATAAAGCTGATAACTGGCTGACGCAAATCCCGCTAGTGAGTCACTATTCAAAGTTGGGTTCGAAAACAGAAAATTGACATCACGATCAGCCAGAGACGCGTTCACGCCGCCAAGGGCCGCCAGCCTGGCGTTGTTCGGGACATCTAAAAATTCGAATGATTTTTTACCCCCTACCTGCCCGAATACGGTTGTTGTCGTCATACAAAGCATGCCAATGAGAAATTTATTCATCATATAGAATGCCTGCAAATTAATTCAATTATGGTTAGACCTTTTTTCCTGATGATTTGAAATTACGCGGACGCTTTGATTTCCGAAAATGTAAACTTCATTTGATGCTTTACCTTGTCTTTCATCAGGGCAATCTTTAAAACTTCATCGACCGTGTCGACATAGTGAAACACCAAACCTCTGATGTAGTGTTTCTCAACCTCATCGATATCACGCTTGTTTTTCGAACTCAGCAGTATCTCCTTTATACCACTGCGTTTTGCCGCCAGAATTTTTTCTTTAATGCCACCCACGGGCAAAACTTTTCCCCTAAGCGTTATTTCGCCAGTCATTGCTGTATTTGCCTTCACCTTTCGTTGCGTATAAATGGACGCCAACGATGTGAACATTGTAATACCGGCGGATGGTCCGTCTTTGGGAACGGCACCTGCCGGAACGTGGATGTGCAGATCATATTGTTGAAAGACCCGGTAATCAATACCAAGTGATTCAGCGTTTGATTTCAGGTATGACAATGCCGCCATAGCGGATTCCTTCATCACTTCTCCGAGCTGTCCGGAAATTGTCAGGGTACCCTTTCCACGGCTCAGGCTCGATTCCACAAACAAAATTTCGCCACCCACCTGGGTCCATGCAAGTCCGGTTACCACACCGGCGATGTCATTTCCCTGATAGAGCTCATCATCGAAAACTTCCGCGCCCAGAACCTTTCGCACGGTGTCTTCGGTAACCATTGCATCAAAGGATTCCTCCAAAGCCACGGACTTGGCAATACTCCTGACAAGTGTGCCAATCTTGCGTTCGAGGTTTCTAACTCCTGATTCACGTGTATAGCTGTTGATCAATTTGGCAATTGCTGCTTTTGTGATCTTTACCTGCGATGTTTTTAAACCGTGTTCCTTGAGTTGCTTCGGAACCAGATGCTTTACGGCGATTTCGATTTTTTCCTCCTGTGTGTATCCGGTGACTTCTATTATTTCCATTCGGTCGCGCAGTGCGGGATGAATGGTGTCAATTGCATTGGCAGTTGCTATAAACAACACTTTGGACAGGTCGTACTCCACCTCCAGATAATTGTCGCCAAATGCGTTATTCTGTTCCGGGTCGAGCACCTCGAGCATCGCAGACGATGGATCTCCCCGAAAATCCGATTTTATTTTATCTATCTCATCTAAAATAAAAACCGGATTTGAAGACTGTGATTTTTTAATGTTTTGCAAAATTTTTCCAGGCATGGCACCGACATATGTTTTTCGATGGCCGCGTATTTCCGCCTCATCATGCACCCCGCCCAGCGACATCCGGACATACTTGCGTTGAAGAGCCTTTGCAATAGATCTCCCCAAGGAAGTCTTACCCACCCCCGGAGGACCGTAAAGGCAAAGAATTGGGCCTTTCATGTCGTTTTTCAATTTCAGAACAGCCAGGTACTCCAATATTCTGGTTTTCACTTTCGTCAGTCCGAAATGATCGTGATCCAGTATTTTTTTTGCGCGCTTCAGATCAAAATCATCGACGGTATATTCCCCCCAAGGCAGGTCAAGCATGAATTCAACATAGTTCATGGCCACCGGATATTCAGCAGCCATAGGGTTGATCCTTAAAAGCTTGTCCAATTCCTTGTTGAAATGATCGGCTGCGGATTTCGGCCACCTTTTACTTTCCGCGCGCTTCCGTAGTTTTTCAACTTCCTTGTCGGGACCGTCAAAACCCAGTTCGTCTTGCAGCACTTTTATTTGTTGACGTAAAAAATAATCGCGCTGTTGCTGATCGATATCGGTGTGGACCTTACGTTGTATCTCATGTTTGATTTCCAGCATCTGGATATCTTTCAACATATATTGCAACAACAGTGTGCTCCTATCGATGATATTTTGTGTCTCAAGTATTTTCTGCTTATCGGCAACTTCCACGTTCAAATTGGACGAAAGAAAATTCACCAAAAACGACATGCTTGAAATGTTATCAAGGGCAACCTGTGCCTCGATAGGAATTTCGGGATTCAGTTTTAAGATTTTTGTCGCTGCATCTTTTAGTGACTGAACCAAAGCCTTTGCTTCCTTGCTGTTTGCATTGACCAAAGGCTCCTGCTGAAGGTCGATACGCGCGGTAAGATATGGTTCTTCCTGTACGAACTCGCGAATTAAAAAACGGTTCTTTCCTTGTATGATAATGGTGGTATTACCGTCGGGCAACACCAGCATTTTTATGATTCGCGCGACTGTGCCTGTTTTGTATAGATCTTCCAACGTCGGCTCTTCTGCATTTGGATTTTTCTGTGCAACAACACCGATAATTCTATTTCCCTGATAGGCTTTCTTAACCAGTTTTATCGACTTTTGTCTGCCTACGGTAATGGGGATAACAACACCTGGAAATAAGACCGTATTCTTTATGGGGAGTATCGAAAGCTCACCTGGTAAGTCTTCAGGTTTTAAATCGGAATCTTGTTCTGGATTAATCAGTTGAATAAGGTCTTCTGAGTCTTCCTGCACGAGTTGGATGGGTTTCGTCTTAAACATATACATAGTGTCAAACTGACACAACCTTACTTAATCGTCTATATTGGGCGCCTGCCGTGCTAATGACAATAGTAGTGCCAAGGAAGTTGTAAAAGAAACAAATTTGTGTCAACTTTATCGACTTGGCATTATTTTTACCAATAATGGTTCAGTGAAACCCTATTTTTTAATCTTAATCGCGGCCTTTTGGCTGCTGATGCACACTCCCTCAAGGGCTCAAAAGCCAAAACGAAATTATAAAAAGAGTGGCGTAGTGCAGTTAAACGATAGCCTGACAAGCTACGGTCAATCTGACATTTTCATTTTTCCGAACGCAAATAAAATTAAGTTTTACCGCGACGAACCGAAATATCAGCGCATAAAAATGTTGGCCGCAGCCGGAGATTTCGAAGAGGAATACGCTGATCTTAAGGCTTACATCAAAAATTTCGGCCCCGAGAATTTTTCAAGGGATGCGCAGTTGCTCTGGGACCTGGCAAGGCTCTCGCAAAAACTCGGACCGCCGGGAGAAGCAGTTTTGCTTTACAAACTTGTTTTAAAACATTTGCCTCAAACCATCGATGGCAAACAGGTGAAAAGCGAGTTCGATACACTGACGAAAAATGAGTCAGACCTTTATGTGCCTCTCGCGCAATATTATGAATTGGTGGATTATCGTAAAGAGATCGATACGCTAAGACCACCGCAGGGTGTATTGCTGAACATGGGCGAAGCTATCAATTCGGATAAAGCTGATTACGGTGCAACGATCGGCAATATTGATAACGTCTTGCTTTTTACCTCAAAAAGAAATTCTCACGTCGACCCAATGAATAAATCCTACAATGAAGATTTATTTTATTCAATGAAGTTTGATACGCTTTGGGGATTTGCCGAAGAATTAAAAAATATAAACTCGAGATACAACGAAGGCTCAGGATGTTTGAGCAAGGATGGCAAGCAGCTTTATTTTGCACGATGCAATTCTCCGGACTCATATGGAAACTGTGATCTTTTTGTTGCAGACCTTCGTGCAGACAGCACCTGGGGGAATGTTAGAAACCTCGGACAAAATATCAATACAACCGGCTGGGATTCGCACCCCTCACTTTCTCATTCAGGCGATACACTCTTCTTCGCATCCGATCGTATCGGAGGGTACGGATATTCTGACATTTACTTTTCCGTTAAGACTGGCAATGGCTGGTGGCAGAAGGCCGAAAACATGGGACCGATCGTGAATACACGCGGTGCTGAAGTGAGTCCTTTCTTTCACCGGAAATTCAACGTATTATATTTTAGTTCCAACGGCCAACCACTGACCTTCGGTGACTTTGATATCTATAAGGTTTATAAGAGCAATCAAACGTGGAACGAACCGAAAAATGTGGGACCCCTTGTTAACGGTCCGGGTAGTGAATATTACTTTACGATCGATTCGGAGTCCAACTACCTGTATTACGCCCGGTCCACCGAAAATGAAATAGAAAATCTCGACCTGCATTCTTTTCCTGTCCCCATGGAAGCCCAACCCGAGGCAACTGCAAGACTCAAAGGCTCCTTGATAAACGCAGAAACCAAAAAACCATTTAAAGGGATTGTCTCGATAATTGACCTCGACAAGGGTGTCGAAGTAGCTCCTAAGTTTCTTCGCGATGACGGATCGTTTGACTTTAATCTCATCAACAAAAGAAATTACTTGCTCATCATTCAAGGGGATGATTTTTTCCGTATTGAAGAATTGTTTTTCATGGACGGCGACACGGAAATGAATCGCGAGGCAGAGCCCATTGAAAACAAAATAGCTTTTAAGTCATTGGAATTTGAAAACGGCAAGGCGGATATCTTGCCTTCCATGCACCAGGATCTGGACAAGCTTGCCAATTTTTTGATCGATCACCCTAAATTCAAGCTTGATATTTCGGGGCACACCGACTCACAAGGGAATGAAGATTCAAACTTACGCTTGTCACAGGCACGCGCCGACGCGATTAAAGCGTACCTCATCTACCAATTCAAAATTGCCGCAGCAAGAATTGAAGCACACGGTTACGGGAGTTCGAAACCCATTGTAAAGGAAATGTCTGAAGAAGAGCGGAAACTCAACCGCAGGGTGGAGTTTCAAATTAGCCGCGAATAAGAAAAATCCCCCGGGTGATCCCAGAGGATTAATCTCCTGTATACATAAAACTAAACTATTTTTTTCTGATAAAGATATCGCCGTTATAGTTTCGAAGGGTCATTTCAGGCCCGCCTCCGTTGATGTCGCCCCGCTTCCATTCATCGACTACAACTTTATACACTCCACCTTTGCTGTCTTTCTTTTGGACAGGCCCGCTGTTTTTGAAACTCACGTCAAAGTCGGAGTAAATATCCCCTTGTTCGGTTTTCATTTTCAGTGTAGCTTTTGTAGCGGCGGGAAACGTGATATCCACATCGCCATTGTACGTGGTATACGACATGGGCGTTGCCTCCTTTACCTTATCAAAAGTGACCTTTATTTCGCCGTTATAGGTGGTGGCTATCACGGCGCCCGAAATGTTCAGGGCCGTGATTTCACCGTTGTGATTCGTAAGCTCCAGCTCACCCTGGATATTGCTGATCATCAGGTCGCCGCCATTATGTGTCTTTGCTTCAATATCCATTCCCGAGGGAACTTCGATTTCGATATGCAACTTGTTGTTCCATGAGCCTGAATGGATTGTTACTGTATTTCCGTTCTCGGTTACTTCCATATCCATACCTCCGCCTCCGATTCTGCGAAGTCCATCCTTGGTGTCGTCACGATCGTCGTCATCATCCTGCTGAGCGGAATATTTTACCAATACGTCCTTCCGTGCCGAGCCTTTTACCGAAATCGAACCATAGTTTATTACAGCTTTGATTTTACCACGCTTCGCTGGATCACTCAGGGGTACAGCAAATTCATTTTTGTCTTGTCCCGTGGCGGCGAATGCAATTAGTGACAGCCCTACCGTGATAAGAATTATAGCGTGTATCAGAATATACTTTTTCATATTTTATATGTTGATGTGTTGAAGTTCTATTTTACAAGGGTTTTTTGTCAGGACCCGTTTGTTGATTTTTTGATTTTTTCTAGTTGTGATCAGTTGAGCCTTTCCTTTACATAAACGTTTCCATTAAAGGTTTCGAAATCCAGGTACGCGCCTCCTGATCCAATTTTAAATTGATTGTCATTTACTTTATACTTTACTCCTTTATCTCCTGGCTTTTTTTCGACTACAACCGGAAGTTGTTCAACCTGGTCGATGTTGGTGTAGAGACTGCCATTGAAACTTTGGAAACTCATGCTGGCGGCAAGACCTTTTTGAAATGATGCATTGATGTCACCATTCAAAGTATAGAACCGACAGTTCTTTTGCGGATTCTGAACATATTCAACATCGACGTCACCGTTAATAGTACTTGCTTCTGCCTCCTTGATAAGATTGTGAAGCCGGATGCTGCCATTGATATTGTTAGCCTTCACCACGCTTTTAGCATTTTCAACAACGATGTCGCCGTTGTTAATGGTGCTTACCAGCAAGTTCACAGTGGCCGGCACTTTTACCGTAAAGTCCATTGTGTATTGATAGGTTTCGTGGCAAGATCTGCCACGTTGATCCCATGCGTAGCCCCACTTCGTCCCCATGTGCGAGTGCCTTGACTTCGGATTACTGCGCTCAAAATAATTGCAAGGGCTGCTTACGTACAAGATTATGGTATCCGCGAGATCAACAACACCCAATTGGATCTCCGCCTTTCCTGTCTCAAGGCGTTCCTGAGTTTTCGCGGAGATACTTTTTGTCACCTCCACCTGGATTTTGTCGCCGTTATAAGATTCTACTTTTATGTTGCCGTTTATATTGGCGATCATAAAAGCATTGTGAGCGCCTGGTTTCTCAAAATTAAATTCCTTGACGATCTTTTCAGTGTGCGTTTGCGCCATGAGTTCAGTAGAAATGCCCATGACAAGTCCTATCCATAAATTTGGTTTCATAATTTTTAATATTTGTGTGCTAACCGAGCGTTAGATAACCTGAATACTTTCCCGTATTTTCTTCTTTATATCAGAAGGAGTATCACCATCTTCCAGAATCTTTTCAAATTCGTCGATGGCACCTTTCTCTTGAAGTTCGGCCATGAGCTCCGCCAGTGCCACTTGAACCAACGGCGACTTTTGCAACGCTATCGATCGGACCAACGCTTCGCGTATCTGTCCATCTTTACTGTATGGTCTCAGGGCATCAAGGGCTGCCAACCGAACATTTACATTTTCATCATTATTAAGCGTCTGAAGCAACGCTCCCGTTACCTGCTTGCTTACCTGGTCCATTTCCTGTGTCAGGCTCACCGCTTTCAAACGATCGGTTGCAGATTCCTTTTCCAGCAACGACAACATCATCATCTCCTTCAGATCGCTGATCTCATTACCAAGGGCCACGATTTGTTCGTCTTTATTGGACGAAGAGTTCAGGATGTATCCTGCTGTAAGGCCCAGCAGCAACGTTATCGAGGCAAAGGCGAGACGTGGCATCAATTCCGGGGAAGCGAAAAAATTTTTCCAGCTCCATTTTCCACCCATTCCCTTCTCTGCCTTTAACATCTGATGGAACTTTTTATCCAGTGCTGGTGATGGATCCGGCGTTTTAATAGCAACAATCTGATCTGATATTTTTCCAAACCCTTCAATGTCCTCCAACTGGATCCTTCCCTGCTCGATAAGGTTTTCAATTTCCCTTATTTCAGCAGCATCCGCGTCGCCAGCGTTGTATCTGAAGAGTAAATGCTGAATTTTTTGCGCCTCCATAATTAATTATGTTTTTCTAATTCTGCGTAAACCGCTTTCAATTCCTGTAGTGCTCTGAACACTTTTACTTTTACCGCACCTTCGGAGCACCCCAATATCTCGCCGATCTCCTTATATTTTTTATCCTGATACTTGCTCAGCAACAGGATCTCGCGTTTGTCTTCCGCAAGCCGGTCCATCGCCATGGATAACAGCTGAAGTTCTTCGTCCTTTTGAAATTCAGTAGCCCGGTTCTCCTCCGAGCCTAGTCGCTCCTGCCAATCCTCGATCGGGTCCTTAAACCGTATCTTGTTTTTTCGGAAATTGTCGTGGTTCACATTTCGTGCGATGTGAAACATCCACGTTTTGAAGTCACCATCGCCCCGAAACAGGTATCGATATTTAAGGATCCGGTAGAAAACATTTTGGACAAGGTCTTCACTCAGGTCAGCATCGCGGTTCATTCCGTAGAAGAAACCGAATAAAGCTTTCTTGTAGCGTGCGAACAGCAAGCCCAGGGTATCAAGATGGCCATCTCTTACCTTGATCATCAAGGCATTGTCCGAAAGTGCTTCCAAATGCGTCGATATTTTCAGGATGGGAAACTGAGGCTTCTTTGAAAGGTTACAATTAAAGTTAAAGCTTTCTCAAAAACTTTGTGCAGATCATTTTGCAGGCATAAAAGGCGCGCTTCCAAAAATGGGACAAAAAAAAAGGCATTCCAATGGGAATGCCTCAGCTAATTCTTAATGCCCTTTCATGGATTCCTTGAATGAAGCTTATTTCTTTCGTCCTGGAGCTCACGGGACAATTTTGTCTGCCGTTCCATTGCGCGTTGCTTGTATTCCTCAAACTCGTGGGTTAATGCGCTTACGGCAAGATTTCTTTCACTCAGGGAATTACTTTGTAGCTTCATTCTTCCTATCAATAATCCCAGCATCACCAGCAATCCTGCCAAGATGACCGCCACCGTGGTGATAAAGGTCCCTTTGTTGAAATCAATCCCGATAACATTGATATGCGTGCTGGCGTGGGTAATCTCTTCCATCGACTTTTCTTTTGCCTTGACGGCTTCGATTGATTGGTTTAGTTCGCCCTTTAATTTGCTTATGTTGGCATTTGCTACTTTAACGGCTGCTTCCTTCGCAGCAATGGTATCTTGCGCAATTTTCCATACGCCATCCAGTACAGATTCCTTTACAACCTTGTAAGCACCATAGGAACTAGATTTGGATTTCATATATAAAAACCTCTCATGCAATGAAGGATTTTCCTGAAGCTCAGGCTCAGATTGAGAAAAAGAAACGTGAAAAGC
The DNA here is from genome assembly GCA_036374515.1 of Chryseolinea sp. Lineage (GTDB taxonomy): Bacteria > Bacteroidota > Bacteroidia > Cytophagales > Cyclobacteriaceae > Chryseolinea. Next base: position 1,164 of record DASUTP010000184.1, on the reverse strand, counting down.
CAGCAACCAAACCAACAAAACAAAAAGGACTCTCATATTCAAAGTATTTTTTAGTAAAACAAATAAAATTACTCTTCCCTATAAACACAGTTAAACTTTAACTGTTCCAACAACGGAATAAATCGACCAAAGCCGTTGATTAACGATTAAAGGTAGTAATTTTTATTTTTTCTTCTTGAAAACCAACTCGGTCTGCTGTACAGCGAGCACATTATTGAATAATTCTTTGAGGTAATGGTATTCATGCGACGAAAAAACTGGCTTCGCGATGAGTAGGGAATTGTTGACCGACAACTTATTCATTGCATTTTGAATGTCGAAAATGAACCGTCCTCCATTTTGAGGAAGACTTAGCCCAACCTTATCAGGCAGACCATCTACTTCGTACCCCGGGGGATAATCCAGCGTAAGGATCATGATTTCTTCAAGAGGGGCACCAAAATCGACCGGATAAAGACGTTCTGAGGATTTAAACGGATTTCGCTGCCACTGCTCCGTAATGAAAGGGTTGAACAGAAAATGGTCGCCATTATACATGCCTTCCCCAAATTCAACATAAAAAACAAATCGCAGCGGCTTTGACAGGTCTTCAACGCCCTCGATGTTGAAACCGCTGATATTGAGATCCTGGTTCTTGTTTTTGAAGTCCTCAACAAACTCTCCAACACTGCCGAATTTAAAAATTTTCTTCCGCTGATTAACCGCCTCGTAGCCCGAATAGACATATTGAACTGAACCTTTCATGATACCCTCAGCACCTAGCGTAAGGTTGATCATCGTCGTTGTTTTCTCCTTATCAGTGGGCTTTAACTCAAGCCAGTAAGATTCCTTCTCCCCAATTACCCGACCCCTTCCATTCAGACACCGTTCGGGAAGAAGACCAAAAGGATGGAAACGATCCGTTGCATCGAGCAGGTAAATTTTGTCTGCGATGGTCACCTTTGCAACCACATAGTTAAATTCACTGAGCACCGGATAAAGATCTGTTACCAACCCATTTTGTCGCGTTGACAGCAGCATGGGTTCGACGGGAACTCCTGCATACTTAAGAGCTGCGATGAGTGAAAGATTTATATCTCCAACATTTCCCGTTTTCGATTCAAATGCTTTTTTTATTCCCAGTTCACTATACTCGCCATATACCTCGTTCCATTCGTACCAGCC
>DASUTP010000183.1:0-3327 GCA_036374515.1 Chryseolinea sp. | reverse complement strand
TGCTGCTTCAGAAAAGCAAGCTCACGGAAAACAAACAGTCCAAATCCATATTGAATGGAATCATAGAGCAGGATCTCGACCTAAAAACCGATTCCAAGGAGGATTTAAAAGTGGTTACGAAAAAAGCGCCGGACTCCTCCGAGATAAAGGCATTGCTGTTTGCCAGCAAAATTTGCAAGCATACAAAATCAAACACCATCATTCTCGCGAACGAAGGTCAGTTGCTGGCAAGCGGCGTTGGACAAACTTCCCGTGTCGACGCGCTCAAGCAAGCTATTGAAAAGGCTGCAGCTTTTGGCTTTTCCTTGCAAGGATCAGTGATGGCGTCGGATGCGTTTTTTCCATTTCCAGATTGTGTTGAAATTGCCAGCCGGCAAGGAATTAGCGCAGTGATTCAACCCGGCGGTTCGGTAAAGGATCAAGACTCAATAAACTTCTGTGATCAGCATAATATGTCGATGGTCTTTACAGGCATTCGACATTTTAAGCATTAAGTTTATAGTCGAAGTCAGAGCCAAGTTTGCTTCATTATTTTTTGTCGCTCACAACGAAGTTGATAAGCGGAATGAAGTAAATATTCTAAGGTGTCAAAAAACTTACATTTTTCAAGTGAAAGTCGATATTTTGATAAATTAGATGCAACTTTAAGGCGCGGTTCTCTTCTTAGTAAAACTCAGCAGACATTTTTAAACTTTAGGCAACATTAACGTACATGGCATTTTTTGATTTCTTCACCAGCGACATCGCGATTGACCTAGGAACGGCGAATACCCTCATCATCTACAAAGACAAAATCGTGGTCGATGAACCTTCCATTATCGCTCTTGATAAAGCGAACAACAAAGTTCTTGCTATTGGTCGCGAGGCCATGCAGATGCACGAAAAGACCCACGACCATATCAAAACAATTCGCCCGCTGAAGGAAGGTGTCATTGCCGACTTCCAGGCGGCTGAGATGATGATCCGAGGTTTGATCAAAATGATCGATACGGGCAAAAGACTTTTTCCGCCATCGTATCGTATGGTGATCTGTATCCCGTCAGGTATTACAGAAGTTGAAAAACGCGCCGTCCGGGATTCGGCCGAACATGCTGGCGCGAAAGAAGTGTACATGATTTACGAACCCATCGCTGCGGCTATAGGAACAGGGATTGATATCGAGCAGCCTATCGGAAGTATGATCGTCGATATCGGCGGCGGTACTACAGATATCGCGGTGATCGCGCTTTCAGGAATTGTCTGCGATCAATCTATCCGTGTTGCAGGCGACACTTTCAATCGCGATATCCTGGATTACATGCGTCGCCAGCATAATCTGTTGATCGGTGAAAGATCAGCGGAACGTGTTAAGATTGAGGTTGGCTCTGCATTAACCGAACTTGATGACGGACCAGAAGATTATGAGATTCGAGGCAGGGATCTTATGACTGGAATTCCAAAAACTATTAAGATATCATATTCAGAAATTGCGTTCGCGTTGGATAAGTCTGTATCTAAATTGGAGGAAGCAGTATTAAAAGCATTGGAAACTTCGCCTCCTGAATTATCAGCAGATATTTATGAGCGCGGGATTTATCTAACCGGTGGTGGCGCGTTGTTAAGAGGGCTTGATAAACGGTTAGCGCTCAAAACAAAATTGCCACTTCATGTCGCGGATGATCCGCTTCGCGCTGTCGTAAGGGGAACGGGTCAAACGTTAAAAAATATTGCCAAGTTTCGAGCTGTGTTGATGACGTAAGCCATGGAGAGGCTCTTTCTTTTTGTTTACCAAAATCGGGCTTTCTTTACTTTTTTAGCATTAGAACTTTCTTGTGCGTGGCTTATCGTAACGAATAACCAATATCAGGGGGCTAAATTTTTCAATTCCTCGAATGGAATTGTAGCGACCATGAATAATTTTTCTCAAGGGGTAAGAGACTACTTTCAATTGCGGGAAGTCAATCAAATGCTCGCACAGGAAAATGCCGCCCTCAAACAAAAACTTACGCAACAATTACAATATATCGCAGCGGCGGATACAACGGTGGGCATCCTGGATTCCGCACTGCTGAATCAATATGGTTTTGAAAGTGCAAAGGTCGTCAACAACCACGTGGATTTTTTCAAGAACTACATTACAATTGATAAAGGCGAAGACCGCGGCTTGCAACCGGGCATGGCGGTAATCAGTCCGTTGGGCACGGTAGGAAAAGTAAAACAGGTGTCCGACCACTACGCTGTAGTTACCTCGTTGCTTCATATCGATGTTATGGTGTCGGCGCGACTTAAGAAAACGGAACACTTCGGCACTGTCCAGTGGGACGGCCGTGATCCCGACATAGTCCAGTTTAAGTATATTCCGCGTCACGTAAAACCAGCGGTGGGAGATACAGTGATAACTTCTGGTTACGCCATCTTCCCGGACGGGATCATGATTGGTACCATCGCTGAAGTCAACCTTCGCGATGAAGCGCTCTTTTACGATCTGAAAGTAAAATTGAGCCAGGATTTCAGAAAGCTGTCTTTCGTGACCATCGTGAAAAGCAATTTGCAGCATGAACAGGATTCACTGGAGCAGACTATTACAAACATTGAGAAATGAGCAGAATAAGTCCTGTACAGATAGTAGCTTTCTTTATTTACCTGTTGTACCAGGTGCTCATTCTTCAGAATGTAGTGCTGTTTCATACTGCGTTCTGCTTTTTGTACGTCGCATATTTGTTGGTGCTTCCCGTTGAAACGAACCCAATGCTCTTAATGGGTATTGGACTTCTGATGGGTTTGGCCGTCGATATGTTCTACGATAGCCTGGGTCTGCATGCCTTTGCCTGTGTTCTTATAATGTACGTCAGGAATTATTGGCTGAATAACTTAACCCCTCAGGGTGGGTACGATAGCAGCTCAACGCCATCATTGGCATTGAATGGGTTGCAATGGTTTTTGGTTTATTCAACGCCATTGGTTTTGCTTCATCACGCGGTTTTATTTTTTACGGAAGCTGGCGGCTTCGGAATGTTTTGGTTTACCGTCTGGAAGATTCTTACCAGCACTTTTTTTACGGTACTTGTAATTTTAATTGCTCAGTTTTTGTTTCCCAGCCGAAGGCCGAGGTAGGGAGGGTGGTGATCGGTGGCCGGTGATCGGTTAGAGATAATCGGTAAGAGGTAAAAGGTGATCGGTAATCGGTAAGAGGTAAGAGGTAAGAAGTAAGAAGTAAGAAGTAAGTAGTAACAGGTAAGTAGCAAGAGGAGGATGGAGGAAAGCGGGAGGGAACATCACACTGCACACTAAAATTTTGCATTTCATAGTTCTTATTCCAACCATTTAAGTATGAACGAGGGAAGAAGA
>DASUTP010000182.1:0-3170 GCA_036374515.1 Chryseolinea sp. | reverse complement strand
AAAACCCGGAGCAAAAGGAAGTGCCTATTATCCCTAATACACTCGAAAATCAAGTTGATTCCGCGCAAAACGTCCAAATCGTACAAACTACCATCCCCCCGGACTCAGTGGTACAGAAGAATGAGCCTGTGGTGGTAGTTGTGCCAACAAAGAAGGAACACGTCGTCCAGCCGAAAGAAACGCTTTATGGCATTGCTCATCTCTACAATGTGGGCGTGATGGACTTGGTGGCGTGGAATAATTTAAACATTCAGGATGGCATAAAGCCGGGGCAGGTGCTCAAGCTTAACGACGGAAAAGTGCCTGATAACGATCTGCCGGCAAAGCAAATTGAACATGAAGTAAAAAACACGGACACGCTCTATAGCATCGCTCGCAAATATGGCGTGACCATCAAAGATCTCATGGAATGGAACAATAAGAAGGATTTTAACCTTGCGATCGGGGAAAAACTCAAGATTCACGCCCAGTAACCCCCATTTTTATAACCTTTTGTGTTATTTATTACTCGCATGTGGGGAATTTACTTTTGCGTTATGCCGTGATATGGCAAAAAAGGATATTTTTGTAGCTATTGTAAACCTGAGATTCTTTTTTATTGATGCATACGGATACCAAGACTATTGATTTAGTAATGCTTGTGGATGATAACGATACTGATAACTTTATCAGTAAGCGTATCATAGAAATAACCAAGTTCGCGAAACGTGTTGAAGTCAAAGGTTCAGGTAAAGCCGCATTGGATTATTTAAGAGAAAATCAGGATAACGCCGAAAATCTACCCAGCCTGATATTCCTTGATATCAATATGCCTATTGTGGATGGATTTGTGTTCTTGTATGAGTTTGAAAAATTTAACGAAACCGTTCGCAACAAATGCAAGGTTATCATCCTCTCAAGCTCTGATAATAAGCGAGATATCGACAAGATAGTCAACAACAACCACGTTATAAAATTCATTACCAAGCCCCTCACGGAAGTAGCTTTAGACGAAATTAAGCTAAACAATATATAATTTTTCGTTGTTTTGCGGTTAATAAAAACCCTTAACAACATGAAGGTTACTACTATCCCACTCGTTGCTTTATTGATTGCGTTGTTCATCAGTCTTTCGTCCGCCGACGCACAGATTGTAAAACCAGACACACTTTCAAACTGGAAGAAGAAATTCGTGTTTAACTTAAATGTTAATCAGGCCGCTTTCTCGTCGAATTGGAAAGGGGGAGGCGTCAATTCTCTTGGGCTGAATGGACTGCTTAACTACAAGGCTAACTACAAGAAAAACAAGGATAGCTGGGACAATGAGGTAAGCCTGCTCTATGGCTTCGTTAACAATGCGGGACAGGGTTTTCGGAAGACGGTGGACCGTATCTTTATCGATACAAAGTACGGCTACGAGTTAAACAAAAATTGGAGTGTTTTTACATCCCTTAATTTTTTATCTCAGTTTGCTCAAGGCTACAAATATGAAAAAGACGTCAACGGCGTTGAGCAAGGATTACTCATCTCCGATTTCATGGCTCCTGCATTTATTACATTCGGGTTAGGCATGGAATATCATCCTACAGATTATTTCAAAGTCAGAATGGCGCCATTTGCACCCCGCGTTACCATCGTGAACGATCCTGAACGTTTTGTAACAACTGTTGGTCCGGAACCTTACGGCGTCATCCCGCCGGACGAAACAAGATATGAATGGCTTGCCTTCCAACTGCTGGCGGAATTTGACAAAGACATTGCTACAAACATCAATCTGAAATGGCGCTATCTGATGTTTGCCAATTATGAAACGTTTGAAATGAAGACCATCGATCATCGCCTTGAACTTATGTTCAACGCGAAGGTGAATCGTTTTATCACCGTGGGGTTGGGTGGAATCTTACTATACGACTACGATCAGGATACCGGCGCGCAGGTGAGCCAGGTGTTTAACCTTGGATTTGCCTACTCTTTTCAAAACTACGAAGAGAAATAAAGGGTGATCGCATTCTCTTTTTAAATGGTCTGAATATTTCGGACCATTTTTATTTTGGTAAGGCTATAAATTTAAATTGCATCCTAAACCTCATCAGCCATGTCCAGGGAAAAATTTATTGCTTCCGTCAACAAGTCCTACACAACGTCCCTTCCATCCATTTATCTGGGTGCGGGCGTTTTAGAGGGAGAAATTCTCGCGGAAGCAAAAGTACACCTGCCTTTGCGGATGATGAACAGACACGGGTTGGTGACCGGTGCGACGGGTTCTGGAAAAACAAGAACGCTGCAACTCATCGCCGAACAACTTTCGGCGGCTGGAGTACCTGTATTTATGCCTGATATGAAAGGCGACCTGTCGGGAATTGCAAAGGAAGGACAGCCGAATGATAAGATCAATGAACGGGCGGCAGCGCTGGGAATTAATTACACCCCTTCAGGCTTTCCGCTGGAACTTTACTCGCTAAGCGGCAAGTTGGGCGCTCAAATGCGCGCGACGGTAACCGAGTTTGGTCCGACGCTTCTCAGCAAAATCCTATTGCTCAACGATACGCAGGCAGGCGTCTTAAATATCGTCTATAAATACGCTGATGATAAAAAACTTCCCATCGTCGATTTTAATGACTTAAAAAAAGTATTGAACTACTTAACGGAAGGCCCAGGCGCAGCTGAGATCAAGTCCGACTACGGCAAGATTTCAACAGCCACAGCGTCTACCATCTTGAGAAAGATCGTATCCCTTGAGCAGCAAGGTGTAAATCAGATCTTTGGTGAAACTTCCTTTGACATCGATGACCTCTTCGACAAAGTGGACGGACGGGGTGTGATCAGTATTTTAAACGTTGCCGACATTCAGAATCAGCCCGCCATTTTTTCCACCTTTATGCTTGCATTGCTGGCCGAACTATACCAGCAGCTGCCCGAGGCGGGAGACCTGGACAAGCCCAAGCTGATATTTTTCCTGGATGAGGCACACCTGTTATTCAAAGACGCGCCAAAAGCATTCTTAGATCCGATCGATCAGGTTATTCGTTTGATACGCTCGAAAGGTGTCGGCGTATTTTTTTGCACGCAGCTCACGCAGGACATCCCGCCTGTCGTGTTGGCACAACTCGGCAACCGCGTTCATCATGTTATCCGCGCTTTCACGCCGAATGACGTAAAGGCATTGAAGGAAACGGTGAAAACTTTTCCGA
>DASUTP010000181.1:0-12024 GCA_036374515.1 Chryseolinea sp. | reverse complement strand
TTGCGTTGGCTGCCCTGATTCCCGGGACTGACCTTGACGGATCGCATTGTTACCATCCTGCACTGGTTCATCCTGCGTAGTTGGCGGAGGTGTTGCTTGGATGGTAGGATCTTGCTGAGCGGGCGCTGGCGGATCTTGGGTTGGTTGGGGCTGGTCCCGCGACTGTTCCACCGTATTTGGGTTGTTGTAGTCCGTAGACGTGGAGTCCTGAGCTTGTGCAAATGTGGCGAAACTAATCATAGCGGCTCCACACATTGTTATCAATATTTTTTTCATATCATTCATAATTAAATTACACATCAATTTTCATTATTAATCTCATTATTATTCAAAGCCTTCTTATATCCAGGAATAAACATCGTACCATCCATGCCAACCGTTGCTAAACCCTACTTTGAGCAACATTTTATCCTGTTCGACTGGTGAATAATTCTACAGCGGGGAGTTTTTGCTATGCTCTCCCTATGGCGTGTGGTGAATAAACCAAAAAAAAACGGCAAACAGTACTCCCCTACCGTTCACCGTTTAGTTATACGACAACTGTTATTGTCGTTATGGATTTGCCGACTTATCTTTTACTTCAGATTTCTTCACTTTGACTTTTTTACCTTCATCATTATAATAAAAGTATTTACCCCTTTCCATAAACAATTTTTCTCCATTTGGTCCAACCTTATCGATCGTGGCCCCTTCGAAATTTTTCTCCATGGCGTCCACATCCTGTTGAAGTTGTTGGTCCGTTGTCTGATTATCCACCTGTTCGGCATCGTTAGTCTTCATGTCGTCACTCTTGGTATTGCTGGGCTGCTCCTGCTGAACCGGTGCATTGTAATCTGTAGAAGTCGTATCCTGACTTTGTACCTGCGCGAACGAGCAAATTCCCATCATTGCCCCGCCGCATAAAATTAAAAGCTTCTTCATGGTAATATTTTTTGCGTTTTACATCAGATTTATACTGTCATGTATAAACATCGTACCAATCTGAAGTACGAAGACAACGTCGTTTCTCAATAATTTGCCTCGGTTTTCAATCTTTTTACTTCCCGAAATATCCACACCGAGATATTTTTTCCCACCCAATCGCATCACTTCGTTCAGCCTGAACTATTCACCCATAAGCTGTCTCAATGCAATACGGGCCGACAGGTAGTCGTAGACCGCTTCGAGATAATTGGACTGCGCTGTTGATAATTCAAACTCTGCGTCGGTCAATTCCAGTCGCGAAGCGATTCCACGCTTATACCGATATTGAATAATGTTATAGCTCAGTTGCGCTGTCTCCTGGACATCGACCGCGGTCTCTAGCCGTGCCATGGATTCGTGGCTCGCCGCAACCACCTGATGAACGGCCGCACGCAGCTGCTCGTAGGCATAGTTCGAACGCAAAGTAGTTTGCTCTTTTGAGATCCGGGCACCCTTCACCTTTGCCTGAGTGCTAAACCCTGTGAATAACGGCACAGATACCTGTAGCCCTACAAAAGATGACGATGGATAATAGGCATTGCCGTATTCAAAATCGTTGGTCTGAGATTGCAATTGATATTGAGCCACCAGCGAGACCTGGGGCAGTCTTGCCGCTGTTGCCATTTTTACCTGTTGATCATTCAAAGTCTCCTGTAGCGCCAGAACCTGATATTCCGGATTATTATTCCTTGCGGAATTATACACGACCTCTTCCGTCGGTATCGAACCGGCGTCGGGAAGAAAAAGGGAGTCGGTAAGCGATATATCATGAAGCGAATCAATTCCGACAAGTGCCTTCAGCCTTAACTTCCCGGTCTCAACAGCGGAAGTGAGCTTGAGTAAATCCGGCTCAAGGTTTTTCACCGCTGTGTAAGCGCGGAGCGTATCGACCCGCAATCCCTTACCCTGAATGAACAGTGACTTAGCATCCACAAGTGCACGTTTATTTCGATTTATACTTTCATTTTGAAGTTTTATTCTTTCAGTCAATACAAGAATCTGAAGGTAGACCTGTTTCACAGATGCTTGTAGGTCGACCTTTGCTCCGTTCAACTCCAATCGGCTTTTTTCCTCCTGCAGTTGAGCGTATTGAAATGAAGGATACGCCTGCGGATTGTAGACGGGCTGAACCGCAGAGACAAACGCTCCGAACTGATCTTCGCCACCGAATCGACCGTAGGGAATTTTTCCATCAGGGCCTGCCTCGCCAAACCCGAAAAAGGGATTCAGCTGAAAATAGTGATTCGCTTGCGCTCCTACACTGAGAGAGGGAAGAAAAAGACTTCTGGATATGATTTTCTCCTGTCTTGATTTCTCCAGTTCCAAATTGCTGGCAGCAATTTCAGGATTTTTTGCGAGGGCAAGATTCACTGCCTCCTCTAATGACAGACTTTGCTGTGCCCGGGCCCCAGTAGTCCAAAAACCACTAACGGCAACGGCGATGATTATATTTTTTAATATTGAATTCATAGGAGTATTAACGTATTATGATGCTACGACAACTTCTGAATGGGATGCCTCGAGTGGCTTTTCATGTCCTTCATTTTTTGGAACAAAAGCCCTGGAGAAATAAGAATAAACTGCAGGGATCACATACAGCGTCAGTATACCTGCAAAGATCAACCCGCCGACTACCGCTATACCCAGCGACGTGCGGCTTCCTGAAGATGTTCCCAACGACAACGCTATTGGAAGTGTCCCGAAGATCATGGCCAACGTGGTCATCAATATAGGACGAAAACGCGACGAAGCTGCTGCAAGAACGGCGTCGCGAACATTCAATCCTTCTTCTTTACGTTGATTGGCAAATTCCACGATTAGGATACCATTCTTCGTAATAAGACCGATCAGCATGATAATTCCGATTTCGCTGAAGACATTGATCGAATGGCCTGTTATCCAAAGACTCAATAATGCCCCGGTTAAAGCCATTGGTACAGTCAGCAAAATTATAAATGGGTCGATAAGGCTTTCAAACTGCGCCGCCAGCACAAGGTAGATGAGGATGATGGCAAAGATGAAGGCGAATATCAAACTTGAACTGCTTTCTGCATAGTCGCGGCTTTGGCCAGCCAATGTTGTGCTGAAGCCCGGGGGAAGCACACCTTTTGCAATCGCATCAATTTCTTCAATGGCTTCGCCAAGGCTTACTCCTGCAGCGGGCGTTGCCGAGATCGTGGCGCTATAAGATTGATTGTATCTGTAAATTGCCGGTGGGCTTACACCTTCATTCATTTTCACGAGGTTGTCGAGGGACACCATCTCACCATTTTCCGCCTTCAGAAAGAGAGAGCGGAGATCTGCGGGTGCGGACCGTTCTGTGCGTTCAAGCTGGCCAATCACCTCATATTGCCTGTCATTATAGATAAAGTAGCCATATCTCCTGCCGCTTAATGCTAACTGCAACGTCCTGCCTATCTCCTGGGTCGAAATTCCCGATTGCGCAGCTTTTTGACGATCGATGGTAATTCCGATTTCCGGTCTGTTGATTTTGAAATCAGGATCCTGAAAGCTCAGCTTTGGGCTTTGATACACGCCACCCATAAGTTTCGGCATTACATCGATCAGGCTTTTCAAATCCGGCGCCTGCACGACGTATTGCAAAGGTTGTGAACTAGAGAAACCTCCGATCGTTGGAATTTGTATTGGGATGATGATGACCTCCCTGAATTTCTGAGAGGCAGCAACTAACTTTTCATACACCTGCTGCTGCGTCATACCGCTCTTCCGGTCCCTTGGCTCTTCTAAAAACACCCATTGAAAGCCGCCGTTGACGGGTTGCACCAACGTTCCGATAGACGCTGCTATTCCTGCATAGGTTCTATTCTCGTTTAAATCAGGGATCGAGTCGGAAACATATTTATTGATTTCCTTCATTGTTTCTTCCATGCTTTCATATGACGTGCCTTCGGGCGCAATGACCGCCAGTCCAACCATTGAGCGGTCTTCCAACGGCGCAAGTTCAGAGGGCAGCGTTGGTGCGAGCACCCACGCAATCCCAAACGATAAGAGGAGCAGAACAAAACCCATCCAACGGAACCTAAAAAAGAGGTTCAGTGACTTCTCGTATCCCCTGTTCAAGGCCTCAAACCAAGGTTCTGTCTTACGGTATAACCATCCGTGTGAGGCGTTTGCCTTTAGAAGGTATGCGCTCATCATTGGCGAAAGCGTCAATGCCACAAATGCCGAGATCAAAACAGAACCGGAGACTACAATGGCAAATTCTTTGAATAATTGTCCCGTGATACCACCAAGGAAAAGAATGGGCAGAAATACTGCGGCCAGGGTAATTGTTGTGGAGATTACAGCAAAATAAATTTCGTCAGAACCCTTACGGGCAGCTTGTATCGGGTTCATTCCCTTTTCTATTTTGCTATAGATATTTTCCAGTACCACGATCGCATCGTCAACCACAAGACCAATAGCGAGCACCAGCCCCAGCAGCGTCAGTACATTGATTGAGAAGTTTCCCAGGTACATGATAAAAAAGGCCGAGATGATGGATACCGGTATCGCTACTAGCGGAATCAGTGTGCTTCGCCAGTCGCGAAGGAAGATAAAGATAATGAGGGCGACGAGGCCGAAAGCCAGGAACAACGTTTCTTCGACTTCCGTCAACGAATTGCGGACAGGCACTGTAAAATCCTTTCCCAGCGAAATTATAAAATCCTTGGGAGCAGTTTTAACAATCTCGTCGAAGCGGTCTTTAAACTCTTCCACGATTGCTAACGAATTGGCCCCGCGTTGCGGCTGAACGCCAGTACCCACCCCGTAACGGGCAGTAATTCCTTCACCCACAATCATCGCTGTCCTTTCATTTTGTGATGACATGATGGCAGTACCAATATCCCTGAAGCGAACGATCGCGCCATCCTTTTGATAGATGATCATATTGTTGAAATCTTCCTCCGTAACGAGGCGGCCTTGCGTTCTTAATGTAACTTCTGTGTTAGCACCTTCGATCCGACCGCTGGGCAGGTCGACGTTTTCCCGTTGCAACGCCGCTTGAACGTCGGATGGCGTTAATTTATAGGAGGCAAGTTTAACCGGATCCATTCGCAATCTCATGGCGCGCTTCCGCCCCGCATACGAATCGACCAGCCTAACGCCGGGAATAGACTGGAGTCTTTCCTTGATATTAATGTTTACGAAATCGGTAATATCTTCCAGGCTGCGCGTATCGCTTTGCACCGTGAGGAAAACCAGGAAATCAGGTGGTCCCATTTTTTCTACGATGGTTGGCTCGATATCAGTCGGTAACTGGGAACGCGATTTGGAAACTTTATCCCGCACATCGTTAGCGGCTGCTTCAAGATCGGCGTTAAGGTTAAACTCCACTGTTATTACACTCACTTGCTCGCGCGAAACCGACGACAATGCACGGATGCCGTTGGCCTCGGCAATGGCCTCTTCCAACGGCTTGGTTACCTGAGATGCAATAATGTCTGCACTTGCCCCCGGATATACGGTCGTTACCATAACCGTCGGAGACTCTGTGACAGGATATTCCCTGGTCCCAAGGAACGTGTATCCAACGATACCAAAGAGAATCAGCAACACTGACATTACACCGGCCAGGACGGGACGTGATATACTTACTTGTGAAATAGCACTCATAAAATTTTCGGATAGTTTGGGTGAAAGAAAGGCCGGGCGACCTTTTATTTTAACGTTACAAATTGAACAGGAGAACCTGGAACGAGTCGCAGAAGGTTACTGGTGATAACGGTGTCGCCTTTTTGCAGCCCTTGCGTAATGACCACCGCACTCTCACTGCGTTGTCCGATCTGCACCGGCACCGCTTGAACCAAATTTTTTCGGGATACATACACGCTATAGCCCTGAGAGGAAGGAATCAACGCGTTAGAGGTTATCGTCAAAGCCTCATTCGAAGTGTGAAGGGACAAATTCAGCCGCGCACTTTGACCTGGTAACAGCCGCCCATCGGGATTTTCCGTTTGAGCTCTAACGGGCAGGGTACGCGTGTTCTCGCTCAAACTCGCCGCACGTGCGATAACTCTGGTTTTATAGCGTTTCTCATCCGACGCGATTGTAAAGCTATGCTCGCTGCCGGGAGCAATCACGTTTGTATATTTCTCTGGCACTGAAAAGTCGACCTTAATCAAACTATTGTCTTCAATATCTGTCAATATTGTATTGACGGAGACAATCGAACCGGGATGCACATTGATTATTCCTACTTGCCCGTCGAAGGGAGCTCTTATTCTTGTCTTATCGATGGCCACTTGCAATTCCCGGATCTGGGCTTGCAGGACTTTCAGGTTTGTTGCGGCCTGATCGTAGTCCTGTTGCGCTATTGCTTCATTCGCGATGAGATCCTTAAGCCTCTCCTCGTTCAAAACCGCCAGCTTTTCCTGCTGATGAAAACGCTCAAGCTGTGCCTGAAGGTCGGCATCGTCCAACTGGAAGAGAAGGTCGCCTTCTTTTACCTTACTGCCTTCTTTAACATGTACGCGGACAATTTTACGGGTGAGTTCGCTCACGATGGAAACCTGCTGATTGGCCACCAACGTTCCCGTCACTTCGATCGCTTCAGAGACTTTGCCGGGCTGAACGATCACGCCGTCAACAGGTGTGTAAACGATTGCTGTCTTGACCGTCGCCTCTTTATTGCTCAAGTCATCTGCTTTCGATACACATGCTTCAATTACAAATGCAAGAAGCCAAAATCCCAACACATACGGGAGCACTTTTACTAGCGGGTTTTTAAAAACTGAGTTCATGGGATAATTGATTGATTATTGATTATTGATTATTGATTATTGATGTATTGATGTTGATGTTGATGTTGATGTATTGATTTATTTAAGATTTTCGATATATTTAAGCGTAGCTCAGGGAAAAATATTTCCTACTCCTGTATACTTATTCATTTATCGAAATGTTTCAATAAATGGATAAAAAAAATAATTTATTTTTTTAGGGATTCCAGGAAGGCGATATATTCATCAAGTACCTGGTTGTTTAATGTGTATTTGACATTCCTGCCTTCTTTCTCAGACAGTATTAGCTCCGTATCCGTCAATTGCTTGAGATGGTGGGCGATAGATGGTTGGGCAAGGTCGACGATATCATTCAGATGAACGCAATACAAGCAATCCCGCTGTTTTTTAATTTCCTTTAAGATCAACAGGCGGTTTGGGTCGGCGAGGGCTTTTGATATCTTTTCTGCCTTTTTCGAGTTCATAGGTTTGAATCGTTTCCAATTTAACTATTTATTTATTGAAATAATTCAATAGATAAAAAATCTTGCTGCTTATTTCTTAAGTTACTTCAAGTTATGCCCGGCATGTTTCAACCTTTTACGGCAGCGCGATGCGTCCTGATCGCGTTCATTTTTACAATTGCCTCATTAGGGCATTGCCAGACACCCGTTGATTCGTCGGGGACCATTTTAGTCGGCGGAATAAAACAGTTCGTCAGCATTAAAGGCAGGGATAACCGAAATCCTTTACTGCTCTTTCTGCACGGGGGTCCCGGAAACTCAGTGATCAGCTATGCCGAAAAGTTCACACAAAAATTGCAGGAGCATTTTGTAGTGGTTCAATGGGACCAGCGCAATGCGGGCAAGACGTTATCGATCAACAAGTCTACCCGGCCCCTCGCCGTCACGCTTTTTAAGAACGACACTCATCAGATAATTGACAGTTTGCTGACGAGATTCCGGCAGTCAAAGCTCTACCTGGCCGGTCATTCCTGGGGAACGGTCCTAGGATTTTATATGGCAAAAAACTTTCCTGAAAAACTTCATGCCTATATCTCCATTTGCCCTATGATCAACCAGCTTGAAAGTGAAAGGACTGCATTGCAATTAATGGAGGAGCGGGCATCGGAAGCTGGAAATGATAAAGCCTTGCAAGAACTTTCCCAGGTAAAAGTGCCCTTTGAAAATGGAAAGCAACTGTACATCCACCGTAAGTGGGTTTTGAGCTATATGGGATCGAAGGCAAAGATTACGGAAAAGCAGGTAGAGGATTGGTCACAGAGCTGGCTGCAAATATTTAATGAAGCTTCCAGGGAAAATCTATTTGAAAGCGCAGCTTCCATACGGTGCCCCGTCTATCTCTTTATTGGAAGAAAAGACGTCCAGACAAACTCTAAACTTGCGGAAAAATATTTCCATATTCTGGAAGCGCCTCAAAAAGAATTGTACTGGTTCGAGCTTTCAGGACATTCGTTGCCCACCACAGAGCCAGAATTGTTGCAAACGAGAATTATTGCTCTGAAACATAAGTGAACGAAGCAAAGGTTAGAGTATTTACGTTCTCGACGGTTCTCAAAAGAATTTGCCGTCATTTTTTTACGGATTTCGACTTATTGCCAATTAGCAATATGGACTCGATTATCCATTCGTCCTGAACAGGATTGCCGAAAGTGAAGGATAGCTGTTCATTGGTTTTATTTTCGTAGTCTATATCGTTGTGTCCCCAATTTGTATAAATCATGTTGTATTTCTTATTTGTCCAGGCAATGGGATAATATCCGCTATGCCAGGTTTCATCGGCTTTTGTTCCCAATGGAAAGCTGCTCGGGTCCACCGACAAAAGGATTTTGATATCAGGGTTTGCGCGTAGATCTTTAGACCATCGATACCATTCGCTCGGCGACGTTTTAAACGAACGCGGAAGCTTTTGAGTCATCGGATCTTGCTGATCTTCCACTTTTAAGATAGCGGCCGTCGGCCTCCAGGTATTGCTCGCATATTCCCCACAACCCAAAAATACATCATGGTACCAGTCCCAGTTTTGGGGATAGTCGGAATTGTTCAATGCAAATCCCGCGAAGTGAAAACCGATCCAACCTCCTCCCTGCTCCATATATTTTTGGAATGCCATCCGCTGTTCGGGTTTTTCAGGCCGTGTGTCTAGAAACAAGACCACCTCATACCGGGATAAGAATTCCGAATTAAGGTTGTCCCAGTTGTCGGTAGAATCGTAGGTGAAATTGTATTTCGCCGTCATTCGGGGAAACCATTTGTTGGCTTCGTGCACATAGGTAATGTGCGCCTGGTCTCGCTTTGCTGTGTAAAAGGCAACGACTTTGACCGGAGCAGTATGTTGCCCAACTGCGCTGCTTCCCAAAATGAAAATGATACTGACCGTCAGCGCGGTCACTAGTGCTCCCCGGTTCGTTGATGACATTGTTTCTTATTATGACTGAACCAATATAAGAAAATTACCACGTATCGCTTGAATGCGAGATCCCTTTCAAACGCTACTCATTTTTTTGAGGCAAGTATTTTAAGAGGCGCCTAGCCATTAGGTTATTATAAACTAAAAATTGAAGTTGGATGCGTGGCCTGCAAACCGTCTACCGTCTAAAAATCAGATTCGTTTTAAGATGAGGTCCGGTACTTTATTCCACAACTCGTCGCGAAGTTCTTTCGATTTGATCAGCGCCGCCTTACCGCCACTGGTGATCGAATAGTACCTCTTGCGTTTTCCACCTCTGATATTTGTAGCGTCGCCCAATTTACTTTTCACCAGCCCCTTCTCTTCAAGCCTGTTTAAAACGGCGTGTACTACTCCCAGCTTGGCTGATCGCCCCGTGCTTTTTTCCAATTCATCGCATATTGCAACGCTATAGGCGTCATTCACCAAAGCGGCAATTGTCAGCAACACCAACTCTTCAAACTCTCCGAGATTTGTTCCCTTCATAACATTAATTACGTAAATGTATGTAAAATTGTTTTCAGGGGCATCGGTTTGCAGGAAAACTTACACATGCGATTAATAAATTCCGGTTCTGATATTTAACAAATGCAGTTCATTTACCTGACTTATTACAGATTCCCCGACGAAATCATGCGTTGGTCCCCGTAGCACGCAACACGCTTTTCTGATTCGGTCCATGAAAACACCCATTACTATACCTTCATTACATAGTTTTCACGCCTCAAATAAGTCAGGCTTTTTAAAGGAAAAAAAGGGGCGTTATCTTCGGATATCAATACTTTTTACCGCTTGCACATGGTCTTTTAAAGACGAACTTTTTGACCCAAAAAGAGGGCAAACAGGTGGCTGAAATAAAAAATGATCCTATGAGAAGAATTAAACGTTATCGCATGGCTGGGGTTAACCCATACTCGGTGTACGAGGTTTTTACTATGGCTGAGATCATTAACCGGGTATCGTACCAATATCGTCCCTGGGAAATTCACCGGTTCGAAAAAATATCCGTGATCCATTTTCTCAACTGAGGAACGTGCTCAGGGCATTAAGTAACACCTGTCTTCAATAGTGCATTTAACGTAAACCTGGTCGCCTGCTTTCAGGTTGCTTTTTTTCGTTCGAACAAAAATTTCTGTTGACCCCACGCTGACGCTAATTTCATAGTGGCTTCCAAAGTATGCTACCGCGTTTACCTTGCCGCGAACGGCATCTTTTTTCCTCGTGATTATTTTGAAATTTTCTGGCCGGCTCAACAAGCTTCTGTTTGCTGGAACCTTCCCAAAAAGAGTGTTTAGCTTTTTTATTCTTGAGGCCGCAATCAAGTTATAGTTACCGAACAGTCCGGCGATATATTCGGTCTTCGGTTTCCGGTAGATCTTTTTAGGGGAGCCAAGCTGCACGATTTCACCATCTTTCATAACGATGATCTTGTCAGCCCACGAAAGCACGTCGGCGGGCTCATGCGAGACGAGAATGCAAGTGATCCGAAGATCGGTGCAAATTTTTTCCAGGACGGCTTTCAGTGTATTTCTGTGAACCATGTCGAGATTTGAAAAAGGTTCATCCAGCAATAAAAGCTGAGGTGAAGTTATGAGCAGTCTCGCGAGCGCAATACGCTGACGTTCCCCACCCGAAAGCTCGTCGGATCTTCGTCGCATCAACTGAGAAATTTCACAAACCGAAAACAAATAATTTGCTTCGGCCGGGCTCAGGTTATTGGCGTAGGAAAGTATTTGATCCACGCGGAGGAATTTCGGAAGTTCAAAATCCTGTGACAGGTAAGCGATACCCGGATGTCCCGGAATTAAATTCTCGGCCGGGCCTCTAACAACATCGTTGTCAAAAATAACTTCTCCCCTATCCGGCTGTTCAAGACCAGCAATTATTTTGAGGAGCGTACTTTTGCCCGAACCCGTCTCACCCGCCAGGGCGACCCGCTGGTATTTCTTTTGTGTGAAAGTAACGCCCTGCAATTTAAAATTGCCAAGCCTATCTTTGCATATGCCGGAAACTGCCAGAAATGTCATCCGTTATTTTTCAACTTTTGCTTATTCTCCCAAGTATCCATTTTTATTTTTTCGATCATCAAAGAATTCTTAAACTCGTGGAGGATCTGTTCCATTTCCTGTTCACGCGATTGAAGTTGAAGATAGTCCTTATCGTGAGCTTCGACAACAGGCTTCAGTTTATCGAGATTCTGTTGCATGGACGTCATCGCCATGGCGCTCTCGTCATCATCGGGCAGGGCGCCACTTTCTACTTTGGACCGCAGTTGTTCCAGCATATCTTCGATATAGGCTATCATGTGCCACGGATTGTTCGGAAGGTTCCAGGTGAACTCAATGTTGCATTTTCTGCATTTATACCGATTGCTCTTCCAGCCCTTTTCGTTCTTTTCTGTACCAATAACTTTTAGTTTGTCGCTTGAAAAGCATTTCGGGCACCGGGCATTGTCTTTTACCAACTTGTTTAGGAAATCACGCTGCTCCAGGACGAAGGCGCGAGTATCCACGTGATTATTCAGATGCTCAAGAAAACGATCAACCGCATCTTCGACTTTTTTATGTTCTGCACCAAGCATTCCCTGATCCATCAGCTTGATACTTTGTTTCTTAAAAAAGCTTGCCAGCTTTACAAGGTCACGCTCGTTCTGATTGAAATTTTTGTTCATGGAAAACAAAAGTATAAAACTTTACTTCTAAAAATCCATTCCTGATCCGATTACCTCCCTTTCTCGTATCAAAACTTCTTTATAATCCGCTTAGTGCCACACAACAATCATGTGATTCCCGCCTTGGTGCGTCTTTTAAAGCGATGTATTCTGATAATTACGATTACACTTATGAAGGACAAAAATGAATCAAGCTAC
>DASUTP010000180.1:0-13876 GCA_036374515.1 Chryseolinea sp. | reverse complement strand
GCATACATTCAATTGCTGGAATCGCGCGTAAAAAATTCAGATCTTTTCCTAAAAGAAGCACAAGATGCAAGGCAATCACTTATTTGAGTACGCAGTGATCCGCATGGTTCCGCATGTCGAAAGGGAAGAGTTTCTTAACATCGGCATTGTATTGTACTGTGCTCCTCAAAAATTTCTAAAGGCGAAATTTGAATTGGATAAAGAAAGGCTTAAGGTGCTTTGTGAAAACCTGGATTTTGACGAATTGACGAGTCACATCAATTCATTCGAACGGATCTGTGTCGGGGGAAAGGAAGCCGGGTCCATTGGAATGCTTTCCATGCCCGAACGTTTTCGTTGGTTGACAGCGACCCGAAGTACGATCCTTCAAACCTCGAAGGTGCATCCGGGGTTGTGCGATGATGCCGGTGAGATGCTACAGCGATTGTTTACTCAGCTTGTAAAAAAAACTGTCTGACTACTTGAAATCAAATTAATGGTCTGAGATAAGATTCGGTGTGGACAAAACCTGAATGCGGTTACCTTTTCCGTACGATCGCATCCAACTTAAGCCGGGGCCGTATCTGTTTTTTTGTCATCTTTAAATGAGATTACGAAACCAGGCGTGCATTTTACCAGCAATTCTGAACTAGAAACCATCAAACCTAACTGGCCGGGAACACCAATGGACAGTAATAATCGTTTCATCAACCTAGAGCATCCATTCGTGCCGAATTTTGGTGAAGTGCTTAAATGGATGACGAGCCGGAATCCTCAGAAAAAAGAAAAAAAGCAGGATACATTCAGGCTAAGGTTGATCGATGATCCTTCGTTTTTGACACATGAAAATGATTGTATAGTCTGGCTGGGACATGCAACTTTTTTCATCCGTCTCAATGGAATCAATATGCTCATCGACCCGGCTTTTTTCAATGTACTAACACTTAAGCGGTATTCCGCTCACGCCTTTGGTCCAACGATATTTGAAAAACTTGATTACTTAATGATCTCCCATGATCATCAGGACCATTGTCAGGAAAAATCGGTTCGGCAGCTGGTCGAATTAAATCCTGAAATAAAAATTCTCACAGGCTTAAGCATGGAAAAGCTGCTGCGTCCGTGGTGCAAAAATGTCCCCGTCGAAATGGCCGGGTGGTACCAGCAATATAACACGACGCCCGCGATTGAGATTTATTTCCTGCCATCGAGACACTGGTCCAAGCGCGGATTAGCCGATGATAATAAACGGCTATGGGGTGCCTTTGTCATCCGGTCGAAGGATAAGACGATCTACTTCAGCGGCGACACAGGCTATGACAATCATTTTAAGGAAGTCGGACAACTGTTTCCGCAGATAACCGTAGCCATTATCGGCGTTGGCGCCTATAAGCCTGAGTGGTTCATGCATCCCAACCACGTTTCTCCCCACGACGCGCTTCGTGGTTTCCACGACTCGGGTGCCGGAATTTTCATCCCCATGCATTATGGAACGTTTGATATCAGCGATGAGCCTGTAGGTGAGCCGTTGCGGATACTTCAGCGGCTGGAACGCGAAGATAAAATCGGTGGCAGGTTGAAGGCATTGAATCTGGGGGAAAGTTTCGAGGATTTTTAAGCATTGTCCGGAGCCCGCCGAGGCATGAAGCGCACATCGTCGGCCCGACTTTATTCAGCCTGGAATGAACATGCGGGGCCAAGCCGGCCCGGGCGGCTTCGTGCGCTAAAGCTTATCGCGGCGCGCGAAAATTTGGACTATGATCCCTAATGTTGAACAAGCGATCGTGGAAAATTTCGAACGTTAGCGCGGTTAAAAAGTACGTGAGGTAGGAGGACTAAGTAAAGAAAATTAGGAAACTGAATTCAACCGTCATAGTTTGCATATCTACGTATGCACAGACTTGCTTCTTTACTTTCCCGCGCCGGACTTAATGCGTTCTTTTTTCTCATGCTGGGCGTTGTGGCTTTGGCGTGGCTCTTTCCACAGGCTGGCAGCGGTGACAGCCCGCTGCCTCTAAAGCAAGCCGGTAACATCGGTGTGGCCATCATTTTTTTCTTTTATGGATTGAAGCTTGACCCAGTTAAGTTACGATCACATCTCGGCCATTGGAAAATGCATCTACTCATTCAATCGACGACGTTCCTTTTGTTTCCAATCGTCATTTTGATATCGCGAAGTATCTTTTATGAACCAGCGACTGACTTATTATGGGTCGGAACTTTTTACCTCGCTGCCCTGCCATCGACGGTTTCTTCATCAGTTGTAATGGTCTCCATGGCAGGAGGCAACATTCCGGCAGCAATATTCAATGCGAGCATCTCCAGTCTGATCGGAATTTTTGTAACGCCGTTGTGGATGAATCTCTTCGTCAGTCAGCAGGCGCTTGCGACCGGAAGGTTGTCGGGCGTAATCTTGGACCTATGTGTCCAGGTATTGCTGCCGGTAGCTATTGGTCTTATGCTTCATGGAAAACTGGGTTTTCTCGCCGAAAGGTTCAAAACCCAAATGCGCTACTTTGACCAGGCCATAATACTACTCATTGTGTTTCGTGCTTTTTCCGATTCGTTCCTGAACAACATGTTCGAGCATTACTCTATCCCGGCGCTGTTCTTGCTCGGCGGTCTTATGCTGTTGCTCTTTTTTGTAATGTTTTTATTCATGCAACTGCTCTCAGTCCGGATGGGATTGAGCAGAGAAGACCGTATAACGGTAATTTTCTGCGGATCAAAAAAATCGTTGGTGCAGGGTGCTGTCATGGGGCAGGTTCTTTTTCCAGAGGCCGCCGCCCTCGGTATAGTGCTATTGCCTATAATGATTTATCATGCTCTTCAACTCCTGGCAGGCAGTATCGTCGCACAACGCATGGCCCGGAGCGCGATATGACGATTGGAGTTCGCTAGTACCCCCGTAGCAAAAACAACCGTACATTTTCTTGTATAATGAATCTGGTATGCCGATAGCCTATGGGTGATTGCAGCGGATTCTACTGTTCAGTTGTTTTGGCGGTGGCGTACTAGTTTGTCCCTACCAGCCAAAATGGTCCGCAACTTTTGACAGAACACCCTACAATATCGACAATCTTTAGAAGGGCTTGACCATTCTTTCCTCCCTTATCTGCTGCGTCAACCGGACAAGAATTCCTCTGCGTGAACGCAGGTCTGATTCGGAGATCTCGTTAGCAATCAATTGGCTGCAACGCCTTTGCTTAACTCGCCATCGATAATAGACCGCAATTTATCCTCAAGACGTTGCTCATCTTTTGTCTCTATAATTCCACCGACGTTTTTCATGAATATTTTTCCTTCCCTGTCCATAAACAAATTTGTTGGAAGTGCCTTCACTGATTTGAAGGTGCCTTTCATTAAAGATTTTGAATCCGGTATAACTTCATAAGCAATCCTCCGCTTTGTCAACCCCGTGGTCAGGAACTTGTTCATCGCTTCTTCTTTATCCCATAAAATTGAAATCAGAACAAAATCCTTCATATCCCTGTATGAAAGGAATAACCTGTTGAAGACGGGGATCTCAACTACACACGGCCCGCAGTTAACACTCCAAAAATTAAATAACACAACCTTTCCCTTTAAGCTTTCATTCGTATATTTTTTGCCAGAGACTCCCACAAGTTCAAATTCCGGCATTTGTTTTCCAATGATACAACTATCTAAATCCACGCCTAGCGCAAACATGACGCTGTCAGCTGTTTTGTAGTCCACTTGCTTTAATGTGCGCTGCAGCTGCAACTGCTTGAATCTCGTATAATAATTATCAGAGCATTCATCAAAAGTTTGTGCCTTTGCCGGGATACAGAAGAAGAGTGATAATAAATATAGAGGAAGGGCGTATCTCATGCGTTGTTACCTATTCGGAAACGACGGCCGGAACACAACGCCCATCCTATACTCCATCATCTCCGCCAGGCTGCTATATACGTGGCCTACGTGATGTTCGTGAACAACCTGTGTACGATTATTGATAAATCGGGTAGTTACATCGCTGTCAGGTGTCTGATTAGGCGCTGAATGCTCATGAACGTTCATATATTCAACGGTACCACCCTGCGTAATATGAGCGCTTAGATCAAAGAACAGCGTATTTGCTGGCGTTTTTTTAAACAACGATGAAAAATCAACCCGCACGCCTGCACCTCCGCTCACAGTAAATGTCCCATCGACCAATAACTTGTCCGAATCCAACGGCTTACAGCCATCTTCGTCTTCAGGATCCTCGATCACAAGATTTGTTTTGTACCAGGAGTAACCGGCCTTTGCGCTCAGATAAGGATTGATCAACTTTCCATTTCTAAGAAAATATTTGCCTGTCGCATATAGATTTGAAAACGTGTTGGTCACAATAACGTCTGTTTCCGTAACCGTCCCGTCATCGAAGGTGAATGTCTGGCGTGTCGTTTCCTGTCCGTAGCCATTGTACGCAAACTCGATACCAACAGAAAATGGAGCGGTTTTTGGCAACCAGGCTGCTTCAAGCGTTATGCCAAAACCTTGATCGATGTTGTGGGCCATGCCCCCAATAGGTTTTGCATAGTTAAAATTTGACCCAAGGTCGAATCGTTGAGCACATGCAGCGTTTGCAACCAACGCTACAACAATAATCAGTAGCAGTTTTTTCATATCTTCGGCGATGTTAGATTTTTTCGGAGAGGTACTAAAAGATACGCATAAAGTTCTTAAGGCGGAAGTTTATTGATAACACAATGCATCAAAACAACGAGGAGCTTATTATTCGGTTCTATTCGGCTTTTCAAACGCTCAATTACGCCGAAATGCAAAAAGCGTATCACCCCGAAGCTCAATTTACAGATCCCGTTTTCGGCACATTGAATTGCAAGCAAGTTCAGGCTATGTGGGAAATGTTATTAACAAGGGCAACAGACCTAAAAATCGACTTTAGCAATGTAGAGGCGACACAAACAACGGGAAAGTGCCGTTGGGAAGCATGGTATACCTTTTCCAAGACCGGCCGCCCTGTTCACAATATCATTCGGTCGTCATTCGAATTTAATGACGGAAGAATTTTTCGTCAGGTCGATAAGTTCAACCTATGGCGGTGGACCCGCTACGCTCTTGGAATGTCCGGTGCAATCCTGGGCTGGACCCCGTTGGTGCAAAAGAAAGTTAAGGCAACGGCTCGGGAGAGCTTGAAAAAATTCATGGATGCGAGGTCAGGGGCGTGAGAACGGAGGCCGCTCATCAAGCCCATATTTTTTTAACGCAGAGTCAATACCTGAGGGAAAGACAGGGAGATAAATGCAGAGGAGCCTTAATTTGCTACGAAGCCCGCTCACCCCCGCCTGGCGGGCTCAGCGCTCTCTATTTTGAGGCTACGACAGTGCGCACTTTCTGCAGCCTAATGTCAGGACGCTCCGCAATTTCTCTCTGCGGTAAAAATTCGGAGTAATAGCTGCTGTTTTTAAATTGGAGAACATGAACTAAAAACCGCAAACCTGAAAGACGAACCTCGAACTTCAAACTTCAAACTATTATATAACTTTGTCCGGTGGATCTGCTGGAGAAAATCAAAGCTGTCGAGGATGAGTTCAGGATGCTCGACCGTGAAATCAGCGCCTTTCAGTCGTGGTCCGGTTTAGGATGCAAAGCCGGCTGTGGAAAATGTTGTTTTAAGGCGGACATCGAAGCGACGGTTTTAGAATTCCTGCCCTTCGCGCAGCATCTTTACGCGCAAGACCTCGCCTTCGCCTGGCTGGAAAAAATCAAAACAACGGATTCATCCCTTTGCTCCATACTGAACCCTTTACAGGGTGGCGTCGGAATGTGTTCCCAATATCACCATCGGGGGTTGATTTGCCGGTTGTTCGGATTCTCAGCGCGAACTAACAAGTATGGAAAAAAGGAGTTGGTCACCTGTAACATCATTCGCGAAGAAACCTCGGAAAACTTTAACGCCGCAGTGGAAAAAATTGACGCGGGCGCTGAAATACCCCTCATGAGCAATTTTTCGATGCGTTTGCATGCCATCGACTTCGAGTTGACAAAGGAATTTTTCCCCATTAACGAGGCGATTAAGCGGGCAATAGAGGTTATATTGCACTACCATGCATACCGGTCGTAGACCTCTGATTTACTTGCTTATATTCTTCGGCGTGACATTGTCACATCTGGCTTATGGACAGTATGGCGATTCCCTGATGAGGACTCCATTTCACCGGTACTGGACGAAACAACGACTGGTGCCGAAGGTCGGAGTGGGAACACAGGACCGTGCTTTTTTTGAAATCGGCCTTTACTGGCATCACATTTACCGCCATCCGCTCACATTGCTGTCGAAAGGCGCATATTGTACCGTTGACATCTTTATCGACGACAGCAATTTTCTGATCGGACCAAAATTGGGTTATGAATTTACGGCCGGGATGTTTGGAGCGTCTCTCGATGTAACCTATTTTATCGACCAGAATTACGGCCCGGAAAATCTGGACCGAAACGCCTGGGTCACCACACCGAAAGTGGGACTATCCATTCTGGGTTTCGCGGACTTGTTTTATGGCTATGAGATACCACTCTCCAAAGAGCGGATATCTTCCATTTCAAGAAACAGATTTTCTCTTGCGTTTAATATCAATAAGGATTACTTCGACCTGAAAGATGCTCCTCGAAAGCGCCGAAATAATTTTTGATGAGACTTTTTTTAATGCTTGTCACGCCGGCAGGGGCCGATAATTTGAAGGCGTTGGGAATCGTTCCCGAAGGTTGGCGAAACCATAATGTAAAGATTACCCCCAGCGCTACCAGGATGCCCAACACCAGCGTAAGTTCTTTATATGTAAATCTTTTCATCATCGTGTCATCCTTCGTCTAATGCCGTGCCATTGCAAGAAAACTGCTTTTTCAGCGTAAAATCGACTTTCCAAGCAGGATATTGTTCACTCATGAACAATGGACTTTAACTTTCGTACAACTATTTACCGGCGCTTTTGAAAAGGGTTACACGTGCTTTATTGGAAAAGATTAAAGGACAGCGAACCTATGTTATCGCTAAATTTGTTTTCGAATCAGCATAATTCAATAGATCATGAAAAAAGTACTGCTCTCCGTTGCATCCGTCGCTATGCTGTTGTCGCTTACCGCGTTGACATGGACCGACACGCCTGTTGAAGGGAGTGTAAAATGGATAACTTTCGAAGAAGCGATCAAGAAATCAAAAACCGAAAAGCGGCCTGTCTTTATTGACGTATATACCAACTGGTGCGGTTGGTGTAAAGTCATGGACAAAAACACTTTTAATGACCCGCAGGTAGCCAAACTGTTGAATGAGAAATTTTATGCTGTGAAGTTCAATGCTGAGCAAAAGGAGGATGTCATCTTTAATGGCAACACATTTAAGTTTGTTGCTAGTGGAGGAAACGGTTATCATGAACTGGCCGCAGCATTGTTAAACAATCAGTTGAGTTATCCCACCGTTGTTTTTCTCACCGAAAACTTTGAGATGATTCAACCTCTGGCCGGATATCGCAAAGCTCCTGAATTTCATAAAATTGCCCAGTTCATTGGCGAAGGACATTATAAATCCGTGAAGTGGACCGATTGGGAAGCAAAGTACAGTTCGCCTTACTAAGTTCTTCAACGGATAGCAACAAATTGTGTCGGGTAATGGAGTGAGTGATAGTTTAGGCGAGTGATAATTCCCGCTGTTGGTCCCTTCCGATAAACTCAGTGATTCAGCAAATACAAACGTTAACGGATGTTCAAGCCTTACTCTTCTGCGGCCAGAAAAAAAGCCCCGACATCAATGCCAGGGCTTCCTTCATTGGGATCGATGTGATATCTTAATCTTTTTTCTCGTCTTTCTTTACCTTCTGAAAATCGACATAGCTTAACGCCGCGACGAAGCCGATCAGGACCGCTACAATAGCTATGAAAACATTAGCGCCGTCGCCTATATATTGCTCGAACATATTAAATTATTTAAGCTCCAAATTTATAAGGTTGCGACCAAATCAGGAAAGGATTTCTTGCTAATTATTGACCGGTGTAACGATTTCCTAATCAGATGATTTTCAGTTGATAACAATTATGTAATTACAAACTGGTCCCTGGAAGCGGCTTTTTTCTTTTTTTAATGATTTTCTTTTTTGATAGATAGGCAAGATTTAAGCCTCCAATCAGCAGGAACGCGCCCATAATGATCAGTATGATGAACAGCCGGCTGTTGCGCAGCTCCAATTTTGTGATCTCGCCTTCCTGGCGAAGCAGATCGTATTCTTTTTCTTTCTCCTGAAAATCGATCACCATTTCCATCTGGGCGATCTTACGCGTGCTTTCCTCTCCAAAAATCTTTTCCCGTGCAAGGTCATACTTTAACTGCATGTCGTATGCAGCCTTCCAGTTGTTTTGCGTCGCAAAATTTTCCGCAAACGCTTTGTAAATCGGAGGAAGAAATGAACTTGCCTCTAATTCACCGCACAATTTCTCCGCTTCGTCAAGATACTTCTGCGCAGGTGAAGGCTGTTTCGCCTTGGCATAGGTAATCCCGAGATTTGTAAGAATGCTGAGCGATCCCAGCCGGTTGCCATTTTCACGCTCGATGGCCAGGCCCTTTTCGTATTGTTCTACAGCGCGCTGATAGTTGCCTTGCCTGAAGTAGATATTTCCCATGTTCACCAATGGGTCCGAAAATTTGAGCCCTATTTTTTGCGCGAGCTGCGACGATTGAGAATAATATTTGATCGCCTTTTCAAAAAGCTGGATCTCAGTGTTCACATTTCCAAGATTGTTCATCGAGCCTACAATTCTTCTTTCGTCTTTAAGCTCGACGAACAGGTTGTAGGATTCCTCCAGGTATTTCATGGCCTGACTATACTCTTTCTTGATCGAATAAATTGTTGAAATATTATTTTTTGTCGTCGCGATACCCTCCTTGTTTTCGAGGGTCTCATAAATTTTTAAGGATATGATATAATACTCCAACGCCTTATCAAGAGCACCCTGGTTCCGGTAAACGATACCCAGGTTGTTGTAAGACGCGGCCATTCCACGCCGGTCATTGATTTCTGTTGCCAGGCTTAATGCCTCGCGAGTGTATCCAAGCGCACGCACAGGATCAGATTCGAGGTTTGCCCGGAAGAGCTCGTTCAACGTCTTTACTTTCCGGTCATTTTTTGCCGTGTCCAGCACCGTTTGCAAGCTGTCAATTTTTTGGCCCCATGCCCATGTGCATAAAAACAAACTAAAAAAGAGGGCGGTATACACCTTTCGTATCATATTGCGAGTCGTGCCAAGGCTAAAATTAAGAAAAGTTAGGGTAAGTTCGAGATCCAGGCTGAGATTCAGAGTGGTTCACGGTGTGGCTCAAGATTACCTCGTAGTGGGCGTCCAAGGAGGCTAAGACGTGAAACTGAACATCCCGGAACGGCAAACCTCCAACACCCCTTCCTGTTATATCATTAAAAATTTACCATGCCATTGCTTGAATTTAATGATAAAGGAATTTACTGCAGGAAAGCCGACGTATTTCTTGATCCGTGGAAGCCTGTAAAAAGAGCGCTTATCACCCATGGGCACAGCGATCATGCCCGCTGGGGGCATGAGCATTATTTGTGCGCCACCCCAGCCGCTCCTGTTATTCGCCACCGCCTTCAACTTACACAACAGCTGGAAAATATTCCTTTTGGGCAGGTAATTCATATTAATGGCATCGGCTTTTCATTCCATCCGGCGGGTCACATTCCGGGATCGGCACAAATTCGCGTGGAGGACAGCGGAGAAGTATGGGTATTCTCCGGTGACTACAAGCTGCAACCTGACAACCTATCAGAGCCCTTCGAACCCCTGAAATGCAATGTTTTTATTTCCGAGTCCACCTTCGGACTACCCATTTACAAATGGCAACCACAACATCAGGTTATTGATGAGATCAACCAATGGTGGAAAAAAAATCAAGCTGACGGGAAAGTCTCCATTATCGCGGGTTATGCGCTGGGCAAAGCGCAGCGCATCTTAGGGAACATAGACGCGGGCATCGGAAAAATTTTCGTTCATGGCGCCATCCAGAGCATCACAAACATCTTAAGAGGTCAGGGTTTGCCACTACCCGAAACAATCTATGTCGGGTCTGACATGAAGCGGAAGGAGTTTGACGGCGCCCTGGTCGTCTGTCCCCCGTCGGCAGTAGGCTCACCGTGGTTACGCAAGTTTGAGCCGTTTTCCCTTGGTATTGCTTCCGGGTGGATGAACCTGCGTGGTGCCCGAAGGCGACGAGGCGCCGACCGGGGTTTTGTTCTCTCCGATCATGCAGACTGGAACGAACTAAATACGGCCATCCGTGAAACAGGGGCCGAAAAAGTTTTCATTACACATGGATATAGCGAAGTTTTTTCCCGGTGGCTGCAGGAAAATGGAATCGAATCGGCGGAAGTAAAAACTCAATATGAAGGAGAATTAAGTGAAATCGTTGAAGGTGGCGATACCGATGCTAACATGCCAATGGAACACGCCTCATGAAATACTTCACACAACTTTTCACAAGCCTGGATCAAACAACAAAAACGCTGGACAAAATCAAAGCGCTGGTGGCGTATTTTGAAAATGCCAACGACCAGGATAAGCTATGGGCAATCGCAATTTTGTCTCATCGCCGTCCGAAGCGTTCTGTTAATGCCTCTTTGCTGGGGTTATGGGCAAGTGAACTTGCTGGTTTACCTCCCTGGCTGTTCGAAGAGTCTCATCATATCGTGGGCGACCTGGCGGAAACTATTTCGCTGGTGCTGCCCCCTCCTGCTGAAGAATCAGAAACCACATTGACAGACTGGATCGCCTTCATCAGATCGCTCGAACCGCTCACCATCGAGCAAAAAAGAACAAAGATCCTCTGGGCCTGGAACCGGCTGGAGCCCATGCAGCGATTTGTATTTAACAAATTAATTACCGGTGGATTCCGCATCGGCGTCTCTCAGCAATTAATGGTGAAGGCGCTGGCAAAGCATGCAGCTGTAAAGGAGAATGTGGTTGCCCATCGCCTGATGGGAAACTGGTCGCCCGACGATAGCCGTTTTGAGGAATTGATATTATCGGAAGACACGCTGGACATCTCCCGGCCCTATCCGTTTTATCTGGCCTATGCGTTAGATGGTGAAGTGAGCGCCCTGGGAAATATTGACGAGTGGCAGTGCGAATGGAAATGGGATGGAATACGGGGACAGGTTATCGTCCGTAACCGCGAGTTGTTTGTCTGGAGTCGTGGCGAAGAACTTGTCACCGACAAGTATCCGGAGTTCGCGGTATTTCTAAATCTGCTTCCGGACGGAACGGTATTGGACGGCGAGATCTTGCCATTCAAAGATAATCTGCCACTCTCGTTCAATCGACTTCAGACGCGCATCGGACGAAAGTCGCTAACGCAAAAGCAGCTAAAAGAGGTGCCGGTTGCCTTCGTCGCCTATGACTTGTTGGAGTGGCAGGGCGCTGATGTCCGGGACTGGCCGTTGTACGAGAGGAGAAGACAACTGGCTCAACTTTGCCCGCCACAAAGTTCCGTGCTGCGTTTGTCGCCTACCGTTTCCGTTGACAGTTGGGAACAGCTCGCGCAGGAACGGTTGCGCGCCCGCGATTTATTCAGCGAAGGGATCATGCTCAAGAGAAAAGATTCCGTTTACCGCGACGGTCGACGAAGAGGCGACTGGTGGAAGTGGAAAATCGATCCGTTTACCATCGATGCCGTGATGATCTACGCGATGAGCGGCCACGGCCGCAGAGCGAACTTGTATACCGACTATACCTTTGCCGTGTGGAAGGACGATCAGCTGGTACCTTTTGCCAAGGCTTATAGCGGGCTGACCGATGAAGAGATCCGGGAGGTCGACCGGTGGGTAAAACGGAATACGATCGAAAAATTTGGACCCGTGCGAAGTGTAAAGCCCGAGTTGGTCTTTGAAATCGCCTTTGAAGGAATTGCAAAATCCACCCGTCATAAATCCGGAATCGCACTGCGTTTTCCCCGGATCAATCGCTGGCGCAAGGACAAGCCTATCCGGGAAGCAAACACCCTGGACGACCTGGTGAAAATTCTCGAGCACGTCTCATAGTTAAAAACTTCAAACTAAAAAGTTGGAAAGGGAAGACGAACCGTAAAGTTTCTTTAAATTTAGTCTATGATCCGCCATCTGTTGTTAAGTGCAATGATTTTGATAAGCGTGGCCGGCATCGCGCAACATCAGGATGAAATCCGTAAAAGCATATTCTTCGGAGGGGGAAGCTATTATGTCGACGAAGTTCAGATCGAAGAGCTCTACGACTGGCTTGACTCAATTCCAAACCTGATGGAGAAATACGATATCCACCTCATTAGTCATACCGACCCTATCGGAGGAAAAGAATACAACGATTGGCTGTCCAGAATGCGAAGTGAGGCAGTCCAACAGATAATTCTCAACCGCGGCGATATTTCGGAAAGGCGAATTACGATAAAAGACTGGGGCCTCGAAAACCCGGTTTACAGTAACACTTCCTACGATGGCATGCAGATGAACCGGCGTGTTGACGTTATTTTGTACCCGATTATTTTTTAATGGTGTTCAGTAATCAAGTGATCCAGTAATCGGTTCCCCTGGCTTGGGGCGTGCGATGGTCCATTGCAATTGCACGGCGCTACGGGCCACAACCACGTGGACACCGATCACAAATTACCGATTACCTCTAAACAACAAGGAGACCGAAACCGGACACCAATTTGCACAAGCGGACGAATCATCATATCATTCACCTTAATTTACCGGTGTCTTGGCGCCCTGGGGCGTTGGCATTATTGTTGGCTTTGACGCCATCCAAGGGCTAAAACCACCGGTTTAACAACCCTAAAACTCATGATCAAACTACACGACATCGACAAGTACGTGGATTCACGTTTTCAGCGCACTTTCGTTTTGAAGGGCGTCAACCTTACCGTAGAACAAGGAGAATTTGTAACCATTATGGGACCGAGTGGGGCCGGAAAATCCACGCTGATGAACATCATCGGCATGCTGGATGAACCTTCCGCCGGCGAGTATTACTTCTTTGATGAGCCGGTTCATAAGATGAAAGAGAAGCAGAAATCGGATATGCATAAAAATTATATCGGCTTCATTTTTCAGGCATATCACCTTATCGATGAGCTCACTGTATATGAAAATATCGAAACTCCGCTTCTTTATAAAGGCGTAAGCGGAGCGCAGCGGAAGAGCATGGTGGCAGAGATGCTCGACCGTTTTAATATGGTGGCGAAAAAGGATTTGTTTCCCGAGCAGCTAAGTGGTGGTCAGCAGCAGCTCGTGGGAGTAGCGCGTGCCATTGTGGGCCAGCCGAAACTTTTGCTGGCGGATGAGCCTACCGGGAATTTGCACTCGGATCAGGGTAAACAGATCATGGAGATCTTTAAGAAGCTCAACGACGAGGGGATCACCATCATCCAGGTTACCCACTCAGAAGAAAATGCCCGTTATGGAAAGCGGATCATACAGGTGGCGGATGGGTCGGTGGTTGAGGATGGAGTTGTTGCGGAAAGAATGTAGTTTATGAAGACAAATATTATAACGGCAGTACTTTTTTCAATTTTTGTAGCGAATGCTTTTGGACAGGATAGCGCCGTTGCAAAGCTTTCTTTTAAAGAGGCGGTGAGGATTGGACTTCAACATAATGTTGTCCTTAATCAGAATAAAAACCAGTTGGCCTATACGCAAATAAACAAAACCTCAAGTCTGTTACAGCTTACCCCGTCCATCGATGCAAATGCCAATTTCTATCGTCAGGATGGCAATTCCTTTAATCAACAGGAAGGAAGGGTCGTCAATGGTAAAGTTGATTTTGTTAATGGAAGCATCGACGCGAGCTTGCCCATATTCAATGGAATGAATGTTGTAAACACTTACCGCCAGGCACACAATAATCA
>DASUTP010000179.1:0-12288 GCA_036374515.1 Chryseolinea sp. | reverse complement strand
GGCCCCTTTCCACGCTTACCGTAGTTAGGTACCTCCGGATCTTCATGCAGCTTTTTTCCCACTCCATGACCTACAAGCTCCCGAACCACACCGTAACCAAAGCCTTCAACGTAGCTCTGAATAGCATAACTAACGTCTCCGATCCTGTTTCCGGCCTTTGCTTGTTCGATGCCTCTAAAAAGGGCCTCGTACGTCCGGTTCAACAACAAGAGCGTTTCCGCGTTCGTTCCTTCCAGCGGATATGTGTAAGCGGAGTCACTATGATAGCCTTTGTAGTATACACCACAGTCTATCGAAATGATGTCCGTTTCGCGAACCTCGTAGTTGCCAGGAAAACCATGGACTACCACTTCATTCACAGAGATACACAGTGACGACGGAAATCCATTGTAGTTTTTAAACGATGGAGACCCGCCATGATCCCGGATAAACTCTTCGGCTACCGCATCCAGCTTAGAAGTCTTGATGCCAGGCTTGATCAGCTTGGCGACCTCGCCGTGAGCTTTTCCCAAAATCTGGGATCCTTCACGGATAATGGCCAATTCTTCTTCAGTCTTTAAGTAGACCATTCAGCGTTTAAGCCGCAGCAAATTGAGAACGTCCTTTTACTCTGCCCGACTTCATCATACCTTCATAATGCCGCATCAACAAGTAGCTCTCGATTTGCTGGAGGGTATCCAATACAACACCCACCAAAATCAATAATGAAGTGCCACCGAAGAATTGAGCGAAGTTTTGACCGACTCCAGCCTTTACTGCAAATGCGGGAAGCACTGCAATAGCGGCCAGAAACAACGCGCCTGGTAGAGTAATTCTTGATAAAACAGTATCTATAAACTCTGCAGTTTGTTTACCAGGTTTAACCCCTGGAACAAAGCCGCCATTCCGCTTTAAATTATCAGCGATATCATTTGAATTGATGGTGATCGCAGTATAAAAGAAAGTGAAAATCAAAATCATCACAGCAAATAACAAACTGTACTGCCACGAATAAGGATCTGAAAATGTCGATCCGATATACGCGCCCACATCGCTATCCCTCCAGATTCCGGCAATCAAAGCCGGGAAGAACATCAAAGCCTGAGCGAAAATGATGGGCATAACACCGGCAGAATTCAATTTCAGGGGAATAAAGTCCCGTTTGCCGCCATAAAGCTTGTTTCCGATCACCTGCTTCGCATATTGTATAGGAATCCTGCGGGTAGCTTGGGTCAAGGCAATTACAGCCACAACGATCGCAAACAGCACAAACAATTCGATGATGAAGAAGATTGCCTTGCCAGGGAATTTGTCCGTCACCTCGGAAACCAACGCCAGCGGTAACCTTGACACGATACCAATCATAATCAGCATTGAAATTCCATTTCCGATGCCTTTGTCCGTAATCCTTTCACCCAGCCACATACAAAACATCGTTCCGGCTATGAGCAGCACAACCGATGAGATGTAAAAGAATGCGCTTGGGTTGGTAATGACAACGGGGTCAATAGCGCCTTTTAAATAGCTATATCCCTGGAACACCGTTATAAAAATGGTAAGAACCCGGGTATACTGATTTAAACGCTTTCTGCCTGAATCGCCTTCTTTCTGCAACTTTTGAAAGTATGGTACAGCAAATGATAAGAGCTGCACGATAATGGAAGCAGAGATATAGGGCATAATGCCCAGGGCAAAGATGGATGCATTGTTAAACGCGCCTCCAAGGAAATTATTCAAGTATCCTAATATACCGCTTGAATTCCTGTTTGGATCCAGCAAATTCGGATCGATACCTGGCAGTACAATAAAGGAACCCAGCCTGAAGATGATCAGAAATCCGATGGTGTTCAGGATCCTGACCCGTAGGTCTTCGATGGAGAAAATGTTCTTTATGGTCTGAAAGAATCGCTTCATTACTTCACAGTTGTGGCTTTTCCGCCCGCTTTTTCAATTGCTTGTGTAGCAGTAGCTGAAAATTTATGTGCTTCAACATTCACCTTCGTTTTCAACTCCCCTCTGCCCAAAACTTTCACCTTGTCGTTCTTGCCAACGATACCGTTGTCGACCATGGTTTGAAAGTTAAGAGAATCCGACTTCGTTTTGGCTGCCAGATTTTCCAGCACGTCAAGGTTTACGGCCTTGAAATATTCCTTGTTATTGTTCTTAAAACCAAATTTCGGGATCCGGCGTTGGAGTGGCATCTGACCACCTTCAAAACCAGACTTCTTGGAGTTACCAGATCTTGATTGGGCACCTTTGTGACCACGACCCGCAGTACTTCCTCCTGAGCCCTGACCACGGCCAAGTCTTTTATTTGTTTTTACAGAACCCTCAGCAGGTTTCAATGTGTGTAACTTCATCTTACAGTTCTTTTACAGTAATCAAATGATTCACTTTCGAAATCATCCCCGCGATCTGAGGTGTTAGCTCAACTTCAACGGTTCTGTTAATCTTACCGAGACCCAATGCTTTGATCGTTCTGATCTGCGTTTCCGGTCTTTTAATGGTACTTCTTTTTTGAGTGATCTGTACTTTCGCCATAATCTTAACCATTAAATACTTTGCTCAAAGGAACTCCCCTGTTCTTCGCGATCGAAACAGCGTCTCTCATCGTTGTAAGCGCTTTGAAAGTTGCCTTTACCACGTTGTGAGGGTTTGAAGAACCTTTTGACTTTGCCAATACATTATGAACACCGGCACTTTCCAGTACAGCTCGCATTGCACCTCCGGCGATAACACCTGTACCAGGAGAAGCAGGTTTTAACAAGACAAAACCACCGCCGAATTTTCCAATTGATTCGTGCGGAACAGTTCCTTTGATAATAGGAACTTTCACAAGATGCTTTTTAGCGTCGTCGATTCCTTTGGTGATCGCATCTGTTACTTCATTGGCTTTACCAAGGCCATAACCAACCACACCGTTACCATCACCAACCACAACGATGGCGGCGAAGCTAAACCTGCGACCTCCCTTTACCACCTTGGCTACACGCTCGATAGCAACGACTCTCTCTTTAAGATCGATCTCGCTTGCTTTTACTGTACTGATATTGCTTACTGACATATTTCAGTTCTTAGAATTTTAAACCACCCTCACGAGCACCTTCGGCGAAAGCCTTTATGTTGCCGTGATACAGGTATCCGTTACGATCAAAAACAATGGTCTGAATGCCGGAAGCAAGCGCCTTTTCAGCGATCTTCTTACCTACATTCTTTGAATCTGCGACGTTCAGTTTAGCCTTGTCGCCCAACTCCGTAGTAGAAGCAGAAGCAACCGTAACGCCCTTCAGATCATCGATAATTTGAACATAGAGTCCTCTGTTACTTCTGAAAATAGATAACCGGGGCTTCTCTGTTGTTCCGCTTATTTTCTTGCGAACACCTTTCTTAATTCGCTCTCTTCTTTCTCTGTTCTTGCCTGCCATAGATGAATTTTTTTATTCTATGATGCTATACTTTTTATCTAGCGTTATTTCGCAGCAGCCTTACCAGCCTTCCTGCGTACATACTGACCTGTGAACCGGATACCTTTTCCTTTGTAAGGTTCTACCTTCCGCAGCTCTTTCAACTTAGCGGCTACCTGTCCGATCAATTGCTTGTCAATTCCCTCAAGGATAATGGTAGGATTTTGTCCTTTTTCCTGAACAGTCTGAACTTTAATTTCAGAAGGAACTGCCAGGAACACATTATGTGAATATCCCAAGCTAAGTTCGAGAACATTTGATTGAGCATTCGCTTTATAACCAACACCAACTAATTCCAGCTGATGTCTGAATCCTTTGGAAACGCCCTGAACCATGTTGGCGATGAGCGCGCGATAAAGACCGTGCATGGATTTATGGCGCTTCTGATCGGTAGGACGTTCCACCGAAATAACCGCACCATCCTGCTTAATGGTGAAGTCAGGATCAATAGCCTGATGCAATTCACCTTTAGGGCCTTTAACGGATACTTTATTTTTCTCTTTTGAGAAATTGAAAGTTACTCCTGCTGGGATTGTTATTGGTTGTTTACCTATCCGTGACATGCTGCTTCTATTAATAAACGTAACACAATACTTCTCCTCCGACATTCATCGACTTTGCTTCCTTATCGGTGATTACACCTTTGGATGTCGAAAGAATTGCAACGCCTAAGCCGTTCATAACGCGCGGCATCGAGCTCGTATTCGCATACTTTCTAAGACCAGGTGTACTGATTCGCTCAAGTTTCGTAATCGCTGATTCTTTTGTCTCAGGATTGTACTTCAAAGCGATCTTAATGGTGCCTTGGCTGTTTGTATCATCCTGGAACTTATAGTTCAGGATGTACCCCTTATCAAAAAGAACTTTTGTGATTTCTTTTTTAAGATTTGAGGCGGGGATTTCAACTACGCGGTGGTTCGCTTTTATCGCGTTCCTGAGCCGGGTTAAGTAGTCTGCTATGGGGTCAGTCATCTTTTTCTCCTTTCTATTAAAAAAGCAAGCCCGCGTTTTTTAAACCGGGCTGCAAAGATATCGAACAATTTCAATTATCCAAACTGTTATCAGGTTTCATCCCAGCCGATAGCTATCGGGGCGGGAGACGTTGATACTCAGCAACCAATATGTATTTTTCTACCAGCTTGCCTTAGTCAAACCAGGTATTTTTCCTTGTGAAGCCATTTCACGGAATACGTTACGGCAAACTCCAAATTTTCCCATATATCCTCTGGGACGACCTGTAAGTTTGCACCGGTTTTTTAGTCTTACCGGAGAAGCATTTCTCGAAAGCTTATCCAGAGCGAGGTAGTCACCAGCCTCCTTTAAAGCCTTGCGTTTTGCCGCGTGTGTCGCTACAAGCTTCTCGCGTTTCGTTTGCCGTGCTATTACTGATAATTTAGCCATGCTGTTAATTAATTTTTATTTGCAAATGGCATCCCGAATGCCTTCAGGAGCTCAAAGCTTTCTTCATCCGTTTTCGCGCTCGTTACAAAGGTAATATCCATACCGCTGATCTTATTGACCTTGTCGATGGATATCTCAGGAAAAATGATCTGTTCCTTTACACCAAGCGTGTAGTTGCCACGTCCGTCAAATCCCTTTCCGGATACACCGCGGAAATCACGAACACGGGGCAGGGCGATGTTCATGAGTCTGTCCATAAACTCATACATCTTATCGCCGCGAAGCGTTACGCGAACGCCGATAGGCATATTTTCTCTTAGCTTAAAGTTAGAAATCGCCTTTTTGGATTTAGTCGACACTGATTTTTGTCCGGTGATGGTGCTTATTTCTTCCAAAGCAACATCCACCAGCTTCTTGTCAGTTACAGCCACACCCATACCCTTGTTGATGCAGATCTTTTCAATTTTCGGAACCTGCATAATCGATTTGTAAGAAAATCTCTGCTTTAAAGCAGGGACGATTTCCTTTAAATATTTGTCCTTCAATCTTGGAGTTGCCATCACTTAATAAATTCTCCGGTTTTCTTAGAATATCTTTGCAGCTTATTCTTGTCATTCAACTTGCGGCCTACACGGGTAGGTTTGTCCGTTGCGGGATCAACAAGTTTCAAGTTGCTTACATGAAGTGCCGCCTCGGTCTTTTTCAAGCCACCTTCGGGTTTACCCGCTGAAGGTTTCGTGTGTTTCGTAACGATGTTGATACCTTCTACCACCGCACGATTCTTGTCCGCCAATACTTCCAGCACTTTTCCTTTTTTGCCTTTATCATCGCCGGCAATAACCAAAACGGTATCGCCTTTGCGGATGTGCAGTTTTGCTTTTCTCTTATTCTCCATGGCTTAGATAACTTCAGGGGCCAGTGAAACAATTTTCATAAACTGTTTTTCCCTAAGCTCACGCGCCACCGGACCGAAAATTCGGGTTCCACGAGGTTCATCCTGAGCGTTAAGAAGTACAGCTGCATTATCTTCAAAACGGATATAAGACCCGTCCTTTCTTCTTACTTCCTTGGTTGTTCTGACTACCACGGCCTTGGAAACCGTTCCCTTTTTAACCTGGCTGGTCGGCATAGCTGACTTAACAGTCACAACAATCTTATCCCCAACAGACGCATAACGTCTGTGAGTTCCGCCAAGCACGTGCATACAAAGAACTTCTTTGGCTCCGCTGTTATCGGCTACTGTTAGTCTGGATTCGGTGCGTATCATGATTACTTAGCTTTTTCTACGATTTCAACTAATCTCCAACGTTTATCCTTGCTCAAAGGACGAGTTTCCATAATCCGAACGGTATCGCCGATACCCGCTGCGTTGGTTTCGTCATGCGCTTTGAACGCCGTTGTCTTATTTACAAACTTGCCATAGATCGGGTGCTTTACCTTTCTGTCAACAGCTACGGTAATGGTCTTTTGCATTTTATTGCTGATGACTTTTCCGATCCTTTCTTTTCTATCGTTCCTTTCCATGAGGAATTATTTTTTTGTGTTCTTGGCTCTTAATTCAGTGTTCAATCTTGCCACGAGTTTGCGTGCTTCACGCAACTTCATCGGATTCTCAATGGCCGACACTTGATGCGCGAACTGCAGCTTGCGAAGAGCTTCTTTTTCGCTGGCAATTTTTTCAGTGAGCTCGGTTAAGTTTAAAGCTTTGATATCTGAATTTTTCATGACTTGGCGCTGGTTTCTACGTAGTCGCGTCTAATTGTAAACTTGGTCTTCATCGGCAACTTGCCTTCCGCAAGGCGCAACGCTTCCTTGGCTGTAGCAATGTTTACTCCTCCCGCTTCAAAAAGGATAGTACCTGGCTTGATCACCGCTACCCAATATTCGGGAGCTCCCTTACCTTTACCCATCCGAACCTCAGCAGGCTTCCTGGTGATTGGCTTATCAGGGAATATGCGGATCCATACCTGACCTTCACGCTTCATAGCGCGGGTCACGGCAATACGGGCTGCTTCCAACTGACGCGCCGTTATCCACCCGCCCTCTAAGGCTTTCAATCCAAAAGAACCAAAGGCTATTGAGTGACCTCTTGTGGCCATCCCTTTCACCCTGCCTTTTTGCATTTTTCTAAACTTCGTTCGTTTCGGCTGTAACATTGTTACCTATGTTTTGCTTTCGACTTAATTATCTTCTTTGACCACCACGATTGTCACCACCACGGCGATCTCCACCACCGCGTCTGTCACCACCGCCGCCGCCTCTTCTGTCATCACCACCTCTTCTGCGGCCTCCTCTGTCTCCGCCACGCTCATTGCCACCACCTTTATGCTGGCCACCGCCTTGCTGCGTATTGCTTACCACGCCAATGTTCGGAGAAAGATCGCGTTTACCGTAGATCTCACCTTTGAATATCCAAACCTTGATGCCTATTTTTCCATAGACAGTTTGCGATTCTGAAATCGCGTAATCAATGTCAGCACGCAGCGTATGCAAAGGAATACGTCCCTCCTTGTATTGTTCCGCTCTCGCCATATCGGCTCCAGCCAAACGTCCGGATACCTTGATCTTAATTCCTTCAGCACCAACCCGCATCGCCGAAGCGATAGCCTGCTTCATGGCACGCTTATATGAAATACGCGCCTCGATCTGTTGTGCTATGGATTCACCCACCAGCTTGGAGTCTAACTCTGGACGTTTAATTTCAAAAATATTGATCTGAACGTCTTTGTTGGTGAGTTGCTTCAGCTCCTCCTTAATTTTATCGACTTCATTACCACCTTTACCAATTACAACGCCAGGACGAGCGGTGTGAATGGTGAGCGTAATACGCTTTAAGGTCCTTTCAATTACAACTTTGGCAATACCGCCCTTGGGAATACGGGCTTCAACATATTTTCTGATCTTTTGGTCTTCAACCAATTTATCAGAGAAGGTTTTTCCACCGTACCAGTTGGAATCCCAACCGCGCACGATACCTAATCTTAAACCTACAGGGTTAATTTTTTGTCCCATTTATTCCTTCGTTTCTTTTTCTTCAACTGTAACTGCAGAACCAGCGTTTTCCTTCAAGCTTGCTACAACCAGTGTAACATGGTTCGAACGTTTTCTTATTCTGTGCGCGCGGCCTTGAGGAGCGGGTCTTAATCTCTTAAGAACACGGCCACCATCAACCCAAATTTCCTTTACATACAGGTCAGCTTCTTCGAGCTTCAAATCCTTATTCTTCAGCTCCCAGCTTGAAATAGCCGAAAGCAACAGCTTTTCCAATTTAGGCGCGCCGATCTTTGGCTCGTATTTTAATATGTTGAGCGCCTTGTTAACACGCTCTCCTCTGATCAGATCGGCGATGAGCCGCATCTTCCGTGGAGACGTAGGCACATTTTTCAGTTTACCAACAGAAGGGCCTGTCTTAGACGCTTCTTTTCTCGCATCACGCTTCTCGCGCTTTACAACCGATCTCTTTGTCTTTTTCGCTACAGTTTCCATTTTTACTTAGCGTTATCTTTCTTAGTACCTGAGTGTCCGCGGAACGTACGAGTTGGTGCAAATTCACCTAACTTATGACCTACCATGTTCTCCGTTACATATACCGGAATGAATTTATTCCCATTGTGAACAGCGAAGGTATGTCCGATCATTTCCGGAACTACCGTTGATCTTCTTGACCAAGTTTTAATGACCGACTTCTTACCTGATTTTTCAGTGGCTTCAACTTTCTTTAAAACGCGGAAGTCACAATACGGTCCTTTCTTTATCGAGCGTCCCATTATTTTTTCCTCTTAGCTATGATTAGACGATCTGAATATTTCTTTGGATGACGGGTCTTTTTACCTTTTGAGTAAAGTCCGTTGCGTGATCTTGGATGACCACCGGACGCGCGACCTTCACCACCACCCATCGGGTGATCCACAGGATTCATAGCAACGGCACGTGTACGCGGTCTAACACCCCTCCAACGCTTGCGTCCTGCTTTTCCCACGCTCTCATTCATATGGTCCGCGTTGGAAGTAGTTCCGATCGTTGCCATACATACATCCAATACGTTGCGCATTTCACCGGAAGGCATTTTCAAAGTAGCCACTCCGTTCTCACGGGCAAGCAGCTGAACAAAAGTTCCGGCGCTTCTTGCTATAGCTCCACCCTTTCCAGGTTTCATTTCAACATTATGAACGATAGTACCCAGGGGAATCTTAGCCAGCGGAAGAGCATTTCCAACTTCAGGCGCAACGTCGGCGCCAGATATTACCTGCTGGTCGACTTTTAAGCCTTCGGGTGCAATGATATACGTCTTGGAACCATCAACGTAATGCAACAGGGCAACACGGGCAGATCTTGTAGGATCGTACTCGATCGACTTCACGGTAGCAGGAACTCCTGTTTTGTCGCGCTTAAAGTCTATGGTTCTTATTTTCTGCTTATGACCACCGCCGATGTAGCGCATAGTCATGCGTCCATTGCTGTTTCTACCACCGGATTTTTTCAGCGTGGTAAGCAAAGACTTCTCTGGCGTCGATGATGTAATATCATCAAACGAAGGTGCCAGTCTATGTCGTGTACCAGCTGTGACCGGTTTTAATTTTTTCAACCCCATGGCTCAAAATTATACGTTGCTATAAAAATCGATTACTTCACCAGCAGCCAGCGTTACGATCGCTTTCTTAAAACTTGGCTTGCGGCCTGCTAAAACACCTGCTTTTGTATAACGGGTCTTCTTTTTCCCCATCACCATCATGGTGTTGACGTGTTCAACATTAACACCATATTGCTTCTCCACGGCATTCTTGATCTCTACCTTGTTGGCATCGGTATCAACAATAAAACCGTACTTGCCTTTTTCATTTAAGGCAGACACTTTCTCAGTCACCAAAGGTTTTTTCAGGA
Organism: Chryseolinea sp.; assembly: GCA_036374515.1. Classification (GTDB taxonomy): domain Bacteria; phylum Bacteroidota; class Bacteroidia; order Cytophagales; family Cyclobacteriaceae; genus Chryseolinea. The sequence continues at coordinate 2,563 of DASUTP010000179.1, read as the reverse complement.
CACTCATTACGCTTTATTTAATAAGTTTTCAACCTTGCTTATCGAGCTCTCTACAAAAATTACGTTGTCCGCATTCATCACATCAAAAGTATTGATCTGATCAGCAGTAGTAATCTTTGCGTTTTCAACATTTCTGCCTGCTAAAACAACATTTTTAATTCCTTCAGGAAGAACAAGAAGAGTCTTTTTGTCACCCAATGAAAGGGCTTTGAGAAGGGCTACGTATTGCTTGGTCTTGGGAGAATCAAAGTTGAAATCCTCCAATACGGCAATCGAATTGTCTTTGGCTTTATACGTTAAGGCTGACTTTCTGGCCAGATCCTTTACTTTCTTATTGAGCTTAAAAGAGTAGTCACGAGGTACGGGACCAAAAACACGTCCACCACCTTTAAACTGAGGGTTCTTGATGTTACCCGCACGAGCTCCACCAGTACCTTTTTGTTTCTTCAGTTTCTTCGAGGAACCGGAAATTTCGTTTCGCTGCTTTGACTTATGCGTTCCCTGGCGGCGGTTAGCCAGAATGCTTTTTACATCCAGATATATCGCGTGATCATTTGGCTCGATCGCAAATACGCTATCCGAAAGGTTAACCTTTTTCGATGTCGTTTCACCGCTGGACTTTAATACTGCTACTTCCATTATTTCTGAAGGATTACAGTTGAATTCTTGGCACCCGGTACGGAGCCACTAACAATAATTACATTTTGCTCAGGCATGATCTTTACCACTTTTAAGTTGGCAAGCTTCACGCGATCTGTACCCATACGACCGGCAAGGCGTTTACCTTTTGGTACACGGGATGCAAAGGAAGCATTACCCATGGAACCAGGAGCACGAAGCCTGTTGTGCTGACCGTGTGTCTGGCCACCTACCCCGGCGAAATTGTGACGTTTAACAACGCCCTGAAATCCCTTACCTTTTGAAGTTCCAATGGCATCCACAAAATCACCTTCTGCAAATACATCCTGAACTTTGATCTCTTTTCCAAGCTCTACCAGCCCGTCAAATTCCTTGCGGAAGTCGCGGAACTCCACCACATTTTTCTTTGGGGTTGTATTGGCTTTCTTGAAGTGTCCAAGAGCTGCTTTCGAAGTATTCTTCTCTTTCTTTTCGCCAAAAGACAGCTGAACAGCGCGGTATCCGTCTGTTTCGTCATTTTTTACTTGCGTTACAACGCAAGGACCTGCTTCGATTACCGTGCATGCGATACTCTCGCCATCAGGGCTGAATACGCTGGTCATTCCTATTTTCTTTCCTATAATTCCAGGCATGGCTGAACCTTTTTATGCTGTTTTTCAGGACTTTTTACGTTCATTCCGCAAAAAGGACTGCAAAGATAGGAACTAAAGCATAGTTACCAAGAGGCGATTTCAAAATTTTTAGGAATCTAGCCCAGTGGGCGATGGTCAGGGGCTACCTACGAGCCTTATCCGGCGCATTTCTGCACGATTTTTCCTTTGTTGGACACAACGCAGGGGAATGGAATATCGCGTTTTTTTTACGTCGCTCTATCCCGTTCAAAATGATCCAGATAATGGATTCGTTTTTAAAATCATGTATCATTGCCGTCAAGCCAAGCAGTCATGCATTCAAGTTACACGCGCTGGGGTATCCTTTTGAGTCTATTGCTTTTACTTTTCATTCTCAATCTTTCCTTGGGAAGTGTCAGTATTCCTTTTCAGGATATCGTACGAATCCTGCTCGGTGACAGCGGCACCAACACTATCTACAGCGATATCATCTGGGACTTCCGGGTAACGAAAGCCCTGACCTGCATGCTGGCCGGCGGTGCTCTTTCCCTGGGTGGGCTGATGATGCAAACGCTTTTCCGGAATGCATTGGCCGGACCGGATGTACTGGGCCTCAGTTCAGGCGCAAGCCTGCTAGTATCTCTATTAATAATGAGCCAGGCTTCTGGAATTTCTCTTTTTCAGGATCCCAGTCCCTGGGCGATCGTAATTGCCTCAAGTATCGGGGCCGGTGGCGTGTTTATTATTGTATTATTGATTGCCCGACGGCTGAGGGATAATACTTCCCTTTTAATCATCGGATTGATGATGGGCGCAGGCACTGCCTCGATCGTCAGCGTGCTGCAATTTTTAAGCAAAGCGGAAGATCAGCAAGCCTATCTTTTGTGGACGTTTGGAAGTTTAGGCAGCCTGAGCTGGTTGGAGATTCAAACCCTTTTTGTAGTCCTGATAGCGGGTTTGGTAATCGGGATCCTTTCTGTGAAGTCGTTAAATGCCTGGCTTTTGGGTGATAATTATGCCAGGAGCATCGGCGTTAACGTGGGCCGGTCCAGGTTGCTGATAATTTTGTCGACAGCACTCTTGACCGGTGGGGTGACGGCCTTTTGCGGTCCGATTGCCTTTGTTGGCCTGGCGGTCCCACACTTAACAAGACTGATCATCAAAACCCATAATCACCGTGTTCTTCTTCCTGCAGTCATGATCGGCGGTGCTGTTCTGCTGCTCTTTTGTGATATCGTCGCACAGCTGCCGGGCAGCGCGTATGTGCTTCCCATCAATGCCATCACGGCCATGATCGGGGCGCCGGTAGTGAT
>DASUTP010000178.1:0-3980 GCA_036374515.1 Chryseolinea sp. | reverse complement strand
TGTCGAACCAGATCCTGAGTAGAAAGAATTCCTTGCTGCAGATCGTGTTGTATTTCGCGAAGTGTAGCGTATGTCTTCAACACAAATTACTTTCCGTCGTCGATTTTTGCGGCGTTACTAGCGTCCTCCACCTCTTTCTTTACATCCTTCACCGAATCTTTAAATTCTCTAACGCCCTTTCCAAGACCCTTCATGAATTCAGGTATTTTCTTAGCGCCAAAAAATACTAGTACAAATAAGCCGATGAGAAGAATTTCCTGGAATCCAACCCCCGATAAAAACAATAATGTGGTATTCATGGCAATGATTTTTAATCGAATAACAAAAGTAGGGTAAAAAAACGTACGATCAAATGAATAGTGCGGTATGTCACGACCGGGCTTCAGGTATGATATCAGGTCAAAAATGAGGATAACGCCGCGTTGCCGGGGGTTTTTACATGTTTTTTAACCAGGCTTGCGGATCCAGGGCGGTCGTATTTTTAAAAATCTGGAATCTCAGTTCTGAAACCCCTTCCGTATTGGAAAAAATTTTGCCGATCTCCTGGTTGGTACCCACTTTTTGCCCCGTTCTCACAAATACTTCCTTCAGGCCGGCATAAACCGTGAGATATTCGCCGTGTTTGATGATCACCGTACTTCCCAATCCCTGGATAAAGGCAACCCTTCGTACTTCCCCTTCAAAAATGGATTTAACCTTTTCATTTTCCTTGGTTTGAATGTTCACGCCATTATTTTGCTGTACGATCCCTTTCAATACAGGGTGATTCTGGCGGCCAAATTTCTGAGACACAAAACCCGACGACACCGGCCAGGTAAATTTGTTTCTGTTCTCCTCGAAAGAGTTGGAAAGCATCTCCGAATCGCCGGCTTTTGCCCGCGCCGCGCGCTCCATCTCCTCGCGGATTATTTCTTCAATAAGTTTATCGAGACGGGCAACTAATTTTTTTGTTTCCGCAAGATCCTTTCGAAGCTTTTTTTCTTGACGTTCCAGAGAACGAACCAATCCGTTTTGTTTTGTCTTGAGCTTGGCAAGGTTATCATTTTCCGTCACCATCTGGTTCAACAAGTTATTCTTCTCCTCGCGCCTTGCCCGTATCTCCTTGACCTGTCCCGAGAGTTCGCCCTGCACTTTTATAATTTGATCAGCCTGAAGCTTTCGGGTCTGGCCATATTGTTCCAGGTACTGAAGTCTCATGATCAGTTGGTCAAAAGACTTGGCGGAAAAAAGGAAAGTGAGACGTGTGGTGCTGTTGCTGACTTTTTGTGCCACAAACAACATCTTGACATATTCCTTTTTTAATTTTTCCAGATCATCCTCAAGAGCATTGATGATGTCATTATTCTCAATGATCTCGGAATCCAAAAAACTCACCTCGCCCTTGATCGACGTTATCAAATTTTCCTGAACACGTATCCGCTGGTTAAGAGCATTGAGCTCACCGACAGAATTCTTTTTTTTGGCCGAAGTCTGGCCGATGATTTTTTCTACTTCCTGGATCTTTTGAAGATTTTCCTGCTTTTCCTTTTGCAGTTGGGATTTTGATTTCTGCGCAGATACAGAAAAATGGAGTGTGAAAAAAATAAGAAAAACCCATATGCGTCTATCTGCGCACATACCGTTTAGGAATATTAAAAGGGAATTTAAGCTCTTTATCTCCAACCTCAGCTTTATTATATTCGAAAATAACTGTTGTGTTTAAAATTCCCGCTAACGTTTTGTAGAACAAGCTGATTGTTCCGTTATATGGGAATAATTTATTGCTCAATGGCTGGAAATTAGAATAGTTAAGCACCAGTGAATTGTTAGTATTCGTTTCCTTCATTTCCACTTTTTCAATTTTCATACTGGCCGAATTAATGTAATTCGAAACAGCGATGGTGCCGGTATTTTGCTTCAACATAAAAAATGAATTCTCCTGGACGATCTGATCTTCATCGGACCGGGCCTCTATAAGATTCCCAAGCATGGCCGACTGAATAACGTCAAAGTTGATGTCAAAATTATAACGCTTCGATAGTTCAGCATAATCAAAGACATAATATTCCTTATCGACATTGCTGACAATGGTGATTGAATCTTTGTTGATCAATGCCTTCCCACCTTGTACCCCGATAACTGAAAACGTCATCCAGATAACACTGTCCTTTCGCACGCGAATATTGGCCTTTACGTCGCGTTCTTTGTTAGCATCGCGGAGCACCATCCGGGCTTTGCCTTGAAGGTATTCGAAATCAATTTCTTCTATGGATAGTGTCGGTGCTGGCTTGGAAATGGTAATTGGACTTGTAACTTTCTTGCTGCAGGAGACAACAAGAAGAGAACACATGATAACGATAAGCCCGATCGTTTTATTCATACATTTTCCGGTTCGCTATTTTTTTATTTAAGGTTTCACTGTTAGCATTCATACCACGGGCTTTTTGCCATTGCTGAACGGCGCCGTTGACATCTCCAAGTTTAAAAAGTATATCACCATAATGTTCGAAATGCGTCGCGTTTGCATTGCCTGTACTTATCGCCCGCTCTATTACTTTTCTTGCCTCCTTATATTTTTCGCGGGTATACAACACCCAGGCATAGGTGTCAAGAAAGGTAGGATTGTCCGGGCTGTTTTTTGTCAACTGCGACGACATTTTTTCAGCTTTTTCAAGATTCGTTTTGCGAAGGGCCAGATAATAGCTGTAATTATTCAGTGCAGAATTATTGCCGGGGTTAAGCGCCAATGCCTCATCAAATGCCTTGTCGGACTTTTCAAATGCTTTCGTTGCGTTGTATGCATCGCCCAACATGTTGCTGACATCACTCATAAAATTTGAATCCGCTTTTGCTAATTTTTTCGCCTGCTCAAGCGATCCGATGGCCTCCTGGTAGCGCCTTTTTCGCAAGTGTGCAAATCCATTGAAGTAATAGAGCATCCCCTGGTTCGGAAACAATTCCAGTGCTTGATCCGAGTGTTTTACCACATCATCGAATGCCTCCAGCTGAACTTCAAGATAAATCAAATTCTGCCAAACTTCGTAATTCACCTCGCTGGATTCGACAGCCATGATGTATTCTTTTACCGCCTCGCGGGTTTTTCCTGTTGCTAAAAAAAGATCGCCACCAATGATGTGGACGTTTGCACTTTCTGGACTTGCCGTTTTTAATTTTTCGAAAAGCGTCAGGGCAAACTTTTCCTTATCGGGATCGGAAACGTTCTTAGCTTTATTTTGATTCAGCTCTGCATTGTACGACGCAAGAATTATCACCTTGCTGCTTACCTCGATTGAATTGTCTTCAAAAAGACTGAGTAGTAGCGGCCTCGCCTTTTCTTCCTGCTGGTTGTCGCGGTACATTCCGGCAAGAAGCATTTGCGCATTGCCTGCCTCGTTGTTTTCGGCTGTGAATTTTTCAAGCGATCTGATCGCTTCATTACGATACCCCTTTTGTGAGAGGATCTCTGCAAACGCCATCACAAACCGTTCTTCGCCAGGGAAAGCGCTGATCAGTTTTTCGCCCTCTGCAATGCCTTCTTTCAGTTTACCTTGCTCCACTAAGATCCTCATTTTTTGAACGGAGGAAACCTCAGATACACCCAGCACATTTTCTGCCCGGTTATAGGTTTTTATGGCATCATCAAATTTGTTTGCATACTGGTAGACTGCAGCCAGTTCATACAGATATTCTTCAGTGCCGGGCACCTCCTGCAGCAGGGTCTCATAGGCCCAGGCCGCTTTATCAAAACGGGTCAGACTTCCATAAATGTTCGCTGCCAGCAGATAGAAATACTTATTTTTCTTTTCGAGTTTCAGCGCGCTTTCAACACTGAAAGACGCTTTCAGAAGATCATCCTGCTTGTTGCTCCTGGATAAAACCTCGGCGATCTTATAATGAATCGTCGCATTTTCAGGAGTGATCTCCAATGCGCGTTGGTAGTATAACAGGGCCTTTGCGTAGTCCTCCAGGATGAAAAATTTCTCGCCCTCAGTAAAATAAAA
>DASUTP010000177.1:0-3887 GCA_036374515.1 Chryseolinea sp. | reverse complement strand
TGGATTTGAACGGCCGCGAACTTAAAAACATGGAAGTGGTTGAACGGGGGAACACAAGTATAATCCTGAGTGGCGGCGGGCTGAATGCAGGAATGTACTTTTACCGTCTTATTACAGATGGGACAGTAGCCGATACAAAGCGCATGGTGTTGTTAAAGTAGGCCTTCAACGTTAATAACACTCCCGAGTCCATCGCTGCCATTTTAGATTTTAATTTTACGGTAAGCTTTCCTGCTAATGATCGCAGGACGCGAGTTTTTTGCACGCCAACACGTACCAAAATCATACACCGCGCATGTTTCGTTTTGAAACACATCTGTGGCCTACTTAGAGGTGCACGGCATTTAAAATATGGAATCCGCCCTTTTTTATGGTTGGAGTTAATATTGTTCTCACTAGACTGTACTATCAATTATTGAAAGTTATTGGCTAAATTTAGTTGAGGCGGAAGTTCTATTTATGAAGAAATACACCGGTCACATCCTGATTGTCGAAGATGATGAACATGTGGTTCTCACTACGCGCATGATATTGAAACAATACTTTGAAAACATCGATTCACTATCGTCTCCCAAAACACTTGAAACTAAACTTCGCCAGCAGGATTATGACGTCATTCTCCTGGACATGAACTTCAGCGCCGGCGTCACTACAGGTAATGAAGGCCTGTTCTGGCTCGGCCGCATTCATACATTATCACCCCTTACTCAAGTCGTCCTTCAAACCGCGTATGGAGATATCGAGCTCGCCGTAAAATCCATTAAAGAAGGAGCTGTCGATTTCCTGGCAAAGCCATGGGATAAGGAAAAGCTGGTAACCACCATGCTTAATGCCTATCAGCAATCTAAGGCCAGAAAGGAAAACCGGGACCTCAAGAGCAAACAGAAGGCAATGCAACAGATCTTAAATCAAAACAATCGTCCATTTATTGCAGAGTCGCCGGTCATGAGGGCTGTTTTACAGACGATCGAACAGGTTGCTGTTACCGACGCGAATGTCCTGATCCTCGGAGAAAATGGTACGGGCAAAGAAATGGTGGCCTATGCCATTCACAACCAATCGCTGCGCGCTGACGAACCTTTCATTTCCATCGACCTCGGTGCTATACCCGCGTCGTTGTTTGAGTCAGAAATGTTTGGCCATGAAAAAGGTGCATTCACGGACGCGAAAGAAAAACGAATTGGGAAGTTTGAACTTGCTCACAAGGGCACCCTGTTCTTGGACGAGATCGGCAACCTTTCGCCTGAGTTGCAGGTAAAATTATTGACGGTGCTTCAGCGAAGAAAAATCTCGCGGGTTGGATCGAATGAAGTGATCGATGTCGACGTAAGGATCATTTGTGCCACCAATGCTCCACTTCGAGACCTTGTTAAAAACGGATCTTACCGAAGTGATCTATATTACCGGATAAATACAGTAGAAATCAACTTGCCAGCCTTGAGGCAACGCAAGGAAGATATCCCGTTTCTGTTTCAGCATTATCTGGAAGAGTACACAAAGCGTTATCACAAGACGCTTTCTATCGATGAAAGTCTGGTCCAGCGCCTGATGAAATACAATTGGCCAGGTAACATTCGTGAACTGCAGCATGCCATCGAAAGGGCGGTGATTCTTTGCAGTCAGCCCAACCTGGGGTTTCAAAATTTTCAGCTACAAGCCACATCGGAAGACGACGATATGGACGCCAGGTCATTGAATTTGTCCGAAGTGGAGCGCGAAGTAATCCGACAGGCCTTGAAAAAATTTAATGGCAATCTTACCAGGGCAGCCGAAGAACTAGGCATCGGGCGCACAACGTTGTACCGAAAGCTTGAAGAGTACGGAATTGTTGTATAAGTGCACGAGATTCGCGTCCATGATCATTAAAGGAGCAAAGTGAGCACCAAACCTACGATAAAGCAAATCTTTCGGCCGAAAATTGCTATGCGGTTAGTGTTCATTTGCGTGTCGGGTTGCCTAACGGGTTACCTGATTTTTAATTCTCCGTATTGGATGGCAGGTATTTGGACAGCCTTAGCAACGGTGGCGTTGTTTTATGAGACCATAAGATTTATGGATCAGTCGGAACGCAAGCTGGCCGCATTTCTGCAATCGCTGAATCAAAACGACTTTTCTGTTACCTTCTCCGAAAATAAAAAGTCAAGCGACTATGACTTGCACATGGCTTTTAATCAGCTGACCGACACATTCAAAGGGCTGCGATCCGACAAAGAATCGCAGCATCAGCTACTGCAAATTGTCGTTGAACATGCGGCCGTGCCGCTTATTTGTTTCGATGAATCGAACAGCGAAATTTTTCTCGTAAACAACGCCGCCAAGGAGCTCTTCAACGTTTCCTTTCTGCAAAAGGTCACATCCCTCTCACGTGTTGACGTCACGTTGCCGCAATTCCTTCTCGATATAAACGATGGCGAAAAAGTAACCTTTCGCCTGGTGATCAAGTCCAAAATCACATTTCTCTCGGTTACATCACGCCACATTCTCTTCAAGGAAAAAAAACTCAAACTCATCGCTTTCCATGACGTGAGCAGTGAACTCGCGATGAAAGAAGCGGACACCTGGCAAAAGCTTTTGCGTGTATTAACGCACGAAATTTCTAACTCTGCCATTCCACTTTCAACACTATCCAGTTACATCCGGGAAATGCTGGAAGATGCTCAAACGAATGATCGCAAACTAACCGAAGACGAACGAAATGATCTCATGCAAAGTCTAAAGACGATTGACAACCGAAGCCAATCGCTAAAAGAGTTTGTTCAGAATTTCAGGACTGTGAATACCATTCCAGAGCCTAAACTGATGAAATTGGTTCTTAGTGACTTGATCAAAGAGGCGACGAATCTGTTTAACAAGGAATTCGAAAAAGAGAATATAGTTGTTCAAGTCAATGACTTAAAAGAGCCAATACTGGTCTATGCCGACAAAAGCCTCACGATGCAGGTGTTGATCAACCTCATTAAAAATGCTGTGGAGGCGATGAGCAACTTCAAAGAGGACAAATACCTCCGGATATCAGTGGAAAGAGTTGGAATGCGGTACATCAATCTTCACATCGTCGACACTGGTTGTGGCATACCGGGTGAAAATCTTGAACAGATTTTTATACCATTCTTTTCCACAAAGAAGAGCGGATCGGGGATCGGGCTTAGTATTTCGCAACAAATCATGCAACGGCAAAAGGGCGATATCTCTGTGCGTTCGTCCATGGGAGAAGGAAGCGCATTTACAATGACGTTTACGTGTTGAAGCAATTACTTTATTCGTCGATCATGGAACAAACAGTGGGATCAACCCCAGAATGTTCAGTGACCCCGTAAACGCCGGCAAGTACTCCGGCACCTTCAACACGTTGACAAAATGTTCCACGGCATAGTCTAGTTTCAATACACTTGGAACGGCCGAAAGTAACATACCTACGGTGATAGAACAATACACACCAATACGCAATCTTTAATTTTTATTTCCCATTAGCGTAATTTGTTAATTGTAATAATTTCCGGCGATTATGATTAACCACCCGACGTAACATATCACGAGCAGCCTATTCGCATACCCTGCGATTGCAATCACTCCGGGAGGGACGTCCTTCGGTGGCGCTTCGTTGGGCCCCATCACTATACCGGCTTTTTTAAAGCCGGCAAACATAATCGCCATCGACGCACCCATCGCTACCAGACTTATCCACGGTGCGTGAGATAACCAGAGTATTGCTGAAGTGTTGTCTGCTACACCCGGTGTGCGAATTATATCGTAACCGATAAGCAAAGCAGCAGCAGGTAACGTTGGGATACCCAGCAGGAAGGCAAGTCCGTGGTGTTTGTGATTTACGTCAAATAAACCGCCCATTATCTCACCGATGGACGAGATAAACAGCAGGATTACCCCCA
>DASUTP010000176.1:0-4583 GCA_036374515.1 Chryseolinea sp. | reverse complement strand
GATAGAGAATGCGATAAAACACAATGTGATATCGCGTAAGAATCCTCTTCGAATAAAATTGTATACCGACCAAATGGATATTATTGTTAATAATAATCTCCAGGAAAAAGCAGTTAAAGAACCTTCGACAATGATGGGTTTAAAAAACATTCAACGTCGTTACGGGTTTTTAACAGATAGACAAGTTATCATCAAAAGAACTGATACAACATTTACGGTAAAAATACCCCTCTTACAATTTGACCCATGAACGTCTTAATTGCCGAAGATGAGAAGTTGGCGTCTGAGCGCCTTGCTTCATTACTGGAAGCATGTGACCCTCAGATTAAAATTATCGATAGTCTTGATTCGGTTAGCGATGTGGTTACATTTTTCAAAACCGGCGGTTCGACCGACCTGCTCTTGTTGGATATAGAATTGGCCGATGGGAAAAGCTTCGAGATCTTTGATAAGGTGGATGTGTCCTCACCCATCATCTTTACCACTGCATATGATCAGTTTGCGTTGGACGCATTTAAATTTTATAGTCTGGACTATTTGCTAAAGCCAATTCAGCTTGATCACCTGCGCGCGGCGATCAACAAATTCAAAAGAATTTCCGCAAACCAATCTTCTGCATCTTATGACTGGCAAGCGCTGCAAACATTACTAAGGCAAGCCAACAACAAACCAAAGGAAAGATTTATACTCAAGTCGGGAAATAAACTTTTTTACAAACATGTAACGGAGATCGCTTACTTCTTCGCGGAAGGAAAGACTGCTTACCTCGTTTCCAAAAAAGAAAACAGGAAGTACATTATTGACTATACGCTTGAAGAGCTAGAAAAACTTTTGGACCCTAAAATGTTTTTTAGAATAAACCGCAAGTTTATTTTGTGTATTGATTCTTTAGCAGAGGTAAGGGGCCTGGCGAGTACGCGGATGGAAATCAGGTTGAATCAGCCCTGCGAATTTGAATTGTCTGTGAGTCGCGATCGGTCGCAGGAATTTAAAGCATGGCTTGACAAATAAATACCCACTTAAACATAAAGCATCGCATGAGAGACAAACTCATCATTTTAATGATTCTTTCTACAAGCGTTTCGTTTGGCCAGCAACAAACCAGTCTTGATTCTTTAAAGCGAGAGATACTTTTATTAAGAACAGAGGTTGAAAACCTTGAGCTGGACATGGCTATTGGAGAGAAGAAATTCAAGCGCGGGATTCTTGTTGCTACCATAGGCTATTCGGTCACAATTGCCGGCGGGCTTATGCTTGGCCGGAAATATGACGACGCCGGAAAAGTTTTGTTGATAGCAGGTGGCACGACCGGCATTATAGGAACCGTGCTGATGGTGGATTCTTTCAAATACCTGGGACGGGCTCACCGACGAAATTTGAAACAAAGCTCGCGCAACGGAACCCCCTAACAAATTCACAATTCTGATGCGATTGCGTTTTGGCACGGTAAGAATTGCCTCGCCTAAACTTTTATCTTTTAATGTTAACACGGTATGGAGTCGCTGTTTTCTGTCGACGTTAAATTTCCGCCTGGATTTATCTATGTTCCTGAATTCCTGCGCACGGATGAAGAGGAAAACTTGATTCTTGAAATATCTAAAATCCAGCTCCATCCTTTTATTTTTCAGGGATTTGAAGCAAAAAGAAAGGTGGCGAGTTTTGGTTACGATTACAGTTTTGAAAAAAGGACAATATCAAGAGGAAAAGATATTCCAACCGAATTTCAATGGCTGATCGACAAGGTGAACTCTTATCTGAGAGAAAAGAATGATTTTGCCGAGTTGTTGATAACGGAATATCCGATAGGATCGGTGATTAACTGGCATCGTGACGCACCGCCTTTTGATATTATCGCTGGTATATCTCTGCTCGGTGACTGTATCTTCAGATTCCGTCCGCACGACAAAGAGAAACAAGGCAGAAAATCCATAATATCATTTCCTGTAAAAAGGCGTTCTCTTTACGTAATGAAAGGCCCTGCGCGTTCAGCGTGGCAGCATAGCACTTTCCCGGTCGAATCAATTCGTTATTCCATTACACTTCGGTCTTTAAAGAAAACAATGTAAAACGTATCTCTTCTGTTCGATCAGTTTGGTTCGGCTTGCCACTTGGAAAACTGGCAGGCCGTCGATCTTTTAGAATGAACCCTTTTTCAATTCCTTATCACCTTGGCAGACGTTTGGCGACCGTTCACAAAAGCTTTTATAATGTAAACGCCTCGGCTGTGTTGTGACATATCATAATGCCATTCGGGACCTGCCACACCTTCATGATTGGCAATCACATTTCCCATCGTATCGGAAATTGAAACATCTTCGATTACGGTGTGCGTGTTTGCATCAATGAACAACAGATTTTCCGTAGGGTTGGGAAAAAATTTCACAAGACCTTGAGAGGATTCGCTTTCTATGCCGGTGACGTTAACCATCACACCGTCTGACAACGGACTGACACAACCCGAGAAGCCGGCGGCCACGGAATAAACACCTGCGGAACTCGGCTCATATGTTGCGCCATTGGCACCTGCGATAATCGTTCCATCCCGGAACCACTGATTGCCAAGGGACGCGTTAGAAATTAAAGTGGTACCGGAAACCGTCACGATGGGTTTGTCAGCCGGCACGCATACTCCCATCAGACTGCCTACCGGTGAACCTCCGGTTTTTAGACTTAGGTCGATGATTTTCGTAAAACCTCCATTGGAGATATCAATCTTGTAAACCGTTCCAAATCCAAAGGCTCCGCCGTCGCTGGCTGTTCCGTATAGGGCACCGGCATAGGGCAGCAAAGTCGACGCCGGAGCTGCTCCATCCGTACCGTTAAAATTATGTAGGATGGTGTAATCGGAACCATTCATTTTCATCCGGAATATTGCTCCTTTGCTGTTCGACCCGCCGAGCCTCACAGTACCATATAGATAGCCAGACTCCAATGTTAATTCGGCGTTGCTCATTTCATTGTTCTGAAAAGCCTGAAGTTCCTTATAATTTGTACCATCAGGGCGGATACTAAACAGATTGCTGGCTGAGCCAAAGAGTGTGCCATCGCTGCTTTGAACAAGACCGCTTTGCGGATATTCGCCAGTTGGAAAATTGAAATGATGTAAGACAGTATAGCCTGTCCCGTCTGGATTAATCGCATATATCACCCCAAAATTTGAATTCCCCCCTTGAAAGCAATTGCCATACAACCTTCCATCTGAACCAACGACGACGGGGCCGACCGGGTGAGCGCCGCCGGAGGGTGAAAAGTTATGCACTACGCTATAAGATGACCCATCGGGCTTGCATTTAAAAAGAATGCCAGTATGAAAGTCACCTCCAAATGCATATACAGAATACAAAAACCCATCAGGCGCGAGAACCGGTTGCAAGGGGCCATTCGCGCTCTCATCATCCAATAGAGAATACGTGATAAAAGATTTGTCCTTCTTTAGTGCCGTTATCATGGTGCTTGATAAGGGGGACGATGGTTTACCCATGGTGAGTATATTGCCATCAGCTTCAATAGGGCCTGAGCCGGCGTAAGCCTCTGCCAAGTTTGGCGCGCCAAAATCGTAGACAACCTTTTCCAAGCCTGAATCGATTGTGTACAATGTTCCACCGTTAAATTGTCCACCGCCAGAGGTGAATCCAAAAATAACACCCGGATCCTCAACAATAGGCACCGACGATGTTCCACCAAGTGTCGAGTGCGTTAAGACCTCAAACGCGGAACCATCGAGCTTGATCCGGAATGTTGTACCCATACCGTTGGAACCTCCCAGTCTTGTACGGCCATATAAAAGACCGTCTGCCCCCTGAACTATTTTGCCCGACGGAACTCTCCCATCGGGCAAGCTGAAGTTATGGATAATCCTGTAGTCGGTTCCATCCGGTAAGCAAGTGAATATGGCACCATCCCCATTGACGATAGCGCCATAAATTGTGCCGTCGACTGCTTGGCGAATGCCGTAAGCAGGACTATCCCCGTGAGAGAAAACGTGGAGGAGTTCAAAGGCTGTTCCATCGTTATTTACCCGAAACAGCATGGGCCAGCCGTTGCTTTCGTCCAGGCCCAGTCCATACAGTTTTTGGTCAGCGCCTTGAATCAGATCCTGGGGCTCGCGCATACCTACAGCGTTAAAATCCAACACTTCTCTAAAGCCGGTGCCGTCGATCATCATGGCGTATATGTTCCCGCCATAGCCACCTCCAACATGATGCGTTCCATAAAGCTTTCCATCCAAGCCAAGCACCATCGTTGCAGGTCGTGGCAGATTGCTTATCGGATACGTAAAATTGTGCAGCCTCTGGTAATTCGTTCCGTCCTCATTGACGCTGTAGACGACACCGCTTAAAAATTCTCCCCCAAGGTGCGTAGAACCATAAATAACGCCGTCTTTTAACACCATTGTTCCATCAGTAAACCCCTCGCCCGTCCAGTCCCCACCTTTAAACGAGAGAATCTGCTGGTATTCGGTTCCGTCGGGCCTTACCTTAAAAATTCCTGCTCCAGTTACGCTGCCGCCCAAGCCATATAAGAAACCATCACTTCCCTTCAAGTTGATGGGCCCTGGATTTATCAGATGGTTACCAAAATTG
>DASUTP010000175.1:0-3516 GCA_036374515.1 Chryseolinea sp. | reverse complement strand
CTTGTACTGAAACAGTTTTTTCGGATTCCGGACGCGCGGGGTCTGCTCCCCCGTTTCCGGAACTGCCGGCGATAACTGCGGCCCCTGTCTCCGGTAGCATTTTGCCGCGCTCGTTTGGTTGCAGGAACGTGCCCTGCATGTCATTTCCGGATACAGGTGGTTCGTTCAGGGGCCTGTTGCCATCCCCTGGACTGTCATTGTTTTCACGTGACGCGGGTGCGGCATTCACCCCCCCGCCTGGTACCTGCTGATTCGCATCAAGCGCAATTGCAGATGATTTTTGACGTGCTCCTTGGTCCGTCGCGACATCATCCTGCGCGGGCTGCGTCGGGACCGGAGTAGTCGGCCGTTCCGTTTCTTTCGGAGGGCCCGTTCCATCTCCCCTCAGCATTTCGCCGGGTGCAGTGTGTGGCTCAACTTCTGAATTTTCTTTAGAAACATTGTTCGCAGACGGATTTTTTCCGCTCCCTGGCGAAGGGGCCCCAGGGACAGTTTGATCTTGAGATAGCAGGCCAGCGGATGGATCTTGAAGCTTCACACTCCCTTCTTTTTCAAGATCACCCGTGGCCTGCGTTTCAGTAGCAGGATTGTTGAGTTCTGCCATTGAATCAGACGGATTTCTAAATGCCAAAAAATAGACAGCGATGATAGGCCCCGTCAGACCTGTCAACGTAAAGGCGGTACCCTTAATTCTCCTTGAACGTGCCGCGGCCTTTCGACTTGCTTCCTCATTCAGCAACTTCTCCATCTTCACCCAGTCACTCTCCTGGTAGGAGATATCGTACTGGGTTAATGCCTGCCGGAAAATCCGTTCTATACTATCGTCACTCTTTTTCGACATAGTCTGCTTCAAAAAAGTCGTTCATTATTTTTTTCAATGATTCTTTTGCCTTAAATAAATTCGATTTTGACGTGCCCACCGTTATGTGCAGCATGCTTGCAATTTCCTCATGCTTATATCCCTCCAGCACGTGAAGATTAAAGACCGTCCGGTAGGCCGGCGGTAATTTTTGCAGCATCGCTATGATTTCCTGATATGATATCCCCGAGATGATACTTTCGCCCTCGGATTCATTCTTTGCCTGCTCGATTTCTGATGCTTGAATGATTCGTTGCTTTTGATGGAAATGATTGATGGCAGTATTCACCATAATTTTGCGAAGCCACGGCTTAAAGGCTTTGCTCAGGTCAAAGACCTTGATGTTGTTGAAAATCTTCATAAATCCATCGTTTAAAATTTCAGATGCTTCTTCGCGGTTGTCCGCATAGCGCAGGCAGATGCTTAAGGCGTACGCATAAAAGTCCTCGTAGAGCATTTTTTGGCTCTCGCGGTGCAGTTTCTTACACCCAATCAGGATAGCGTTGGTTCTTGCGGTATTTTCTTCCAAGGAAACTGCCTTTTGTAGCTAATACAAGGGAATTCTCAATTTGGTTGCCTGGTCGCAACCTGTTTATTACATACTGATACAGCAAACGAATTACCTTAAAAAACTTCAATGAGATAAACAACTGGTGGTCCAAGCATACTTTCCACAGGATGGGTGGTTAATCCACGGCTTTTAAACTCCACTCGTCGATAACAGTTCCTCATTTCGATCCGACTATCCCTTTTTTCTTATGCCGGGGCCAAAATGAGAAGGCGGGACTTACATAAACGTTAGAGGCAGCGGCAAACCTTACTCGCATGATCTTTGCACCGTCGAAAGAACTTAAATCATTAAAAGGATTATGAAAAACAAAAACGTATTCATCGTTGACAGTGACCCTTCTTCAACCAATAAGGTCCGGCTACACCTCGAAGCATTGGACTTTGATGTCACCTGTTTTTCTACCGGTTCTGAAATGATGAATCACCTCGTTTCTAATCCCGCTCTTATTATCTTGGCACATGATTTAAAGGAAAACAATACCGGCCTAGATTACTTACGCCTGATTAAAACCATAAACCGCAGCGTCCCCATCCTGTTTGTCCTCTCGCAGCAAAACCTTGACGTGGCCGTGCACGCATTGCGTCTGGGCGCCGCATCTTACCTGGAAAAGACCAACACGTCTTTTGAAAGCCTGAAGAATATCATTTACGATCTCGACATCGAAAAGAAGCGACGGTACGCCAGTGCGTTGCGCACTTTCAGAAAGGGTGTATTTAACCTTTACGGCATTTATTAATCTCCGGCACTGTTCATCCCGTCCGGTATTTCCTTAGTTCCAATTCCAGATCACGGATTTTATCCTGGTATTCGCGCTCCCTGCGTTTCAATTCTTCCTGCGTCGCTTCCAGCTCTTCCATGTTTTGCCGCATCTCCTCTTCCTGAGACTGAAGCTCTTCTGTTTGTTCCTTTGACTGCTGAAGCAACCGCATGGTTTTATAGTTCAGGTTTGCAGCATGAATATTCAGTGCGATGACACCGGCCACCTGATCCAGGAAACCCTGGACGACCGGGGGCACTTCATTCAAAAAAGCAAGTTCAATCACGCCGTGCATTTCACCATCGTCCGTTTTCAGGGGCAACAAGATCAACGTGGCAGGATTTGATTTCCCGAGGCCGGACGCCACGGTGATGTAGTCCGTGGGAAGGTTTGTCAGGGTCTTTTTCTCTTTGTCCTTATATGTCGAGCCGATGAGGCCCTCTCCTATTTCTATCCTCTGCTTTTTCAGTCGATCCTTCTCTACGCCATACGTCGAAATGATCATCAGATGCTCGTCCCCTTCATCCTCCTTATTGGCTATGGATATTGTGCCCTGTTCGGCCTCTACATGCCTTACAAGACTGCGAAGGATCTCTTTCGCCAGATCTTCTAAATTACCTTTGTGTTTGCTTATAATGTCTCCGAACTTTGCGAGCCCTTGGGTGATCCAGTTCTGAAATTTTTCCTTCTCGTTCTTTTGAATGATGGCTTCGCTTTGCTTTTGAACTTCGCTCGTCCGCGCTTCGATAATACTCTTCAGCTCTTCCTGTTGGCGGACGGCCTTCGCTTTTTGATAACGTACATACCAAACAATGCTGCTTACGACAGCGGCCAGCGAGAGCGTGATAAACCACCAGGTACGCCAGACGGGAGGCACAACGATTATTTTTATTGAAGCCCCGGCTTCATTCCATAATCCATCGTTGTTGGATGCGATAATTCGAAAAGTATACTCGCCGGGACTGAGGTTGGTGTACGAAACTTTGCGCTCCGAACCGGCATCGATCCATTCGTTCTGAAATCCTTCCAGGATGTATTTATACCTGTTCTTTTCTGGCTGGCGGTAGTTCAGGGCTGTGAACTCAAATGAGAATATATTCTGCGAATAGCTTAAGGAAATTTCTTTTGTCAGCAAAATATTCTGTGCGAGGATCTCATTCTCACCAATTGGTACCGGTTTATTAAAAACCTTAAAATCCGTGATGTAAACCTGCGGCACATGTTTATTATCGACCATCGTTTTCGGATTGAACATGTTGAATCCATTCGTTCCGCCAAACAGAAGTTCGCCGGTAGACAACTTCAGGCTCGACCAGCGATTGAACTGGT
>DASUTP010000174.1:0-19655 GCA_036374515.1 Chryseolinea sp. | reverse complement strand
TTTCTTGTCAAAGTTTGAATTATTGTACACATTCGTATAAAAGCCATCTGCGCGGTCGTACATTCCCGCTACGCCCAAAAATAACTTGTTAGGAATGACGGGCGCCCTAACCCCCAGGCTATACCGTTGCTGTCCCGCGCTGCCAATGTTGATTTCACCAAAGCCATGCAATGTATTGGTAGGCTCTTTAGTGATAATATTAATGACTCCGCCCATCGCATTTCTGCCATAAAGCGTGCCTTGGGGTCCTCGCAACACCTCGATGCGTTCCACATCAAAAATCGGGGCGATATAAGTATCAAGGTTGAATTGATTAACACCATCAATGTAAGTGGCAACCGCTGGATCGTAGGAGGTGGTTGTTACGCCCCGTATCGACGTCACATTGCGATTATCACCAGGATTAGCAGAATACACATTTGGTACAATCGCGGTGATGTCTTTTGAATTCCACATACGGTATTGTTCAACCTGTCGCGATGAAATATTGCTGATACTCGATGGAATTCTTTGAATGTCGTCTTCCTTTTTTTCTGCCGTAACAATTACGGCATCCAATTGGCGGACAGATTCCACAAGCTGGATCCTCAAAAATTCCTGGAGGCCTGTTAAATCAACTTGCCTGTTGATAGTAGCATATCCGACGGCGGAAATTTCCAGCGTATATTTAGCCTTATTGAGGCCCGAAATAGAAAACTCGCCTTCGTCATTGGTTGAAGTGCCCATGGGCGTATTAAGCACACGAATGCTTGCACCGGGTATTGCCTCCATATTGGTCCTGCTGATTTTTCCAGCCAAAACTACAGTCTCCTGGGCCCAGACGGGAATGCAGCCCATTACAATCAAAAACGTAAAAATCTGTTTCATATACTATAAGTTCCTCACTACGTTAACAAAGTCCAAGGGCAAAGCCTGTTCGCCGCCCAGACATGCAAAGATATAAGAAGTACTTAAACCATAGTAGCGGGGAGATCGGCATTGCATTTAAATAACCTGAGCGGTCTTATTTTCGTTAATTTGCCCGTAGAAATTAAGTAATCCCGCTAAACGGCGTTATCGTGGACGATTATCCCAAACATGTTCGGCGGAAGGACCGGCAGGCAAGCGATCCTTCCTTTTTGAAGGAAATATTAAAAAATTCAGTATCGTGTTCCATCGCTATCGAAAGAACAGGGTATCCGTTGAATCATGTAGCTTTTTTTGTTTATGATGAATCCGTTGATGAAATCATTTTTCACTTCTCCAAGCATGGATTCGCTGGAGAGGAGATCGTGACTGGCAAAAAAGTATGCGTTTCTGTGTACAAATATGGAAAGCTTTACACGGCAAAACGGGCAGTAGATTTCGGCTGTGAATATCAAAGCATTATCATTTACGGAACCGTTGAAATTTTAGAAAGGGAGGAAGACCGTTTACATGCTATGGACCTTTTCTTTCAAAAATTCTTTTCAAATATCGCGAAGGAATCTTATGATGGTTTCAATTCTCAGGATGCAAAACCTATTCACGTAGCTAGAATCAAAATTGAAAATTGGTTCGGCAAAGAACACCTCGTACCTCCGATAGCGCTCTCCTCCTTTTATCCAAATGTCGATCCGGTGATCAAGGGGTAATATCCTTGGGGGAACACTAATGTTTTGCCCCAGCATTGTATTTCTTTTCCCCAGCTAATATCTTCAGTGGCAGATGATTTACCTCGGGAGGTATCGGGCATGAAAAACCCGACCCATAGCTACAATACGGGTTATAACATTTATTAAAGTCAATAATTACATCGTGCGAAGCAGGAATTCTGAATTCGATGTACCGCCCAACTTCATATGTATCTACACCGTTGGTTTCATCTGTAAAGGGAATGAACAAATAATCTTCGAGTCCCGGTTTCTGGGAAATCTCAGGACTTTGATAAACTTCGAGCACGCGCACCTCACCGTCCAGTTTAAAGTGAACTTCGCCATATTTCTGATATTCCGGTAGCCTTGAAGTTGTAGTCTTCATCTTGAACAATGTCGGATTTTCAGCCTTTACAAAGGTCGCGGGAACACGGTATTGCAAATTGATGGGGAAATAGTTTAATCCCTTAAATTTCTTTCTTGATTTTTTATCCAAAGGCGATTTCTCCGGATCCCTGAATTCATTCTCCTGCTTTTTGCGATACTGCTCAATATCATAAACAGCGGAATCTATTTGACCGAACAACGGGGCACACACGAAAAAAACGAGGACAACTGATGCAAATCGTTTCATAATTCCGATACCCGCCGTTGAGAAATGCCGGGGTACTTCACGCCAATATACCACTGAGCCGCTGCAAGTTATTTCTTATAGGTCAACGCTTCCGGAATCCATCCCTGCAAATCCTTTACACGGGTTGAATGCGAGGGGTGTGTTGATAAAAATTCGGGTGGCTCCTGGCCTCCCGATCCTTCGGTCATACGTTCCCAAAATTTAGGAGCAGCATGAGGATCGTAGCCAGCCATCGTCATAAAAATCAATCCTATACGGTCTGCTTCGGATTCGTGCTCGCGACTAAATTTTAACAGTCCGACATTGGTACCAATACCCACCGCCTGTAAAAGCAGCTGGTTTCCTGCACCCGGGTTCTGACCCATCAACGCGCCGAGGGTACTCAACCCGTATTGGGCAAGCATCTGCGTACTCATACGTTCGCGGCCATGATTGGCGATCGCGTGAGCCACTTCGTGCCCCATAACAACAGCAACCCCGGTTTCATCCTTGCAAATAGGCATAATGCCGGTATAAAACGCGACCTTACCCCCTGGCATACACCAGGCATTTACTGTTTTGGGGTCGTCAATCAGATTAAATTCCCAGGCAAAACCCTGGAGCTCGGCTGAAAGATTTTTACTGGCCATATACTGCTCGACTGCCTGCCGAATTTTTCCGCCTACTCTTTTCACCATTTCAGTCTGCTCCTGATTCTTTGAAAGTGGACCTCTACGAATTATTGAATCATATTGCTGATCAACGAGTGGAAGTATTTCGGCGTTCGATACCAGATTCAATTGTTTACGACCCGTCACCGCCACAGGCGTACAGGCGTAAACCACCAACCCGATGATTAATAAAAGCGTTATCCAAAGTCTCATAAAATATATTTTTCACACAATTATACAAATCCCGTGCAAAATTGTTAAATCCATCATTAAGGAAGTATTCTACCTATTTCCTCCCATACACCCATAACGCCGATTTAATGGGACTGTTTGGTCAAGGGCATAAATATCGGAATACGCTATTTACTATGAAAAAAAGGAAGGTTCTAATCATTGATGATGAAGAGGATTTTGGAATGTTGATGAAACGGTTTTTTTCTCAAAAAAATTATGAGGTATATGTTGCCTATACGATCTCAGATGGGCTCAAACTTCTTGAGGAGCACCTGCCGGACATTATTTTCCTGGATAACAATCTTCCTGATGGATATGGCTGGGACAAAACAGACTATATACTTTCAACTTATCCGCAGACCCAATTGAACTTAATCAGCGCGCTTAATGTACCAAAAACATCTTCGTCGTCATTTAGAATTCTGGAAAAACAAATGCTTCTCAAAGAGTTGCCAAAGATGTTTGTTTAAATAAAATAAGTTGTGTTCAAAAGGCTTCCGGAAGGGTATTTTTTACAGCTGATGTTTCGTGTTCAACTGAGAGGTCCGCGGCCTTGTAAAACAAATATTGAGAATGAAAGGTAAGACCAACACCATCGATGAAATATTATCTCCTTTTTTGCAACGCTTTCAGAAAGATTCCTTTGAGCGTAAGGATGTCAATGAAAAGCCCCCGCTTCGTTCGGAGCTTTTCAATGCCGAGCAAATGGCGCAGCACGCCATCCATCTTGCAGATACCCACCAGGTAAGCAAGGATCACGGACCCGAGCTTCTATTAAAACGCCTCGCTGAAAATGAAGATATCCTGTTTCAGGTGACTAACCTGCTGCACGATGATGTCCGGGACAAAAAAACCATTACGCCCGCCGCCGAATGGCTCCTTGACAATTTTTACCTTATTGAAGAACAGATCCGTATAGCCAAACGATATCTCCCGAAAGGATATAGTAAAGCGTTGCCCCGTCTGAGTCAGGGAACTTCCGCCGGATTGCCGCGCGTCTATGATATTGCGATACAAATAATATCTCACAGCGACGGCCGGCTTGACATTCAGAATCTCAGCAACTTTATTGCCGCTTACCAAAAGACCAGTTACTTAACCATAGGCGAACTCTGGGCCATTCCAATCATGATCCGGTTGGCCCTGTTGGAAAATCTTAGCCGGGTCGCGGCCCGGATCGCCGTCGACCGGAACGACACATCATTGGCCAACGATTGGGGTAATCGCATCATTGAAGTTGCTGAGGAAAGTCCAAAGGAGCTTATCCTTGTAACCGCTGATATGGCGCGGGCTAAACCACCCATGGTCAGCGCCTTTGTAGCGGAGCTAACGCGCAAGCTTCAGTGGAAGGGCTTGGATTTGACACTCCCGTTAACCTGGATTGAGCAACATCTTTCCGAAACAGGAAGCAACATAAACATGATGGTGCTTGCGGAAAATCAAAAACAAGCGGCTGACCAGCTATCCATGAGCAATAGTATCAACAGCCTCCGGGTGCTGGCGAAGATGGATTGGCGTGAATTTGTAGAGTCGATGAGCATTGTCGAGCAAACCCTTCGGGAAGATCTCAATGGAATGTATTCGCTCATGGATTTTTATACAAGGGATAATTACCGTCATGCAGTTGAAAAGATTTCAAAAAAAAGCAATCTCTCCGAATATGAAGTGGCTAAGGCAGCCATCGGTATGGCCCGTAAAAGCGCGGTAAATGAAAAGCACGACAAGCGAAGAGCCCACGTCGGTTATTATCTGATCGATAAAGGAAAAACACTCACGGAATACGTGGCGCATGTGAAACTGAAGCCGTGGGAATCTGTCCAGGAGGGTCTGAAGCGCGCCCTTCCCAAACTCTACTTTGTGCTGGCATTCATCATCTCCGTTGCGGTCACCATTGGTATGCTGTATAAAGCGTATAACGATGGTGTTGACAGAGATTTGCTGATCGTTATTGGGATCCTGGGACTATTTGTGTCAAGTCACCTGGGCTTTGCCCTTGTCAACTGGTGCGCTACGCTTTGGGTCACACCAAAGGTCCTTCCGAAATTGGATTTTTCAAAAGGTATCCCCAGTCAGTACCGGACGCTCGTGGTTGTACCAAGCCTGATTGTGAATCATAAACAAGCCGACAAATTAATTGAAGATCTGGAGGTACGCTTTCTCGCAAACCGCGATCCCAATCTGTTGTTTGCCTTACTAACTGATTTTACCGATAGCATTCAACACGCCCTTTTCGAGGACGAAGCACTTATCGCAAGGGTTCAAAAAGGAATTGAAAACTTAAATCAGAAATACGGCAGATTATCCAATGATTTATTTCTGCTCTTTCACCGCCCGCGCCAATGGAATCCCCGCCAGAACATGTGGATGGGATACGAGCGAAAACGGGGAAAATTGTCGGATCTGAACCGGCTTTTGCGCGGTGAAGGGCAAGATCAATTTTCGGTCATCATCGGAGATCCGCAGGCCTACACGACCGTCAAATATGTAATTACGCTGGACAGCGACACACAACTTCCAAGAGATTCAGCACGGATGCTCATCGGAATCATGGCGCATCCGCTGAATCATCCAGTTTACGACGCAAAGAAACAAAGGGTGGTCGAAGGATATGGCATCATCCAGCCGCGTATAGCCATCAGTTTGCACAATGCGATACGCTCCTATTATAGCCGTCTTAATGAGAATGATTCGGGCATTGACCCTTATACGCGAATGGTTTCCGATGTGTATCAGGATGTTTTCGGTGAAGGATCATTTATCGGAAAAGGCATATATGAAATAGAAACCTTCGAAAAGGCCCTCCGAAACCGCTTTCCGGAAAATAGAATTTTAAGTCACGATTTGCTGGAGGGTTCTTACACGCGATGCGGTTTTGCCAGCGATGTTCAATTCTATGAAGAATATCCCTCGAAATATCTCATTGACGTTGCCCGGCGACACCGTTGGATCCGTGGAGATTGGCAGATCGGAAATTGGTTTTTGCCGTTTGTACCCGGCAAGGACAATCGCATAAAAAAGAATCCGATTAACGCCTTATCCCGTTGGAAGATTGCCGACAATCTGCGAAGGAGTCTTTTTCCGATCGCTTTCTTATTGCTCATCCTGCTCGCCTGGACGGCGTTACCCAACCCTTGGTTCTGGACAATCTACCTTACGGCAATCGTATTGATGCCTCCCCTCCTATTATCACTGTGGAACGGAATAATGCGGAAGCCCCCGGAACTGGAACAGACACAGCATGTCACCAATGCTTTCGAATCAATTTACAAGAACTTGTTGCAGGCTTTATTTACGCTGGTCTGCCTGCCTTACGAAGCATATATAAGCTTTGACGCGATTACGCGAACATTATGGCGCATGTTCATATCCCGTAAGAAATTATTGGAATGGAATCCTTCGGGCTTGATCCAGATCCGAGACCGGAGCCTCAAAGGAACGTACTTTTCCATGGCAATTGCGCCCGCCATCGCTGCGATAGTTTTCCTGTACCTGGCCTTTGCAAGGCCGGATGTGCTAATTTTTGCCACGCCGATACTGATTGTATGGGCAGTTTCACCTATGGTGGAATGGTGGCTTGGGCTGCCGCTGCCCTCGCGAAAAACCAAGATCACCGATGATCAGCGGTCCTACCTCCGTGAGCTATCCAGAAAAACCTGGGCCTTCTTCGAAAATCTTGTTGGCCCCGATGACAATTGGCTTCCGCCGGATAATCTTCAGGAATATCCTATACCGGTTGTCGCGCACCGAACCTCTCCTACCAATATCGGTCTTTCGCTATTGGCTAACCTTGCCGCCCATGATTTTGGTTATTCCACCACTGATGAGTTGTTGCAACGGACTGCCAATACGTTTGCGACCATGGAAAAGATGGATCGGTACTTCGGTCACTTTTTTAATTGGTACGACACCCAGTCGTTAAAAACATTACACCCGCGATACATTTCTTCCGTGGATAGCGGGAATCTGGCGGGACACCTCCTCACCCTGCGACAAGGACTGCTTGGGTTGAAAACAAAAAAAATAGCTGGTCCAACGTTGTTCGAGGGATTACACGATACGTTGCGTGTTGCAATTTCCTACGACGCCCACAAACATCCCGACCTCCTTCAATTAAAAACGGTCTTCGAGGAATCGCTGGATGCCAATCTGGCCTCGTTGACGGACCTAAAAATCTTTTTAGAGAATCTTCAGGAGCGGGCCAATGATATCCAGAAACGATTTGGCCCCATGGGTCCGGATCTTAAGCGTTGGATGAATACTTTTTCCCAGGAAATCAAAACAGCTTTAGCCGAGATCGATTTTCTTGCGCCGTGGCTTTCGATCGAGCTTCCGCAAAAGCACAGACTTCTGCAGGCTTTTAACAATATTCCCACACTCGAACAACTCGCACGCATAGACAAGGAAACGAACGAGGAGTTGGAAGAACTTCTGAAGAAAGCCAGTGACACTGAGGCTGTAAAACTTTCCGAACTTTCTGAGGCCCTTCAACTTTCATGTAAACGAGCGAGGGGACGGATCAGCCTCATTAATTCTTTGACTGTACAATGCTCGGAGTTTGCCGAGATGGAGTACAATTTCCTCTACGACAGCTCACAGCACTTGCTGGCAATCGGGTACAATGTCGATGACCATCATCGCGACGCAAGTTTTTACGACCTGCTCGCCTCAGAAGCGCGACTCAGTTCTTTCGTCGCCATTGCACAGGGCAAACTTCCACAGGAAAACTGGTTTGCTCTTGGTAGACGGCTTACAACAGCAGACAACATTCCGGTTCTTCTTTCCTGGAGCGCTTCCATGTTTGAATATTTGATGCCCCCGTTGGTAATGCCTTCGTATGAAAATACGCTCCTTGACGAAACGTGTAAAGGTACCGTTAAGCGTCAGATCGAATACGGAAAGCAGCAAAATGTTCCCTGGGGAATTTCGGAGTCTTGCTATAACATGGTGGATACGAGTCTTATTTACCAATATAAAGCATTTGGCGTTCCGGGTTTGGGCTTCAAGCGCGGACTTGGATTGGACATCGTGATTGCTCCGTACGCTACTGTGCTTGCGCTCATGGTTGACCCAAAGGCAGCCTATGCTAACCTGGAGGCGATGCGAACGGCAGGCTTTGAGGGGAAATATGGATTTTATGAATCAATAGACTACACGCCTTCCCGCTTGCCGCGTGGCCAATCCCATGTTTTGATTCAGACCTTTATGGCGCACCACCAGGGCATGAGTCTGCTTTCGCTTGCTTCAGTCCTGCTTGATCAGCCGATGCAAAAACGTTTTGAAGCTGACCCTCAATTCCAGACAGCATTGCTGCTACTTCAGGAACAGGTTCCGAAAACAACCGGCTTCTATACAGCCTCAACTGAAATGGAAGATATTACGCCGATCTCTTCTCATGCTCAGATCCGGATGATTCATACACCCGACACACCTATTCCAGAGGTACAATTCCTGTCCAATGGAAAGTATCACGTAATGATGACCAACGCCGGGGCTGGATACAGCCGCTGGAAGGAAATGGCAGTTACCCGCTGGCGCGAAGATGGCACATGCGATAATTGGGGAACATTTTGTTATATCCGGAATTTAGATACAAATGAGCTATGGTCTAATACACACCAGCCGACTTTAAAAGAGGCCGAACACTATGCGGCCGTATTTTCACAGGGACGTGTTGAATACCGGCGGCGCGATGAAAATATCGAGACCTACACCGAAGTAATAGTTTCGCCGGAAGATGACATTGAAATACGGAGAGTTCATATTTCAAACCGTTCGAAGAACAAACTCAAGCTGGAATTGACAAGCTATGCGGAGGCCGTAATGGCAATACCTGTTGCAGATGCTTCGCATACTGCGTTCAGCAACCTTTTTGTCCAGACAGAAATTGTTCAGAACCAGCACGCGATCCTGTGCACGAGAAGGCCACGTTCGAAGGAGGAACGTCCACCATGGATGCTTCACCTGATGAAATTAAACCACGGCAAGACAGTTGATACATCCTATGAAACCGATCGCCAAAAATTTATAGGCCGTGGTCGCACGACGGCAAGCCCAAAAGCCCTTACGGATGCCGAACCACTCTCCGGTTCACAAGGGTCTGTACTGGATCCGATCGTCTCTATTCAGCATCGGATCTCCCTCGAGCCGGACGAAACTGCAATGATTGACATCATAACGGGGATAGCAGAGACACGGGAACAGAGTCAGTACCTTATTGACAAATATCAGGACCGTAACATGCGTGACCGTGCATTTGAATTATCATGGACGCATAGCCAGGTCGTGCTACGTCAGATCAATGCTACGGAACAGGATGCAGAGCTCTATGGACGTCTGGCAAGCTCAGTCATTTACATGAATCCTGTTTTGCGCGCGAACTCAAATATTTTGATTAAGAACCAACGTGGTCAGTCGGCGTTATGGAGCTATTCAATCTCGGGTGATCTTCCTATTATCCTCGTGCAGGTTTCAGATAGCACCAATATCCCAATCGTTAAACAGCTTATTCAGGCGCAGGCATATTGGCATCTTAAGGGCATGGCCGTCGACCTTGTAATTCTCAATGAAGATCCCAGCGGCTACAGACAGGTATTGCAGGAGCAAATCCAGGCGCTTATCGCAGCTGGTATCGGTATAAACAGCGTTGAAAAGCCGGGAAGGATTTTTGTGCGGCAGGTGGACCAGGTCACGGCTGAAGATCGAATTCTGCTTCAGGCAGTCGCGCGGGTTATCATATCCGACACCAGGGGAACCTTGACCGACCAGGTGAACCGGAAATCCGCTCCTAAAGCAACGATTCCTTACTTACCAATGGTACAAACACATGCTATCATCCCCAGCAAGCCTTTCGTGAATAAGGATTTGTTATTCCAGAATGGAGTGGGCGGATTCTCTCCCGATGGAAAGGAATATGTCATTACCACCAAGCGTGAAAATACTACGCCGCTGCCATGGATCAACGTGATCGCCAACCGGAATTTTGGAACTATAGTAAGTGAAAGTGGCTCCTCCTATACGTGGTCCGAAAATGCTCATGGATTCCGTCTCACACCGTGGCACAATGATCCAGTATCGGACGGATGCGGCGAGGCTTATTATATAAGGGATGAGGAGAGTGGTTCTTTCTGGTCACCCATGCCCTATCCGAAGCGAGGCAAATCTTCCTACAGGTCGCGTCACGGCTTTGGATACAGTTTATTCGAACATACCCACGACGGAATTCATTCTGAAGTCAAAACTTTTGTAGACGTAGACTCACCGGTAAAGTTTGTAGTCCTGAGGATCAGGAATGGTTCGGGCCGTACGCGCAAACTTTCGGCAACTGGTTATATAGAATGGGTTCTAGGGAACCTGAGATCCAGATCTGCGATGCATATAGTCACTGAGCTGGATACGATGACCGGCGCTCTTGTTGCAAAGAATGCCTACAATACCGAATTCCCAAATCGTTATGCATTCTTTGATGTTGATGAACCCCAGGCTAGCGTTACAACAGACCGGACTGAGTTTATCGGACGCAATGGAACCTTGGGTGATCCTGATGCCATGAGACGAACGAAACTTTCCGGGAAATGGGGAGCAGGTTTCGATCCATGTGCGGCAATACAAGTTTCATTTGAATTAGAGGATGGCGGAACGAAAGATGTTGTTTTCAGAATGGGCGCGGGCCGTGATCGGTTCGAAGTGGAACAAACCATCCGACAATTCCGGGGAAATAAAGCAGCTGCGCAGGCCCTGGAAAAAGTTCATGCTTTTTGGAACCATACCCTAGGCGCAATTCAGGTGGACACCCCGGACGCATCCCTTAACATTCTTGCAAATGGATGGCTGGTTTACCAGGTACTGGCGTGCAGGCTGTGGGGGCGTAGCGGATTTTATCAGTCCGGAGGGGCATTCGGTTTTCGCGATCAGCTTCAGGATGTTGTAGCGCTAATGCACGCCGAATCACAAATGACCCGAGAGCAGATCTTACTCGCGGCTTCACGTCAATTCAGGGAAGGCGACGTTCAACATTGGTGGCATCCGCCATTGGGCCGTGGCGTAAGGACAATGTGCTCCGACGACTTCATCTGGCTGCCGTATGTGACTAGCCGGTACGTTACCTGCACTGGCGACTTAAAAATCCTGGATGAAATGGTACCGTTCATTGAAGGAAGGCTTTTGAACGCCAACGAAGAATCGTACTATGATCTTCCGATTATATCGGAAATGAAAACAACTTTATACGACCACTGTAAGCGCGCAATTCAACATGGGCTCCGGTTCGGGAAGCATGGATTACCACTGATAGGTTCGGGCGACTGGAACGATGGAATGAATATGGTCGGAATACATGGGCAGGGCGAGAGTGTCTGGCTGGGTTTCTTCTTGTACGACGTACTGATCCGGTTCATTCCGCTGGCCGAAAATCGTCAGGATTCGGCTTTTGCTGAGCATCTTAGTAAAACTGCTATGCAGCTAAAGAACGACATCAACGCTCATGCTTGGGATGGCAAGTGGTACCGCCGTGCCTACTTTGACGATGGTACGCCGCTCGGCTCCTCCGAAAATCAAGAGTGCATGATAGATTCGATCGCGCAAAGCTGGGCTATAATTTCAAACGCTGGCGAACAGGAGCGTACACAAATTGCTATGACTTCCGTAGACCAATATCTCATTAACCGGGATAAAGGCCTTATTCAACTTTTGGAGCCGCCATTCGATACAGGTGACCTGGATCCCGGATATATCAAGGGTTACGTTCCGGGTGTACGCGAAAACGGCGGCCAGTATACTCACGCGGCCATATGGATGGTAATGGCATTTGCAAAATTGGGCGATCAAAAGCACACTTGGGAATTGCTAAATATGATCAATCCAATCAATCACGGAAAATCAGAAGACGATGTTTCGGTTTACAAGGTCGAGCCGTATGTGATGGCGGCAGATGTGTACGGCGTGCACCCTCATACGGGACGCGGGGGCTGGACATGGTACACTGGCTCGGCAGGTTGGATGTATCAGTTGATTCTTGAGTCATTTCTGGGGCTGAACCGGAAGGGTGACGAGCTGTGGTTTGAGCCTTGTATTCCACCGGAATGGGGATCGTTCAAACTTCGGTACCGGCATCTGGAAACTGTATACCATATCGAGATAATTCCGGTGGAAGATCCGCATGCCAGAACAACGAAAGTAGATGACGTTGAACAACCTAAAGGGATCATTAAACTAATAGATGATAAAGGCGAGCACTCGGTGACAATAAAATGCCATACCTTTGCCAGAACTTTGGTTCCGGAAGCGCAGCAGATCCAGGAAACCCAAAACAACCAAAATCAATCGAAAATTTAGAACACTTCACCTAACAATTTGATATTCGGTTTTGATTTTGAGTGTGCTATGAGTTTTTTTAGAGTTTAAAATTCATCACCATGAGGATTTTTGCCGTCGGTCGAAACTACGCGGAACACGTCAAGGAGCTGAACAATGAAAGACCCGATGAACCGGTGATTTTCACAAAGCCCGACACCGCTTTGATTAGAAACAACGCGCCTTTCTACTATCCTGCGTTTTCCACAGACGTCCATTACGAGGCGGAACTGGTGCTTCGGATAAGCAAAGAGGGGAAAAATATCGAAGAAAAATTTGCGCCCAAGTATGTCGATGCTATTGGCATTGGAATAGATTTTACCGCACGTGACTTGCAGCAAAAAGCAAAGGAAAAGGGATTGCCCTGGGATATAGCAAAAGGATTTAACGGGTCGGCTCCGGTTTCTGACAAGTTTATTCCCGTTGGTGAATTTAAGGATTTAAAGAATATCAACTTCACGTTGAAAATTAACGGAGAATCAAAGCAACAAGGCAATACAAGTTTTATGCTTTTTAGTTTTGATTATATAATTTCGTACTTATCAAAATTTTTTACGCTGCGCACCGGCGATTTAATTTTTACGGGAACACCAAAAGGTGTAGGCCCGATCAAGGTTGGCGACGTCTTATCAGCAAGTATTGAGAATGAAAAATTATTGGAGTTTGAGGTTAAGTAGGGCTGCATTTTTATTATTTCTAATCACGCCTACATTCGCGCAGGCTCAATTCAGCAAACCTGAAGAGAAGTTCCCCGCGGACGAAACATATCTTTACCCTATCTATCCGGGTCAGCCTGGCTCTTTGGCCGGAACCATGGGAGAATTGCGTACGACGCATTTTCATTCCGGTATCGATATACGCACGAACAACATGATCGGTATGCCTGTCCGCGCTTCCAAGAGCGGATACATCTCGCGAATCACCTCCAGTGGCGTCGGGTATGGAAATGTTATTTACATTAGGCATCCCGATGGAAATACCACATTGTATGCCCATCTCGACAAGTTCAAGGGCCCGATCGCAAAGCACATACTGGAGGAACAATATCGTTTGAAATCGGGCGAGATCGACTTGTATTTTAACCCCGACGAATTCATGGTCACGCGTGGTGACACCATCGGATTATCTGGCAACTCAGGTTCATCGGGCGGGCCTCATTTACACTATGACATCAGGGATTCTGAAAATAATGCACTTGACCCGATCAAGGTGGCAGGCTTCGCAGAACTCGCCGACAAATATCCGCCTGCAGCGGAAAAGATTGCTTTGCGTACTCTAGACATACATTCGAGGATCAACGATCGCTTTGGACGGTTTGAGTTTTACGCACAGCGCGTAGGTAACGATTTTGTGATCGCCAATCCAATATTTGCCACGGGTAATATCGGAATTGAAATCATTGCAAAAGATAAGCTTGCTTATAAGAGCCAGTTTTTTGGAGGCGTGAATCATATCGAAGTGAAGGTTGACAGCCAGCTGATTTTCAAACAAGCAATCGACAAAGTTAACATTGCCGAGACACGGGCAATTTATACGCTGATGGACTTCAAGACCATGCGAAATAAAGGAACCAGGTTCTATAAATTATATATTGATGACGGCAACAATCTGAAATTTTACGGCGAGTCACCAGGCTCCGGCAAGGTAAAGGTTAATCCCTCGAAGGAGTCTGCCGTGGAGATAATAATGAAAGACAGCGATGGAAACGCCAGCAACGTCTCTTTCAGGCTACAGCCGGATGAACTGGCCAAAGAAGTATCCTCACTGGAGGTAGTGAATCAGGAACTTTCTTCGGACATTATGGAAAACACAATGATCGTTACGGCAAGAGCCTGTGCGACGTCAGGGAATAAAGCACGAATTTTCCTTGATGGAATGTCCAGAGACGTGGAGCCGGACTATTACAATCAAAACCAGGCCGTATATCTGATCGATCTTCGGAAAACGATTCCCGACTCCATCATTGCCTGCGAAAAAACCCTGCTCCCTAAGATAAATGCAACGGTTCCATCTGGCACCGATTACAAGTTCTACGGGAATCTCATGGATATAACCTTTTCGCAAGACGCAATTTATGATACGCTTTACCTGCACACAAATTATACGGTTACCCCTGGCGGATACGAGATTTACACCATTGGTAACAGGGCCGTCCCGTTGAATAAAATCATTTCAGTATCCCTGAAGCCACGGAGGAGCTATCCGAAGCAAACAAACATGGCTGTATATCGTGTCGCCGGAAGAGGATATACCTATCTGGGCGGCGAATGGATCAACGATCGCATCAATTTCAACACACGGGAGTTTGGAGATTTTATGGTGTTGCAGGATTCGATTGCTCCAACTATTAAGCCGGTGTTTGTCAACCCTTCATCTGCCCGGTTTAAGATCAAGGATAACTTGTCTGGGATTTCTTTATATGAGGCTACGATCAATGGCGAGTGGGTGTTGATGCATTACGATAACAAGAACAGCGTGATCTGGACGGAAAGTCTCAATAAACGGGTGCCGATGAAGGGCATGTTTGAGCTCACCGTGACAGACAATGCGGGAAATAAAAGTACATTTAAGCAAAAAATACCCTGACATGGCGCTAAAACCTGGCGATAAAGCTCCTGATTTCGCTGTTAAAGACGAAAACGGAAACGAGATTCGGCTCAAAGATCTCAAAGGAAAAAAAGTGGTGCTTTATTTTTACCCCAAGGATATGACGCCCGGTTGTACTGCAGAATCCTGCAATCTTCGCGACAATTATAAAATGCTTCAAAAACAGGGATATGAAGTGCTTGGCGTCAGTACAGATTCGGAGAAATCGCACCAAAAATTTATTGCCAAGGAAAAATTACCCTTCCACCTTCTGTCCGATCCTGACAAGATTTTGCATGATGCGTATGGAACCTGGGTTGAAAAGAGCATGTATGGCAGAAAATATATGGGAACTGCCAGGGTTACGTTTCTAATTAATGAGAAAGGCGTTATTGACGAAATTATTCAAAAAGTCGATACGAAAGATCACGCTCGCCAGATCCTGAAAAGCTAACTCCAAGGAGAAACCAGAAACAACTAACAAGAAACTTCTAACAATAACGTTAAATTGGTGAATGAATTTTTCACCAGTTGATATTGGAAGAACAGTCCTGTTTTTTACAGTCTACTTTTTTCTTTGTAACAGCTCCTTCGGCCAGACCAAGGTGCAGCAGAAGCTGCCGGAAAAAACCCGGATACTGTTTCTGCTCGATGCTTCGGGAAGTATGCTGGAACAGTGGGAACGGCCAAACCAAACCAGGTGGAGCGTAGCCAAATCCATCCTCACAAAACTTGTTGATTCGTTGGGACAAAACACGAAACTCGAACTTGCGCTTCGGGTGTATGGTCATCGTTCGCCACAGGAGATTAAAAACTGCAAGGATACCTGGCTCGAGGTGCCCTTCAGACCCAGAAGTCATACGTTAATTATACAAAAACTCGGGGAAATAAAACCAAAAGGCGTCACTCCGATCACGTATTCCTTGGAGCAGGCAGCAAATGATTTTCCCACCAGTGCAGGCTATCGCAACATCGTGATACTGATAACCGACGGGATCGAATCTTGCGGCGGCGATCTTTGTGCGATGTCGAAAGCGATGCAAAAAAAGGGTGTGTTCTTACGGCCATATATCATCGGGCTTGGCCTAAAAACAGCCCAGTCCCTTGAGTGTGCCGGACGATATATCGATGCCGATACCCCAGGAAAATTCAATGAGGTTCTTAACGAGGCCATTGAAACAAGTTTTGCAAAGACTACCGTAAGTGTCGAGATCCTGGATGCTAACAACCAGCCCACGGAAACCAATGTCAACGTCAGTTTCCTGAACTCCCTTACAGGAGTTCCCATGTATGATTTCGTACATTATCGCGATGGCCAGGGAAGGCCTGATACGGTTCAAATTGATCCCGTCGTTGATTATGATCTGGTGGTGAATACCATTCCTCCCGTCATCAAAAACAATATAGGATTGCTCATAGGAAAGCACAACGTGCTATCGATACGCGCACCTCAAGGGAACCTGGTCGTAAAGCAGGATGGACGTCGGGATAACAATCTTCAGACTCTCATTCGGGAAAATGGAAGATCGGAACTTATCCATACGCAGAGAAGCAACGAGACCGTCCGTTACCTGACTGGTAACTATGAGGTGGAAACTCTCACCTTGCCACGCCGCGTATTTAGCATCGAAATACAGCCAAATAAAACTGAGACGATCTTACTACCGGCACCGGGCATTGTCAACTTTAACACAACATCTACCGGTTATGGCAGCCTGTATGAACTCAAACCCGACGGCGCGCAAACCTGGATCTGTAATTTAAATGACCTTCGAAGCCAATTCACGCTTAACCTTTTACCCGGACAGTACAAAATAGTGTTTCGCGTCAAGCAAACAACCGGTAGCAAGTATACCGCATTCAAAAAATTTACCGTGAAATCCGGGGTTACCCTTGGCGTGAATGTCTTTAACTGATATGACTGCGCTGTCAAGGTCTTAAGCAGATAATATTTTTAATCAACTACACTACCGACGTTGACCGCAATGGAGCAAATAGTTAGTTTACATGAAATTTACTCACGGCTCAAAACATAAACGGAAGTACCTGTGTCACTCTGGGATTTAGCCTTTAACCTTTCACACCGATGGTATTGGATAGTCCCTTTCGCCCTTGCGTATGTCGGGGTCATCCTGATGATCCTGCTGGAAAATAAAAATCCCACAAAGTCAATCGCTTACATAATGCTTCTTGCGCTCTTGCCTGTATTGGGTTTGGTGGTTTACTATTTTTTTGGACGCGATTATCGCAAGCAAAGACTATTTAACTTAAAAGGCGCGGTCGACAGTCCCGTGATGGAAAGTTTTTGGACGGATCACAACGCCGAACTTGAAAAGCGAGTTGACCAGACAGAAAAAAAATTTGGCGACCTGATTGCGCCCGCTCGCCTGATTTTCAATCAACATCAAGGCTTCCTTACACTGAATAACAAGATCAAGCTGCTGTTGAACGGGGAGGCAAAATTCCCCGAAGTATTGAATTCTCTGGAGGAAGCAAAGCATCACATCCATATGGAGTACTATGTCTTTTCCTATGACGATGTCGGTAAAAAAGTCGTTGAGGTTTTGACGAGGAAAGCCAGGGAGGGAATTGAAATAAGAATTATCATCGACGATTTTGGTTCAAAGAAGAGCCGCAAGATGGTTAGGCGCCTGCGAAAGTCAGGCGTAACGGTACACCGTTTTATGCCGGTAGCGTTCCCATTCCTGGCTCAGGCAAATTTCCGGAACCATCGTAAAATCATTGTCATCGACGGCCGGGTCGGATTCGAAGGGGGGATCAATCTGGACGAGCGCTATCTAAACAACGGAAAACATAAACTCTACTGGAGGGATACACACATAAAAATTGAGGGGCCCCTGGTGAACCAGTTACAACTTCAATTTCTCTTGAGCTGGCATTTCACGGCGGGAGAGAAGTTCCCATTTGAGCGACCCTACTTTGGAAATCAATTTGCAATACAAGATGGCGCAACGGCAACGCTGGTAGCAAGCGGCCCGGACTCACCGCGACCTTATTGCATGGAGGCGATTCTCGCGGCCATCAATCAGGCAAAGCTTAAAATTTGGATAATTACTCCTTACTTTATCCCAACCGACCAGATCATAACAGCGCTGCAGATCGCTTCCAGTAATGGAATTGACGTCAAGATGATTTTGCC
This sequence comes from Chryseolinea sp., assembly GCA_036374515.1. GTDB lineage: Bacteria > Bacteroidota > Bacteroidia > Cytophagales > Cyclobacteriaceae > Chryseolinea. The sequence continues at coordinate 1,430 of DASUTP010000174.1, read as the reverse complement.
CGGCAAATCCGACTCACACATTGTAAAACACGCATCCCTGTCGTACCTGAAACCACTCCTTCGCAGTGGAATCAAAATTTATTTTTATGATAAGGGCTTTTCACATGCGAAAACAATGACCTTTGACAATCAGGTAGCCATCATCGGCACCGCCAATATGGATACCCGCAGCTTTTACATCAATTTTGAAATTGCCGCAGTTATTTATGATGAAAAACTCTGCGGTGAAGTCGACCAAGCGTTCGTCCATGACCTTAGCAACAGCCGGGAAGTTACGTACGAGGAGTGGTCCAAACGGTCAATCTATAATCGTTTGCTAGACTCGGTTTGTCGTTTGCTCACTCCGTTGCTTTGAGGCGAGACCCCAGACGTCACAAGCACCGCAGGGCACCCTTTTTTGAACCATCTTGTGACAGCTCAGAACTTTAGTAAAACTAAGGGGAAGCAAGACTGCAAACTATTTCCTTGCGGACCCGTACGCGACTTGTTAAGAAATATGGACCCGGCCGGATATTGTTGCCGCGGTATCAGAGGTATTGCCGCGGCAACAATAACTGGCCTTCCTCCTTTCAACCATCCAAAATATATTTAAGAAGGTGCTACGAAAGCTTCTTTTTTTTTAAATTGAATTCCAACCTCAACAATCCATTGAATGTACTATGGAGATGCTGGACAACGCCATTACCTGGTTCGAAATTCCTGTTATTGATTTTGAACGCGCAAAAAAATTCTATTCAGCTATCTATGACTACCAGATGCCCGATGCGATGGTTGGACCTGTGCGGATGGGATTTTTGCTGTACGAACAGCAGCCTGGTCGTGTGGGCGGAGCAATTTGTTTTGGCTCCGGCTACTCGCCATCGCAGCAAGGCACACTTCCCTACTTAAATGGGGGGTCCGATTTAAGTGTCGTGTTAAACCGGGTAGAAGACGCGGGGGGAAAAGTAATGGTGCCAAAAACATTTATTGCCCCCGAGCATGGCTATTTCGCAAGATTCATCGATTCAGAGGGAAATTTAATCGCGTTGCATTCCAGGAAATAATCCAGTTTGGCCGAATGCACAGAGCATACGTCTGGGGTTATTAGCATCAACAAAAACCTTCAGTCCTTAATCCGAATTCATAAATCCATTACATTTGCGTTTCATTATCCGAACATGAAACTCAATAAATACTTTGTAATCGATTTCGATAGTACTTTTACAAAAGTTGAAGCCTTTGACGTGTTGGCGGACATTTCGCTTAGTGACCATCCGGAAAAAGAATCTCGTAAGGCTCAAATCGTTCAAATCACCAACGAGGGTATGGATGGATCAATCTCATTTCGGGAATCATTAGAGCGCCGGCTTAACCTGTTGGCTCCAGATAAAAAGCACCTGCCTTTTCTCATAACAAAACTTAAGGGAAACGTATCCGAATCGTTTAAACGC
>DASUTP010000173.1:0-5302 GCA_036374515.1 Chryseolinea sp. | reverse complement strand
GCCAGATCCGATTGATGGGCGGCAGCGTTGGCTACGATGTTGTGTTTGAAGTAAACATCGAAAAGGGCAGATATTTTACCGCTGAGGAGGTGGAAGCGGGACGGAATGTCGCGCTCATCGGCTACGAAGTTGCCACAGCTCTTTTTCCCAATGAAGAGGAGCCGGTAGGGAAAACAATTAAGATAAAGAACCTAAAATACATTGTGATCGGTGTCATAAAAAAAGAGGGACAAAGCTTCATGGGCACCCCCAGCAACGACTATGCGACGGTAATTCCATACCAGTCCTTCCGGAGACTTTATCAAACTGGAACTGGTCAGCCGTTCGAGCTCACCTCGCGAATTGGTGTGAAGGGGCATGAAGCGGACGTCGGACTTGTTGAACTGGAAAACGAGGTTCGTGGAATCTTGCGGGCGCGCAGGGGATTGCGACCCACCGAAAAAGACAACTTTGTCTTGAATCGCCCTGAAGCAATTGCCAACGTGATCAGTGGTGCGTTTGATGTCGTGGGATTGGCCGGGTGGATCATCGGGGGATTTTCAATTCTGGTCGGAGGATTTGGTATTGCCAATATCATGTTTGTCTCAGTAAAAGAGAGGACGAGCATCATTGGATTGCAAAAATCGCTGGGTGCCAAAAACTACTTTATATTATTTCAGTTTTTGTTTGAAGCAATTTTCTTGAGTCTGATCGGCGGTCTGTCGGGTTTGTTTCTCGTCTACCTGATAACGTTTATCCCAATGGGAACGCTGGTGGTAACATTAACCATCAAAAATATCGTGCTTGGCCTGGGCGTGTCTTCCGCTATTGGATTGGTGTCAGGCATTGTGCCGGCAGCAATGGCAGCGCGACTGGATCCAGTGATTGCAATCAGGGCGACTTAGTGGCTGGAGTGCTGTGAGCCAGGGGAGCGGGGGGTTGTAAGAGGTAGTTGGTAAGTGGTAAACAGTAATCGGTAATCAGTAATCAGTAATCAGTAATCAGTAATACTGGATCTCGCTTAAATTCTTTCCTCATACTGTGTCGAAGCTGGTGATGCTTTACCGTCGACACAGGTCAATTTACAGCCTCGGTGTTAAGAATGAAGCCCAGGTGTAAGTTCAATTGCATCGCATGCGTTCGTACCCAACACTTCAACCAGGCACTCAATACAAACTAGGGCCTACAACTTCTTACAAGCCACCTCTTACAAACCAACCACCTCACCCCTAAAGGCACGCTGACCGATTACCGATTACCGATTACCTGATCACCGATTACCCGATCACCGATCACCATTAAACCTTCTCCTCCAGCACGGCTTTTGATTCCTCTGTGGAAATTTTTTCTTTGATTTTTCTTTCTAGTTCATCCAGTAGTTCCGGAGTGTCTTCAATGAGTTGTTTTACGGCATCGCGACCCTGACCCAGTTTATTTCCACTATAGGAGAACCATGATCCCGATTTTTGAATCACATTAAGCTCAACACCCAGGTCGATAATTTCGCCGGATTTTGAAATACCCCTTCCATACATGATATCAAATTCCACCACCTTGAAGGGAGGAGCTACTTTATTTTTTACAACTTTCACCTTCACGCGATTACCTGTAATGTCGTCGGCAGCTTCCTTTATTTGGCCAATTCTTCTGATATCCAACCGAACGGACGCGTAGAATTTCAGCGCGTTACCACCAGTTGTGGTTTCAGGATTACCAAACATAATTCCGATTTTTTCGCGGAGCTGATTGATGAAGACGCAGGCACAACCCGTCTTATTGATTGTACCCGTGAGCTTACGCAAAGCCTGCGACATCAAACGTGCCTGAAGTCCCATCTTGCTTTCACCCATCTCACCCTCAAGCTCGCTTTTCGGAACCAGGGCGGCAACGGAGTCAATAACAATAATGTCGATAGCACCAGAACGGATCAAATGATCCGCGATTTCAAGCGCCTGTTCGCCGTTGTCGGGTTGAGAGATCAATAAATTCTCTGTATCGATCCCCAGTTTTTCAGCATACAATTTGTCAAAAGCATGTTCAGCATCGATGAATGCCGCAAGACCACCTTTCTTCTGCGCTTCTGCAATACAATGCATGGTGAGAGTCGTCTTACCGGAAGATTCAGGTCCGTAAATTTCTGTTATCCTTCCGCGTGGAATACCACCAATACCCAGGGCAAGGTCCAGCCCCAAAGAGCCGGTTGAGATTGCCGGTACGTCCATTACTTTCTCATCGCTGAGTTTCATCACCGTTCCCTTCCCATAGGTTTTCTCAAGTTTGTCGAGTGTTAGTTGAAGTGCCTTCAATTTTTCTTTAGCGTCGCTCATATGTGTTTTTCATGTTTTAAGTTACAAGTCAAAACCGGTTGATAGGAAAGGCAGAATGAATCATCTAAATTTTAATTGCCTGCGGGTAACTGTCAACGGTTTATAAGGTTGAAATTACTATTTCACGTTTAAATTTAAAACGAGATCAATCCTTATAAATGGGGTGAAAGTTTAATTATATTGCTTTATTGCTTTAGCATTATTATTCTAAACGAAATGAAGTCAAGTAGTTGACATTTGACCAAATGAAAATGACAACGAGTGTCAAAGAAATTTTATCAGGAAAATATTTTAATTCACACCTCATCTTTAAAAATAACCGCTCGCGTTTTGGCGAATACCACCGGTTCATTGCAGATTTATAAGGTGCCTTAACGCTTCAAAAATTTACCTTCCACAAATGAGCTCCAGTGTCCGAAAAATTTTCAAACGGATCTTACTGGCCGCACTAGCGGTACTGGTCGTACTGGTGCTGATATACCGGGACTTGATTGCCTATGGTTTGCAGCAAGGCTATGGACAACTCAACATTATATGGAATGCCAAACCTGTAGAGCATTATTTAGCGGATCCCGGTTTCCCTGATTCATTGAAGGCAAGGCTTGAGTTGATCAAAGAAATCAGAAAGTATGCCATCGACTCCCTTAGCCTGGAGGATACCGAGAATTACAAAACATTATACGACCAGAAAGGTGAAGAGGTAATGTGGGTGGTTATGGCAAGCGAACCTTTTGCCTTAAAGGCGAAAGAATGGAAGTTCCCAGTGATCGGGTCAGTCCCCTACAAGGGATTTTTTAAAAAAGACCGCGCGGAAAATTTGAGAAATGAACTTGAAAAAGAAGGTTGGGATGTAATAGTCCGGAATCCAGGTGGGTGGTCGACGCTTGGATGGTTCACCGATCCCATCCTGAGCAAAATGTTAACAAGGAGCGAAGGTGACTTAGCAAACCTCATCATTCATGAGATGTCTCATGCTACCATTTTTGTAAAGGACAGCGTCGAGTTCAATGAAAACCTCGCCACTTTTATTGGCGACCGGGGCGCGGAGCTGTTTCTCATTTATAAATATGGAAAGGATTCAAAAGAATACATCACCTATCTTCAGGAAGATGAAGATTATCTCAAGTACGTTAACCATATGTTACGTGGTGCAACGCACTTGGACAGCTTGTACGGACGCATGAATACATCCGATCCGATTGAGCGGAAACGGGCGCTCAAAGAAACAGCCATTCGGAAAATTGTGAATGCGATGGATACGCTATCGCTCGCATTGACCAAACATCCATCATCCCGGTTCAATCAAAAGTTGCCCAACAACGCCTACTTCATGAATTTTCGGCAGTATCAGGCGAAACAGAACATATTTGGCGAAGAATGGCGGACTAAGTTTGGCAGCGACTTAAGGGCGTACATTTTGTATTTAAGCGATAAATATCCTTTCCTGTAATCGAATGAAATGAGAAACCCGTTTTGGGATGAAGTATTTTGCAAGGAATGTTTTTTTTGAATTATGGTACTGGCCATTAAGGAATTGTTAATAAAGCGCAGTTCGTTTTTAAAACGCTGTTTTGTCCCGTATTTTTGACGAAAGAGTTTAATTATGGGAAACAAGCAAATGCACAAAGTGCTTGTCGTAGACGATGAAGAACCTATCCTGGAACTATTAAAGTACAACCTGGAAAAGAACGGTTACGAGGTGAAGACCGCCCAGGATGGCGCCAGGGCAGTTGACATTGCCAGGAAATTTATTCCTGACCTTGTTCTTCTCGACATCATGATGCCAAAGATGGATGGCGTTGAGACCTGCCGGTTGCTGAGGGATTTGCCCGAACTGCAAAAAATGTTCGTCGTTTTTCTGACGGCGCGTTCGGAAGAATATTCTGAAGTGGCGGCGTTTGACATAGGCGCCGATGATTACATTACCAAGCCTATTAAGCCGCGGGCGCTGATGAGCCGAATCAGCGCATTGTTCCGGAGAGATTCAAAAAAATCTTCACCATCAAACACCATCACCATCGGTGACCTTACCATAGACCGAACGAGCTACACCATTTCGGTTAAAGGGAAGGAAATAAATCTTCCCAAAAAAGAATTCGAACTGCTGTATTTCCTGGCGCAAAATCCTAACAAAGTCTTCAGCCGCGAGGACCTGCTTCAAAATATCTGGGGTTCCGACGTTTATGTATTGGCCCGAACAGTGGACGTGCACATCCGGAAGGTCCGCGAGAAAATTGGCGAAGATTACATCACAACGGTGAAGGGCGTAGGGTACAAGTTCACGCAGTAAAACCATCCATTTTCCAGCAACGCTGTATTAACTTTTCGGAATCAACTAGTAACGGATAACGCATAACGGAACTATCTTCGGGCATGGTTTACAGTTCACGGGGATTAGCCCTTTTACTAGCAGTATGTATTGCAATCATCACTTCTCTTTTTTTATCGCTGGTTAAAAGTGTCGACCTGAGCGCCCTCATAGTTGCTTTCTTTATCAGCTTCTCTGTTTCCTATCTTCTCATTTTTGTTGTGCTTGAATTTCTCATTTTTCGCGAGATCAACAAGATCTACAAGCTAATGAACAAGCTTAAGAAAAAGGAGCTTTCAAAGCTTAAACCGACGACGGCGGCTTTGAACCCCTTAAAAACCATAAATGAGGAAATTTATTCGTTCGCTGACCTTAAGCAGAAGGAAATCGATGAGCTAAAAAAACTGGAAGCTTTCCGCAGGGAGTTTATCGCCGATGTTTCTCATGAGCTGAAAACACCGATTTTCGCCGCGCAGGGTTTTGTACATACCTTACTGGATGGCGCCGTGAACGATAAGACGGTCCGTACAAAATTTTTGAAGAAGGCGGCGAAGAGCCTCGACGGACTTGATGTTTTAGTGCAAGATCTGCTGACGCTTTCACACATCGAAACAGGTCAGATTAAAATGCACTTTGAGAATATCGATCTCTACAAGCTAACGGAAGAGGTATTCGAGCAATTCGAAGG
>DASUTP010000172.1:0-4822 GCA_036374515.1 Chryseolinea sp. | reverse complement strand
TCGGAGATTGAGGAACCGCTGGACACAAAGCGTATTGTATTGGGATGGGTATCGCTTTTTATTTTTATCATTTGTTTTACACCCGCGCCATTGACGATCACAACAGTGATAGTTGAACAGCCTTAAGGCTCAAGTTTTCTTTTTTTCCATTTACTCCCGCTTTGAGCCTGGTCCGGCGCTGCATTCACCGCCTGTTTGCCATTTCCCAGCATCACCGCGAGGGCGGCAGCAATCCATTCTTCGCCCTGGGAACGATTTAAAACTTCTGGTCGAAAATATTTCTCTACAAAACGTGTATCGAAGTTTCCGGAAACGAACGCCTCGTGGCTCATAACGAAGCGACAAAATCCCAGCGTTGTTTCCAAACCGGTAATTTCATATTCATCGATCACGCGGACCATTTTCTTAATGGCAGCTTCTCGTGATTCAGCCCGGCAGATCAGCTTCGCGATCATGGGATCATAGTAAAATGGAATGTCCATTCCCTGCTCGAAGCCGTCATCAACGCGAACACCGTGACCTTGGGGGCGCTTATATGTTTTCAAGGTTCCAATATCAGGGAGGAAATTATTAGCAGGATCTTCAGCATAAACCCTGATTTCAATCGCGTGTCCGTGAATTGACAGGTCTTCTTGTTGAAAGGGGAGCTTTTCCCCCTCGGCAACTTGTATCTGAAGCTTCACAAGGTCCAGACCTGTTATCTCTTCGGTTACAGGATGCTCTACCTGGAGACGTGTATTCATTTCCAAAAAGTAGAAGTTATTATGCTCATCCAGGATGAATTCAACCGTACCAGCATTATAGTAACCACAAGACCTGGCGACGTCGATGGCGGACTTTCCCATCGCTTCGCGAACGGCTGGTGTTAAGACAGAAGAAGGAGCTTCTTCGATAACTTTCTGATGTCTGCGCTGTATTGAACATTCCCGCTCAAATAAATGGACCACGTTGCCGTGCTGATCTCCAAAAATTTGGAATTCGATATGCCGGGGTTTTGTGATGTATTTTTCGATAAAAACCGAGCCGTCACCAAATGCTGAAGTGGCTTCGCTCACCGCCCGTTCCATTTGTTCCTGAAACGAATTTTCCTCCTCCACGATACGCATACCTTTTCCTCCGCCGCCCGCGCTTGCTTTGATGAGGATGGGATAACCAATGGACGCAGCCACTTTTTTAGCGTTCTCTATGTTTGTGATCGGTTCAGACGTGCCTGGTACCAACGGGACATTAAATTTTGCAACGGCCGCCTTAGCCGCCAGCTTACTTCCCATGATTTCAATGGCATGGGGTGGTGGCCCAATAAAGTGCATTCCCGCATCTATCACCTGCTGTGCAAAATCTTCATTTTCGGAAAGGAACCCATAACCTGGATGGATGGCATCGGCGCCAGTAAGCTTTGCGGCGGCAATGAGCTTTTCGATCCGCAAGTAGGATTCCGAAGATGGTGGAGGGCCGATGAAAACAGCTTCGTCGGCGTACCGGACGTGTAGTGCCTGACGGTCTGCTTCACTATAGACCGCCACGGTTTCAATACCCATTTCCCGCGCCGTGCGCATAATCCGCAAAGCGATTTCCCCGCGATTGGCAACCAGAATCTTTTTGATTTTTGACATGGGCTTAAACTTACTTAAGAATTAGACGCTTTCATCGCTAAAACTGAACTCATTCGCGAATGCGGAATCTTCAAATTAAGGTTTTTTCCTTATTTTTGCAGGAATTATTAAAATCAAACTGCAGCATGGTAGATTTATTTGAAAAGCTTAGAATGGAAGCCGGGCCGCTAGCCAAGTATGCACACCTTCCGGATGATTACTTCTTTTTTCCGAAACTCGAAGGAGAGATCGGGCCACGAATGACATTTAACGGTCGCGAAGTGCTCAATTGGAGTCTGAACAACTATTTAGGTCTTGCCAACCATCCGGAAGTACGTAAAGCCGACGCAGATGCCGCCGCGCAATACGGAATGGGTTTGCCGATGGGCGCACGGATGATGTCAGGTAATTCGGTCAATCACCTTGAATTTGAGCGTCAACTTGCAGCGTTCGTAAAAAAGGAAGATGTTATGCTGCTCAACTTCGGCTACCAGGGGGTTGTATCCATCATCGATGCGCTTGTGGATCGCAAGGATGTAATTGTGTACGATGCTGAATCGCATGCTTGTATTATCGATGGCGTTCGCTTGCATATGGGAAAGCGCTTTGTTTACACCCATAACGACATGGATAGCCTGGAAAAACAACTTCAACGTGCCACCAAGCTGGCCGATGAAACAGGAGGAGGAATTCTGGTGATCACGGAGGGGGTTTTTGGAATGTCGGGTAAGCAAGGCGATTTGAAAGGTGTTGTAGCCTTGAAGAAAAAGTACAATTTCCGGCTGTTTGTAGACGACGCGCATGGCTTCGGCACGTTGGGAAAGACGGGCGCAGGTGCAGGGGAGGAGCAGGGCGTTCAGGATCAGGTCGACTTGTATTTTTCAACTTTTGCTAAGTCCATGGCCAGCATTGGCGCATTTGTGGCTGGCGATAAAAAGATATTGAAGTATTTAAGATATAGCGTGAGGTCGCAGATTTATGCGAAGAGCTTACCAATGACACTGGTGCTTGGAGGCATGAAACGCCTCGAATTACTTCGTTCAAGACCAGAATTAAAGGAAAATCTGTGGAAGGTAGTCAGAGCCATGCAGAGCGGATTGAAGGAGCGGGGCTTTAACATCGGCGGTACGAATTCTCCGGTAACTCCAGTGCTTTTCAAGGGTGGCGTAGGAGAGGCTGCCAACATGTCGATGGACTTGCGTGAAAACTTCAATATTTTCTGCTCAGTAGTGATCTATCCTGTTGTTCCTAAGGATGTTATAATGTTCAGAATCATCCCGACGGCGGCCCATACATTGGCGGATGTTGAGATGACATTGAACGCATTTTCAAAGCTGAAAGAGAAGCTCGACAGTGGATTTTACAAGGAGGAAGTTTTAGTGTCTGTAACCAAGGGAGTTTAAAAAAAAGGGCTTTTTGGGTTGTTTTTAAAGGTATTTATTTAAATTGGCGTAAGAAACTAAATTTTCAATCATTAAAATCTAATAAAAATGCAAAAATTTGAAGAGCTCAAAAGTCTCATATCTTCACTTGAAGGAGATGCTGACAAGTTTTATAATAAGGGCAATAGCGCAGCCGGTACCCGCGTAAGAAAGGGTATGCAAGACCTTAAAAACCTCGCTCAGGCAATTCGTGCAGAGGTTCAGGAGATAAAAAATAAGGCTTAAAACCCCGAAAAAATTTGAGTTCAAAATAAGGGATATACAGTATCCCTTATTTTTTTAGGGCAGCAGCCATGCCGCTGATTTTAGTTTCTAATGCTTTAGAGGCTCTCACCAATGGAAGGCGAACGTTTGCACTGCAAATTCCCATTGATTCAAGCAAGCTTTTCACGCCAACGGGATTCCCTTCCTCATACATAGGTCCATTGATCTCGAGCAATTTGAAAAGTTGGTGACTCGCTTTCGTGTAGTCCCTTGCAAATGCGTACTCTTTCAGTTTTCTGAAAATTTGCGGATATGCATTTGCCAGCACAGATATAACGCCCTTGCCACCGACTGCGTACATTGCAACGGTTTGCATATCATCGCCTGAGAGAAGCAAAAAATCTTTCGGCATATACTTCGAAATTTTCATGCATTGCTCCAGGTTTCCAGAGGCCTCCTTGGTACCAATAATGTTTTCGTGCTCTGCAAGGCGCAGCGTCGTTTCTGCTGTGAGATTACTGGAGGTCCTTCCCGGCACATTATATAATAAAACCGGTACAGGACTTTTATCCGCGATCACTTTAAAATGCTGAATGATGCCTTCCTGAGGGGGCTTGCTGTAATAAGGGCTCACTGACAATAATGCAGTCACGCCGTCAAAGTCGGTTGACTCGATTGAATCCAGCACGTGCTGCGTATTGTTTCCGCCAATGCCGAAAACGATAGGAAGATTGTTGGGATTATTCTTTTTTACGAATTCCAGAATTTCTGACTTCTCTTGTTCCGAACACGTTGCCGCCTCTCCCGTTGTACCCATTACGACAAAGTAATCGACCCCTCTGCCGGTATGCTGAAGAAGTTTTTTTAACGCCTTATAATCAACTTCGAGCGTTTCGGTAAACGGAGTAATCAGGGCAACCCCTGTTCCGTACAATTTTTTCATGTCTATGGAGTGTTGATGTATTGAAGTTCCAAGTTTGAAATTTTTGCGAGCCGAACCCGGCGTAATCTCCTTACTGGGGGTTTGAGCTCATGTGAATTCCTCCCTTAATAATTCCGGTTTTTGGCGCAAGCTACAAATTGAACGTAAGACATTTTACCTTGGGCGAAATTCATTTTTCAACTATTTCAGCTGCGTTGTGTATTTATAAATGCCCTCAATCAACGATTGATTGCTGTTGATTGATTCTATCATGAACTCGAAGTAAGGACGGCCCTGTTCCCACGATCTGCCAACCCGGCAGCGGGCCTTCCCCCGTGCAAGCAAATACAAGATGAAAGGGTTAGGGTTGATATCAATGTAAAACAGGAAGTCAAATGGAGCTTCGGAGAATCTAAGCGCATTTTGTGCCGTTATTTGTCCCCAAAAGGAAAGATCTTTTTCGGAAAAGAAATCAAACTTGAAATCATAATTCTCTCTGTCTTCCGGCAAAAACTCTATCACCTGAACTTTCTTGCCATCATGTTCGAGTTTTTTTATGAATTCCTTTATTGCCTCGTGTTTTTGCTTGTCTTCAACAGTAAAAATAACGCCAACATTCAGCGCCTCCCGGTAGGGCACAGTGCCGCGAGAAGCTTTGTTTT
>DASUTP010000171.1:0-3181 GCA_036374515.1 Chryseolinea sp. | reverse complement strand
CGTCCATTGACCAATATTCCTTACTGCTGCCTCCCGTAGGAGTCGGGCCCGTGTCTCAGTGCCCGTGTGACTGGTCGTGCTCTCACACCAGTTACTGATCGTAGGCTTGGTGGGCCGTTACCCCGCCAACTACCTAATCAGCCGCACACCCATCTTTAAGCGCCGGAGCTATAATTATAAAATGATGCCACTTCATAATATTACGGGGTATTAATCCGGGTTTCCCCGGGCTATTCCCCACTTAAAGGAAAGTTGTGTACGTGTTCCGCACCCGTTTGCCGGTCGCCAGCAACTGTATTGCTACAGTCCTGCTGCCCCTCGACTTGCATGTATTAAGCCTGCCGCTAGCGTTCATCCTGAGCCAGGATCAAACTCTCCATTGTAAATGTTGTTTGATCTATGGCGTTAAATTCTCATTAGAAAATTAACGTTTCTTGGATCGATTAATTTCGCTAAACCTTACCCCCAACCTGATGGCTATCAGGTCAGAGTATTGTTGCTTCCAAACTTTCAAAGAACTTTCTTCCGCCAACAGGCGGCCATTTTTTTCAAATGGGATGCGAAGTTACGCACCTTTATTTCTCCACCAAATTTTTCTTGTGATTTTTGTCCGGCTCTTCTCGCCCGAACTCGCGTGAATTTTTTGAAGAACTACCGCTTTTTTTGAAGCGGACTGCAAAGATACTAAGCTTCGTGTTACTCACCAATTTTTTCACCGGTTTTTATTCACATCAGCCTCACATCCAATTCACATCCTTTATAAGAACTCCGCAGTTTTTTAACGCGGGTGCAAAGATAAGAAGTTCCATTTTACACACCAACACATTCACAAATTCTTTTTACTTCTTTGCATCTATTTTTACATTTCCTTTAAAGAACTTCCCGCTTTTTTTCATTTGCGGGGTGCAAAGATAAGCGCCAACATATTCCCACCAAACTATTTTCAAAACTTTACTGTTAAGATTTCTCAAACACCCGCCCAGCAAGACTTTCACACGAAAATATTTTCTGGATAATCAACCGCTGTCAAAAACAACCCGTGCGCAGGCACCGCAAAATCTGCTAACGTGCAATCTCTCTTCTCAATAACTTCTCTCAACCCATCCAACGTGATCTTTCCTCTTCCCACCTGCAACATCGTGCCTACTAATCCACGCACCATCCCACGCAAAAATCGATTTCCCTTTACATGATAAATAATACACGCTTCCTCCTCCTCCCACTCACTGATCATGATGTTGCATTCGAAGGTCTTCACCTGCGTTTTTCTTTTCGAAAAAGAGCTGAAATCGCGGTATTCCGGAATGATAGCAGCAGCCTGCTGTAACACCCCCAGGTCGAGGGTATATGGATAGAAATATGCACGGTCAGCAAGGAAAGGGTTTTTAGCCCTGTAGATATAATAGCGATACTCCCTGCTTTGGGCGGTAAACCGGGCATGGGGCAAGTTGCCGTCGGTCCCGGGGATGACCTCCCGCATGGATTTGATAACGATATCTCCGGGCAAAATGGCGTTTAGATTATAAAGAGAAGCGGCGGGCACCTCCTGTTCCGAATCAAAATGGAAATAATTCTGTAAGGCATGAACTCCTGCGTCGGTCCTGGAAGAGCCGGTTAGCCCGATCGGACGCCTGAACAAGGTCTCCATCGCCTTTTCTACCTCCCACTGGACAGTAACAGCGTTTTCCTGCACCTGGAATCCACTGTAGCGACCGCCCAGGTATCCTACCTCCAGAAAATATCGTTTCATGTGACGAAAATAAGGAGGAGAACGCTATTGGGCGTGTTTGAGGATTATCCTGATAATGATCAGTCCAGTCTAACCATTCTGCGGAAGCGGGAGACATAATTGGGATCGTCCAGGAGCGACACTAACTCCTTAAAGGCGAACGTATCGGATACAAACGGATAGGCGGCTTCGAGGAACTCGTACTTCTGTTCATCGTACGGGAACAACTCGCTCAATGCCTTGATCTGGTCAGCAGTGAAACATTTGGTTTTGAACACTTTTTTGGCTGCGGCAATCCTGCTTTCAGCGTCCTTTTCCTGTAGCAGCTTAACTCGGAGCTTGTCTACGTCGTTATTGGTGGCAATGGCCCGGCAATCAGAATTCACCATTACCAGCTTAGAGGACTTCTTAGCACTGTCATCGCCTGCTTTTTGAACTATGGCATCAGGCTTTGATACAGCGGTATTTTCCTTGGCAGGCGAATTATTTTGATCGGATAATTTCTTATCCAGCGTCTTGATTTCTGCAGTCTTGTTCGCGCTCGCCGATTTGTTGTCGTCATTTACAGACTTACTGCTGTCGGCAATGACCTGTTTTTCTTCGGTTGGTACAGTCTTATTTTCCTGTGCCGGGTTTGAAGCAGGTTTATCTTCATTCTTATCAGTGGCAGGTTTTTTCCCGACGAGATTCTTAAACCACTTTTTTACCTTTTCCGTTGTTGATTCCTGTTTTTCTTCCTTTGCTACGTCCTGCTTTGGAGTCTCAGTGACATCCTTAGCATCACCAGGGATGAAGATGTTCACGCTGTCCCTGTCATCCATCATCAACATGTGATAGCCGGAGTCAGTAGCATATTGTTTTACCACAGCGATCACCGGCAACGCAGGAGGATTAAAAACACTATCACTAACAGGCTCTGAATTTACCTTTTTTGCAGAATCGGCAGCCTTTGATAATTCGTTTGCAGCGGGATCAGTCTTTTTAGTATTATTCGCTACATCATTTATTAGTGAATCAGTCTTTTTTGTGTTTGCCAGGTCAGGAGAAACAACTTCAGTTTTCTTTGCGGTGTTGGTCTGCTCAACAGCAGAATTTTCGGTTTTCTTAACTACGTCGTTTTGTTCATCAGTCTTCTTCTGATTATCAGCCGTTGTCGTAACGGTCTCTTTCTTAGCAACGCTCGTCATCCCCGAATCCGTGTCGGCTTTTTTGGAGTCTTTAGCCAGGTCACGAGTATCCGCATCAACCTTCTTAGTTACAACGGGGGCAGGCTTTTTTTCTACAGCCGCCACATACAATACGGCAGTATCATTCACCACACCAGACATCAGCCGTGCAAAATCATCATTGCGTTTAATGAAAGCCACACCACCACCACCAGCATTAGAACCGGCTGGTTTCACGGGCGAGATCAATTCCATCGAATTCAAATCAAATAAGCTCCATCCCTTT
>DASUTP010000170.1:0-17646 GCA_036374515.1 Chryseolinea sp. | reverse complement strand
GGAAGAAATTCACTTTAACCGCCCCGATGTCAAAAAGGAAGAAGAGTGACAGCAAAAAAGAAGAGAAGCCCAAGGTCGCGGAAGACCTGAAAGAAAAAGAACGAGCCGACGCTCAAAAAGCGGAGAATTCGGACTTTGGCGGGCTTCCCCAGCGCGATTTAAAAAAAAATCTGGGTTGCGGATAGACTAAATGCCATCCGAAGCAAATATGCGCTTCACCCGTTCGCTTACAGTGGTTAAAATTTCATACGGAATTGTCTGTATTCTTTTGGCCATGTCTTCAATGGGCAGCTCACTGCCAAATATGGTGACCTCATCACCTTCCTTGGCATCCACGCCGGTGATATCCACCATCGTCATGTCCATGCATACATTTCCAATTACAGGCGCACGGTCGCCATTTATCAGCACTTCGCCCACGCCCTGGCTGAGGCGTCTGCTAAAACCGTCAGCGTAGCCGATTGCAATGGTTGCGAGCCTGAGGTCCTTTTCAGCAACCCCTTTTCTGCCGTACCCAATGCTTTCGCCTTTCGGAATGTTTTTTATCTGTGAAATAATTGTTTTCAGCGTCGCCACCGGCTGCAGTTCTTTGAATTGCTCGTGTGTGGGATCAACCCCATACAATCCAATTCCCAACCTTACCATATCGAACTGCAGATGGGGTAAGCGTAGAATTCCCCCTGAATTAAGGATATGATATAGTGGCTTATAGCCCAACGATGCCGAAATCAAGTCCGCATATTCTGTGAATTGCTGCGCCTGCGTGTTTGAGAATGCATCGTGCGTGTCTTCATCCGCTCCTGCCAGGTGACTGAAGATTGAGGCGACGCGAATGTTAGGATTTGCCTTCAAAAGACGCACTACCTCCGGCACATCGTTTTTCTCAAAACCTAACCGATGCATTCCAGTATCCAGTTTAAGATGTATCGAACAAGGGCGACCGTCTAAAAAATGCATCAGACCATGGAAGATCTTAAAATTGTAGATTTCCGGTTCGAGATTGTAAGCCAGCAATGTGTCGAAACTGTCTTCGGATGGATTCATCACCATGACCGGAATAGCGATGTTGTTCCTTCGAAGATCCACGCCTTCATCCGCGTAAGCAACTCCGAGATAATCGACCTTATGGTACTGAAGTACATTTGCAACCTCCGGGCTACCGCTTCCATATGCAAATGCCTTTACCATCACCATAATCCTGGTTTCAGGTCTTAGTCGCGACCTGAAGAAATTCAAATTGTTTACGAGAGCCCCCAGGTCGATCTCCATAACCGTACTATGGACTTTGCGTTGAAGACGGTTTACTATTTTTTCGAATGTAAAAGTGCGCGCACCCTTTACAAGTACGACTTCATCGTGGATAGCGCCGAAATCAAAATGTTCAAGAAAATCGTCCGTAGAAGTGAAGAAAGAGGCGTTCGGGGGAAACGACGACCGAAATTTTGTTAAAACAGGGCCTATGCCAACGATGCTTTGCAGCGAATACTTTCCAAGCAGCAAAAGCACTTGATCCACCAGCGACTCGTCCGTCAGCCCCGACTCTAGAAAATCGGAAAAAATCAGGCGCTTTTTCTTTTTTTGATTTTGATGGGAAAGAAACTGGAGGCTGAGCTCCATTCCACCAAGATCGTTATTATAAGTGTCGTCGACAATATAAGATTGATTGATACCTTCCTTCATTTCCAACCTCATGGGCACGGACCGGAGGTTCGTAATGCCCTGTTGGATTTTCTTAAAGCTGAGGCCGAGATATACCATCAATGTGAGGCAATGCAGACAATTTTCTACGGAGGCCTTATCCGAAAAAGGCAACGTTATAACGTGGCTGTAACCAGCGCTGGAGATGTAACAAACGTTTCCCTGGACTGAGATTTTTACATTGGCGTCGTCGACGTAGCCCCATGAAAATGACCGTATCCCTTTCTTTTCGATCGCCTTCTTCACAACGGGCTGATCCGCGCAGTAGATCACCACCTGCGAGCCATTGAAGAGCTGCAGCTTTTCTTCGATTTTCTCCTCAAGGGAGACAAATCCTTCATCGTGGGCAGAGCCAATATTTGTGAAAATCCCAATGGTTGGTTTGATAACCTTTTCCAGGTTCGCCATTTCACCAGCTTTGGAAATGCCCGCCTCAAATAGTGCCAGCTCGTGGTGCGCGCCCATTTGCCAAACGGACAACGGTACACCTACTTGCGAATTGTAGCTTCCAGGATTTTTAACAACGATTTTGTCCTTAGAGAGTATTTGAAAAAGCCACTCCTTAATAATTGTTTTTCCGTTGCTGCCCGTTATGCCAATAACCGGGTATGAAAATCTGCTCCTGTGAAAAGCGACAATTCGTTGAAGCGCTGCGACCGCGGATGACACAAGCAACATGTTCGCTTCCGGAAATTCCAGGGGCTCGACCGCTTGCTCAACAACAAACTGGCGAACACCATTTTTATACAAATCCCGGATGTACCGGTGACCGTCATGTCTTTCGCCCCTTATCCCAAAGAAAAGGGTAGATGCATCTGATGTAGCTTTCCGGCTATCGATCGATATTGCTCCAATGGCTCGGTCGACATGGAATTGCAGATTTTTTCCGCCCGTTATTTCGACCAGTTGTGAAAAATAGATCATACTTAGAAGAGGCGGGCACCGTTAGGCACAGGTTTATCAACGCTACACAGCACCACGTGCTCGTTTTCATCCGGAAATCCAGTTACCAAAACTTCAGAAATAAAATTTGCGATTTGGCGCGGCTCAAAATTAACAACACATACCACTTGCTTTCCCACAAGCTCGCCGGGCTCGTAGCGACCTGTGATCTGAGCGCTGGACTTTTTTATTCCAATCGGCCCGAGATCTATTTTGAGTTTGTATGCGGGCTTGCGCGCTTCCGGGAAAACTTCAGCATTCAGGATGGTGCCGATCCTGAAGTCGACTTTCGCAAAATCCTCGTACCGTATAGTGCCTGGTGTCGTGTTTCCGTCCATAGAAATCGTGTGAAATTCAAAGAAATTGGCAGTTTTCACCAAAAATCAGCATGTTGATGGGATAAAGAAAGTAGTAATACAAGTTTAATTTCGTAATTTTCACGAGCGAAGAATAAAATTGGGAGCTAAATCCATTGGAAATGAGGATTAAATTTCAACATGTCCTTTTTGCTTTCTTGTTGACTGTGGTAACTCCAGCGGGCTTTATTTTAGTCAATGCGCAGGATACTAGTTTCCCTGGTACCGAAGTAGACGCGTTGGGTGTTGACAAAGAGGCAGATAAAATGTATAGTCCTGGCGAATTGGACCCCGCTTTTAAGAAGGCTCAGACCTCTGCGCTAAAAGACAGCGCCGCCATAAAACCGGCTATACGAACGCCAAAATCAGCGGCCGAGACGGGTAAAGCACCGGTTAAACGGCCGTCACAGGAAGATGATTCAATACTTTCCTTTAACTTCCTTTATTACATCTTTCAAAAATATAAGATGCAGGACATCGTGGATTAACGCGAGAAATCAAACCTGTTTCTTTACCAGGAACTGTTCCAGATCTTTCAAGTTTAAAACTCCTTCGTAATACGCTTTGCCGAAAATTACGGCGAAGATCCCCATTTCATTCAATCTCTTGATATCATCGATGCCCCTGACGCCCCCGCTGGCCAGTACGCAGATTTCGGGAAAGGCTTGGCGAATTTCCTGGTAAAAACTAAACGCTGGTCCTTCGAGTACGCCATCACGTGAGACATCTGTTGACTTCACATACTTTAGTCCCCGGGAATAAAAGTATTCCAGGTGTTCGAATAAAGTCAATTTCGTTTTGTGGCGCCAGCCCCGGTATAACAATTCCTTCGTATTGATATCAACGACATCCGCCCCCAGCGTCATTTTTTCCCTCCCGTAAGACACTATCCAGGAAGCAAAAAGCTCAGGGTCGGTCACGGCGATGCTGGCGGCAGTAATGTACGCTGCACCAAATTCGTAGGCTTTGCTTATGTCCCCGTCGGTCGAAATTCCACCTGTGAAATCGATCTTTAACTCCGTGTGGCCGGCGATTGCTTCCAGTACGTGCCAGTTGACAGGGCTTCCCTTTTCAGCCCCGTCGAGATCGACGAGATGGACTACTTCAATGCCGTGATCCTCAAACCTCCGGGCAAGGTCCAGCGGATTTTCATCATACGCTTTTTCACTTGAAGGATCACCCTTGCGCATTTTAATCACTTTGCCTTTTCGTATGGCGATTGAAGGAATTATTTGAATCATTTTTGCAAAATAAAATCCATTTTCAAGTTTAGCCAAGTTACAAGGAAATCCGAAATAAATAGTGCTGCGGAATTATTCCTATGCTTATCGAAAGAATTAGATCTATTTTAGCATATGACCTTACTAACATGAGAACACTTTTTTCTCTCTTCATCTTTGTACATGTTGCCATTATTACACAAGCACAGGCGAAAATCAGAAGACTTCCCGGCATCATCAACCATCCATCGTTTAATCTCTACGCCCCTTACATAAGCCATGACGGCAACGCACTCCTGTTTGTGTCAGACAACGGTGAAGATGGCGCGCTTACAGTATCGTATACGGCCCGCGAAAATGATTGGTCGGAACCCGTTGAGTTGCCGAAAAATGTGAACCACAGGCTGGTTTATCTCAAAGGCTTTTCGCTGAGCGCAGACGGAAAAAAAATGTACTTCACGTCGACAAAGTCTCCAGTCGTTGGCGGGTACGACATAATGATGAGCGAGTTGAAAGGCAAGACGTGGAGCGAACCTCAAAACTTTATGTTGCCGATTAACTCAAAGACCAACGAGGGCTGTCCGTCCGTGACAGTTGATGGCAATACAATTTATTTCATGCGCTGTGATAAAATGGATCAACGGTCCGCCGGTGGATGCAAACTGTTCAGGGCCGATAAAAAGTCCAACGGGCAGTGGGATGAACCGAAAGAGTTGCCATCTCATATTAACACCGGCAACTCTCAGACGCCGCGAATTATGGCCGACAGTGAAACATTGATCTTTTCATCCGATAAGATGAGTTCATCGAAAGGAGGAATGGATCTGTACCTGACGAGGTTTAGCGGCGGCACGTGGAGTGATGCAGTTCCATTGGATTTTGTAAATACTGAGCAGGACGATCAATTTGTGACCGCTTCTGCACTGGGAAGGTACTTGATAAAAGAGGCGCCGGGCGCGCGGAAAAATAGCGAGCTGGTTGAATTCCTCTTTCCCAATGAACTTCGCCCAAAGGGCATGATGAAGGTGGAAGGGAAAATCACGGATGAAAGTGGTGCTGCAATTCCCGCATACATTGCAATTACGGATTTGGCGACTTCGAAAAGAGTGCACAGCAGCCGGCCCGCGGCGGACGGGTCATATTTTCTTTACGTGAGAGAAGGTTCAAAATACGAAATGTCGGTCGACCCGGAGCAAAGCAAGATAACCTATTTCGCAAAGCAGTTTGACCTTACAACGGACAAAATAGCGCAGCGTGAGAAGATCAACGTCGTTTTAAAACAGCCAGTCGCCGGTGACGAACTTTCATTGGACGGTATCCGATTCAAACCTTTTTCAAGCCAGCTGGAGCCGACCGCAGAAAGTGAAATAAAGAGATTGGCAAGACTAATAAAAGCAAATCCCGAACTCGCTTTTGAAATTCAAGTGATGTTAAATGGATACGAAGAAGATTCGGTTCGCTCCTCCGAAGATCTGACGGAAGTTCTAGTGGATTCTATCAAGACACAAATCGACGATATCGATTCGTTGGGTCAGGTTTATACACGAGATACGCTCGTGGCGAAAATGATGTATCATAATAACAGGACACAGCAACAGGCAGATCGTATTGTAGAGTATATCGGTAAGGCCGGCATACAAACCGCAAACATCAAAACTCTAACGAATGCGATACCCGCCGTGCTCCCCGAAAACCGAAAGCTATCGATCAAGGCAGTCGCACGCGCGAAGTGATCAGTAGGAAAAGGGGACAGCGACCAGCGTTTTATCCCACATAAAAACCATTTCAGCCTCTTCTCCAACTTTCTCAAATGAGATGGTGAATTGTTCAAATACCCTTTCTTGCTGTACAGCACGAACTTCTACAGTAAGCACGTCCTTGGCGGGATTGCGGTTAGCTTCGCCATCCGAGCCGATGCCCCATTGACCAAATTCGGAATTGAAAATCACTTTCCAGGTTTCTTCACCCGGAATGGTCCATAACGTATATTTTCCCCTTTTCAAGGTATTTCCCTCAATCAACAAATCCTTATTGGTCTGGAATGTTGTTGCTTCATTGGCGCCGGTTCGCCAGACTTTATCAAACGGCACCAGGCTTCCGAAAATATCGCGACCTTTTTTATACGGCCTGTTATAAAATACGTTGATCGAAAGCTCTCCCGAATTATACGTGACTTCTTCTTCGGGACTAAAGGATTTCTTGTGTTGGGTGACAAAGAACCTTGCCACAAATCCTAGTACTATCAATAGCGCAACAGCTACGCCCGCGATTATTGCGAATTTTTTCATGGGATAGGCCTAAACGGCTTTAAAACTCAAAGGGTATCAAGCTAAAAACAATTTTTGAATCTTTATTAAAATTAAGGAGAATGGCCTATTTTTGAGGCCAAAATATTAGTATATGGACGTAGCATCTTGGTGGCCTTTTTTTGTCGTGATCGCACTTTTTATATTAGCCATAATCTCGCCTTGGATTTTTCCGAACAAGATGGTGAGTAAGAATAAGCACGATAACAAGTTTTGATTTCTTTTATGGTGTTGTCGCATCTGTCTTTTCAGCGACAATATTCATGATCGTAGTTAGTTCCAAGCATCTATTACTGTGTTATATTTACGTAATGCGCGTAGTTTAACGTTACACGTATGGATACTTAAATAAGCAGTATTTTCCAATTTGTCGTTTTGGATTATTGGTAATTTGTCTGGATTGAGCAATAATCCACGAATTCAGAAATACTGAGTACCCAAAAATTGATTCTTTTTTGAACATGTGTGATTAGAGACTATGGTCTGGAGAAGCCTGGTATTCAGTTTCTTTTTATTAAGTGCCATCAATCTTCAAGGCCAGCATTTGGGGTTTACGTTGACCAATGGAAAGAAGCGTGTCCAGATTCCAATTGAAGTTTATAATAACCTGGTCGTTGTTCCGGTTGTATTAAATGACGCATTACCACTCAAGTTTATATTGGATACCGGCGTCAGAACTTCCATCCTTACCCAGAAAACTTTTTCAGACATACTCAATCTTCCCTATTCGCGCAAGTACTCAATCGCCGGACCGGGTGGCGATAAGTTGGTTGATGCCTACGTTACCAACAACGTGTCCATCGATTTGCCGGGTGTCAGCGGAAAGGGCCATGCCATGCTTGTACTGGCGGAAGATTACCTTGAATTAAGAAATTACCTGGGAACCGACGTTCATGGCATTTTGGGCTATGAATTATTTAGCCGTTTTATCATCGAAATCGACTACCAGAAAAAATTGCTGACGCTGATGACGCCTGAACGCTTTCGCAAGCGTGGAAAGTTTCAGATGATACCCATGGCCATCGAGGACACAAAGCCCTACATCGTCGTCCCGCTCGTCTTGCAGGATGGAACTTCACTCGACGCGAAGCTGCTCGTTGATTCGGGCGCAAGTCACGGGTTGATGTTAGAGACCTCATCGGACTCCCGGATAAAGGTTCCGGAGTTGACTGTCAGCAGCTTGCTTGGCAGGGGCCTTGGAGGCGAAATTTTTGGAAAGGTAGGACGAATAAAATCGTTGAAAATTGCAAACAACACCATGCAAAATGTCGTAGCAAATTTTCCGGATCCAAATAGCTACATCGACAGCTTGAAGACTGGAAATATTTTCAGGCACGGTGCAATCGGTGGCGAAGTATTGAGTCGCTTTACCGTCGTTTTCAATTTTCCGAAGGAGCGGATCTTCATAAAGAAAAACTCGTCTTTCAGAAATCAATTTTACTACAATCTCAGCGGGATTACAATTAAGGCAAAAGGATCGGCGCTCAACATTTTTGAGGTGACGGAAGTTCGCGAAAAATCCGCGTCACAGCAGAGCGGAATTTTGGTAGGCGATCAGATCCTCAGTGTAAACGGCATTTCGGCAAAGAATCTTGACCTCAACAGTGTAAACGGTTTTTTCAATAGCAAGCCAGGCCGCAAAATAAAGTTGGAAATATCGAGAAATGGCGAAAGGCTGAAAAAGGAGTTTCAGCTCCAGGATCAAATCTAGTTCTAAGCCTGTCTCCTGATAGATTCGGATTTTCTTTTTTGATAGATCTTGCCTAAGTACAACTGTGTCCGGCGAAAACGCAAAGAATTTTTTACAGTGTTATACAAGGCGTCAGCCGACAAATTCTGTTTCAGCAAATAATCAAGTATGCTGAATCCCGCCAGCGCTTCGTGATAATTTGAACTCTTAAGTACGGTGATCGGAACGTCTTTTGTTTTTCGATTGCTGGAAAGTTGCTTCAATGTTTCCTGCAATTCCCGCCGGCCAATGTTATCATCAATAAAGATAAAGTTGGGATCGAAGCGCATCAGTCTTTCCAAAATGCTTTTCAGGTCGAACGCAATTTCCGTTATAATTTTTTGTGCTCGTACCTCGTTGAGTTTACTGAGCACAGTACCCAATTCCATGGGATTGTTTCCAATAAGCAGTACGTTCAAAGGACTTGAGTTTTGCGCGGGAGCTTTCATATGCCAGTCGGGGTTTAAACAGAATATTAACGCAAAAGGTTACTCAACAAGATCTGTTCCGGCACAAATTTTTGTTATTTGAAGCCATTATCAGCAATACGCCGTCTCATTTATAGAAAATATTACCATTATTAATGCAAGTCATTGTCGTTGGCGGAGGAATTTCAGGGCTGGTGACAGCAATCCAGCTTGTCCGGGCTGGAATTCACTGTTCCCTGATTGAAAAAAGAAATTACCCGTTTCACCGCGTTTGTGGTGAATACATTTCAAATGAGACAATTCCTTTTTTAAAGGCCACTAACCTTTTTCCTGAAGCTCAAAATCCTCCGGTCATTAACCGGTTTCACCTGTCATCAGTTCGGGGGAAGAATGTAATTTTACCTCTTGATTTGGGAGGATTTGGTATTAGCCGTTATACGTTTGACCATTTCTTGTATAAATGCGCCCTAAACGAAGGCGTCAACTTTTTTCTCAAGGAAGAGGTGGAAAAAATTTCATTCGACGATCAGCGCTTTTATGTGATGACAAAGTCCAGGCAGCTCGAAGCGGATATAGTTGTTGGCGCATTTGGCAAACGATCCAAGATTGATATCGAACTCGGGCGAACGTTCATAAAAAAAAGGTCTCCTTACGTCGGCGTTAAGTACCATATCAAAACAGATCATGCGAATGACCTGATCGCGCTTCACAACTTTAGCGGAGGATATTGTGGAATAAGCAATGTCGAAGACGGTAAAACAAATTTATGTTACCTGACGCATCGCGAAAATATCCGACGATTTAAGAGCATCCGGGAAATGGAGCAAGCTGTTCTTTTCGAAAATCCCTTTTTGAAAAATATTTTCGCCAATTCGCAATTTCTTTTCGAAAAGCCGGAGACAATAAACGAGATCTCTTTCGAAACAAAGCTGCCCGTGGAAGATCATATTCTTATGACCGGCGATGCAGCGGGTATGATAACACCCCTCTGCGGAAACGGCATGGCAATGGCAATTCACTCCGCCAAAATTGCAAGCGACCTCATCATCAAGTTTGCGCGGCAAAATAAATTTTCAAGAGCGGCACTGGAGCAGGAATATTCTGAGTCATGGAACAGAATATTTAGCAAGCGTCTCTGGTTTGGAAGACAGGTGCAAAAACTTTTTGGAATTGAATGGGCCTCTGACCTGGCCGTTAACCTGGCCATTACCATTCGCCCTGTTGCACGCGCCATCATCAAGGGTACGCATGGAGATCCTTTCTGATTCGAACATGATTATGTTGACAATAGTCTACAGGCTTTTCCTCGGTCCAGACTAAAACGTAAAATGCAAGCGATTATGGGAAGCTTAATAACGGTACATATTTTGTCGGGGGAAATCAAAAAAACACTATGGCAAAGTATTCAAAAGGAGCACAGAAAAAAGTTGAGCGTGCGATGCACGAACGTAAGCGTGGCACGCTTCGAAGTGGTAGAAGTGGAAAGAAAGTAACCAGCCGCAAGCAGGCAATTGCAATCGGACTTTCAGAGGCGCGGAAAAAGGGCGCAAAAGTACCTAAGAAAGCTGCAAAGAAAACGGGACGTAAAATGGCTAAAAAGGCAGGGAGAAAAACGGCAAAGAAGAAGAGCAGGTAGGGCGTCGTTAGAAAATTTGGCCAACGTGAGTCGAATCGAGGAATAGATAGACAAAGTAGACGTTTAAGGCAGTTGCCGAAATAAAATTAAGCCGCATGGTATGACTGAAATCTGCCTTAGTAGGATCTTGATAGGTTTGAAAAAACCACACAAAAAAGTAGGCGACGACTGGCAAGAGGGCCGCCAAAAACGTCCAGGCGTACTTTGATTCCAAGAACGAATAAAAATATACTACGAAGGCTACACTGACAACGGTGAATATCGCACTGACAAAGTAAAAAGTGCCGCGAATTCCTAACTTTCTGCTGATGGTCATGTCGCCATGCTTTGCATCCTCCTCATGTTGATAAATCTGAGTCATGGGATAATTTGCCCAAAGCATAATCGTGGTTAAGATGCCGGGTATCAGGACGTGAACTTTGAGTGCATTTTCCCACGCATAATTGTTGATTCCGATATAGCACATGAGGAAGGTGAATAAGCCTTGAAAGATGCCGGCCACAAGCCACCCCGTTACAGGAAGTTTTTTTAATCTGATCAATGGATGACTATATGCTTTCGACACCAATCCGTAAATCACAAGCATCACGGTAAATGTGACGTTGATAAATAACAGGCCGAGCCCGATCGCGATAGTATCAAACACCAGCGATAAGTAATATAATCCCTTGTTTACGGGTGGTGGGTCTTTTAAACCACCAATGCTTTTTTCATCTTTATCGAAATAGCTATTGTAACCATTGCTGGCCGGATAAAGAAAGAGATGCACGATTATAAACGTCCAGAGAATCGGCTGCCCACTGATATTAGGAGAAACGGCCAAACTAAAAAGGAAGACAGGAAGCAAGAAGTATGAGAAAGGGATGCGGAGGTGAAGCCAGGATGACGCTGAAAACATGTTGCTAAATTTATGACAGTACAGCTGAACAGCTTTCCCTAAATTATAGTTTTTTGGAATATATTGGAACTGAATGAGCTTTATCACCGCCCTGGGGATTGCCAACCCTCCTCATAAATTTAGTCAGTCGAAAATTGCCGACTTTATGGTTAAGGCAATGCAGCTGAACCAAAACGAAACCCGGCTACTCCATACCATCTTTAAAGCAAGCGGAATAGAATTCCGTCACTCCGTTCTGGAAGATTACGGACGAGACAGGGATTTCTCGTTTTATTCTAACTCATCCGACTTCGAACCTTTTCCGTCCACCGAAAAGCGATTATCGATTTTCCGTGAAAACGTTCTTACCCTGAGTTCTCTCGCCGTTGACAATATGTTAACATCGATACCATCGTTTAATGTCAGCGAGATCACCCACTTGATTGTTGTATGCTGTACCGGAATGTATGCGCCCGGCCTTGATATAGATTTGGTAAAAAAATATCATCTTTCTCCATCCGTTCATCGCACGGGCATAAATTTTATGGGCTGTTACGCGGCTTTCAATGCAATCAAAGTGGCGGACGCATTTTGCCATCAGGACGAGAATGCAAAGGTTCTGATCGTTTGCACGGAGCTTTGTAGTTTACACTTCCAAAAAAAACCGACTGAGGATAACTTGTTGGCTAATGCGCTCTTTGCGGATGGGTCTGCCGCAATTCTTGTCGAGGCGAAATCCGAACAGCCGCTGCGACTCAAACCAGAATCCTTTCATACTTTGCTGGTGCCAAAGAGCGATGACGACATGGCATGGACGATCGGTGACCTGGGATTTGAAATGAAATTATCGACATATGTTCCATCTATTATAAAGAGAGGTATCGGCGGCTTGACTGAAACATTGCTTAAGAAAATTTCAAGGCAGGTCCGCGACATACGTTTTCTTGCCGTACATCCCGGCGGTAAAAAGATTCTGGAAAACATTGAGCAGGAATTGGCAATATCGAAGGAAATGAATGAAGCTGCTTATTTTGTTTTGAAGAACTATGGCAATATGTCCTCTCCGACTATTTTGTTTGTACTACATGCTATCTTCAACAAAATCCGGCTCGAAGATCAAAACGAATACATTTTGAGTTTTGCTTTTGGTCCGGGGCTTACATTGGAAAGTATGGTGTTGAAAATTGAAATGAATTAATTTAAATGCCGGACTTCTCCAGCAGATCATCGGAACCCGAAATTATGGACGATCTAACCTGTACAGGTGATGTGCTGGTGCGAACGTTAAACGAACTGGAAATTATCAACAAGTGGTTGGGAGGGAATCGAATTACTATAGACGCTTTGGAGCAGTTGCTCGACTTTCCTTCCCGCGAAAAGGTTATCACAATTGCCGACCTGGGTTGTGGAAGCGGCGACATGCTGCGTGTGATAGACGCATGGGGGAAAATGAGAAATCTCCGGTTGAATCTTATCGGAATCGACGCTAATCCAAATATCATCGGCATCGCAAAACGCAATCTCAGTGGCTATCCGCACATTCAATTTCAAACCTTGAATGTTTTTAGCGATGATTTCCAAAGTCAAAAATACGACGTCGTTATCGGAACCCTTTTTTACCATCATTTTTCCAGCGTGCAGCTGACCAGTTTTTTTAAGCGCCTAAAACAACAAGTATCCATCGGCTTAATCATTAACGACATTCACCGGCATTGGCTGGCGTACTATTCCATAAAAATGCTCACGTTAGCTTTTTCGAAATCATCCATGGTTAAGTATGATGCACCCCTTTCCGTGTTGCGTGCATTCAAGAAAGCGGAGTTGCGAAAAATCCTGGAAGCAAGTGCTATCGAGCCATTTGCGATTCGATGGAAATGGGCCTTCCGTTGGCAGGTGGTTGCGAAGGTGGGGTCGTAGAACGTGCTCTTTTCTCTGGCACAATTTTTCGTACTTTAGCATCAAATCATTCCATCTATGAAAACTTTAAAGACACTTGCCATTGTTATGAGCGTGGTGTTGGTATGGAGTTGTTCGCCCAGTCCCTTAGGACAAAAAGTTAAGGAGCCCTTTCGCGGAAATGCATATGAATCCAATAACAGATTCTTTCGTGCTACCGGCAAGGGCGTGAGCTCACAAGACAACGTTGCCCGCGGAAAGGCAGACATCGACGCCAAGGCACAACTGGCGGGACAGGTAAATACGACGATGAAACAGGTGGCCGATCAATATCTCGGACAAACTGAAAACGAGAAGGGCGCCGATGTAGCCGATAAGTTTCAAAGTCTTGTGCGACAGGTGATGAATACCGATATGGCGGATTTGCGGAAGATGGGCGAAGAAAAGTATTTTAATTCGGCAACAAATGAATATTCTGTTTTTATTGCTTACGAGATCAAAAAGAATGCTATGTTACGGTTCATGAAAAAGCAAGCGAAAACGGACAAAACCATTGACGAACGTCAACGCGAAGTGATCGAAAAAATATTGGATGAAGAGCTTAAAAAAGCTGACGAGGCCGACCAGGACGAAAGTTAGTTACAAATTTCTTTTACAGGTTGAATTGGACCTGTCGGGCAGTGCCTGACAGGTCTTTTTCTTTAGGACCCAACTTTCTAAATTTCAAGGCAATTTAAATATTGGTTCTAAATTGCGGGGTCTAAAAGTCAATTATGATCCGGGTATATAAAACGAATCAGGGAAAACTAACTCAGTTCAGAAATATTTCGTTTGACGAAATTCGGAGCATCAATGACGTTATTTGGATCGATCTGCAGGCACCCACTCCAGAGGAAAAGGAGTTTGTTGAGAAGCATTACAAGATTGAATTTTTCACGTCCCTGGAACTGCAGGAGATCGAAAGTAGCTCCAGGTTTCTGGAAACAGAGGAAACAATAGAAATAAACCTTGGTGTTCTCTCCAACGATACGGAGCTTACAATTCAGAACACAACATTTATTCTGAAGGGGAACACATTATTCACCTACCGGCAAGGCGACCTGAAAATTTTTGCGGAATCTGTTAGGAAGCTTAAGTCAGCATCGTCTGAGATGAAAGAACACGGGCTCGATGTTTTTCTTTCAATCCTGGAAACGCATATCGATAGCGATGCAGATTTGATCGAGAACATAAACCGCAAGGTAAACCTCATCAGTAAGGAGATGATTGGCAAACGATCGCTGAAAGAAGATCTGCTTCTTGGGATAGCCCAGCTTCAGGAAAATGTAATGACGCTGCATGAAACAACTACGGAAAAGCAGCGTGTGGTCAGCTCGTTAATCCGGATTCCGGAGTTTAACAAGATAGAAAATGAAAGGTTAAAGATCATTATGAAGGATATTGCCTCTCTTCTTCAACACTCGCAATTCAGCTCCGAGCGTTTGGAATATATGCAGAACACATTTTTGGGTTTAGTGAATATTGAACAGAACCAGGTCATCAAAATTTTTACCGTTGTTACAGTGGTTTTCATGCCGCCAACATTGATTGCAAGTATTTATGGCATGAACTTTAGATTCATGCCCGAGCTGCAATGGATGACCGGATACCCTTTCGCGATTGGGCTCATGATCGTATCGTCCCTTATTTTTTTATGGTACTTTAAGCGCAAAAAGTGGCTGTGACCTGAGGGTTCAAAAAGAATTTTCAAGAATTATGGATAAGTTGAAACACATAGCGGTTTGTGGGAACATTGGATCCGGAAAAACAACGCTGACGGAAAAATTGGCGAAGCACTATGGGTGGAATCCGCTGTATGAGTCGGTTGATGACAATCCATACCTGAGAGATTTTTACCAGGACATGACGAAATGGGCCTTTCATGTTCAAATCTATTTCTTAAACAGCCGGCTGAGACAAGTCAATGAGATTCACGGAAGCGACAGGCCTACCATTCAAGACCGAACGATTTACGAAGACGCCTATATTTTTGCTGCCAACCTTCACCAGGCCGGACATATGTCGGATCGGGACTACCGAAGTTACACGGACATTTTCCATTCCATGATCATGTTTGTGAAACCCCCCGACCTACTAATCTATCTAAAGGCCGGTATTCCAAAGCTTGTCCGACAAATCGAAAAGAGAGGAAGGGATTTTGAGTACTCCATACGGCTGGACTACCTGAGGCAACTGAATAAGCACTACGAAAACTGGATCAGCAATTACAAGGACGGCAAGTTGCTCGTCATTGACGTCGACCACCTCGACTTTGTTGAAAACATCGACGATTTTGGTTTTATAGTAAACAAGGTCGACCTGGAAATAAACAACCTGTTTAACTAGCGATTCAGATGGTCATTTTTTGGAGATCATCAAGATGCCGGCAAGAATAAAAGCTGTCCCAAGAAGCTGCAGCAGATGGATTGGTTCTTGCAGAAAAATTGAAGCCTGTATTATTGTTGAAACGGGGCCAACGCTTCCGACTATCGCGGCATTGTCAGACCCCACTCGCTTTATGCCGCCAGCCACGAGATAGGATGGGACCACAGTTCCAATTATGGCCATCAAAAAACTGTAGACATACACGGGAGCATCGAAGTTGAAGAGGCTATTATCGTTGACAATGAGAAAATGAATAACGACTGCCAATGCTGCAAAGCTCATGGCGTAACTATTAAACTTGGCCGCACCGATAGAAGGTATCAGCTGACCGCTTCCTACGATATAAATTGCATAGGTGACGGCGCATACGAAGATCAATGCAGCGCCGACGTAAAAGTTTTTGGATTGGTTTTCAAAACTAACCTCGCCCCAAAATGCTATTATCAGACCAATGTAAGTGATCGCTAGCGCCAGCCACTGTTGCGGTTTGATTCTAACGCGAAGTATGAACGCGGACATTAGCAAGACTAGTGTCGGATACACAAAAAGGATCAGTCTTTCAATACCTGCCGTCACGAATTGCAATCCCAGGAAGTCAAGCAGGCTGCTGATGTAATAGCCCAGGCAACCGATGCCGGCTACCGCCAACCACTGTTTCCCGGTAAAGCGAACATTTTCACTTTTCGCGCTCGTCCACCAGGCCGAAACAATAAAAAATGGAAGAGAGAAAATCATGCGCAGTGCCAGCAGGCTTACGGGATCGACCTGTGTTTCGCGATATGCAAGTTTTACAAAGATTGCCTTGGTCGAAAAAAACACCGAACCAAAAAAACACATTGCCACTCCACCTGCAAAGTATGCGTACGACCTTTTTTCAATCATGAACAGGAATGAAGTGAATGCTGAATTAAGAGCCTAATTTTTCAATTTGTGATATAAAAATAGAATGAGAGAAATTAGTATGCTAATGACGATACTTGTAGCGAAAGGAAAATAGAATTTGAAATTTTCGCGTTCAACTGAAAAGTCGCCTGGCAGCTTGCCAAAAAAGGGCAGCCTCGGGAGATACGTCAGCAAAACGCCAACAACAATGCAAACGATGCCAACAATAATTAGCAATTTACCCATGCGCAGTCCTGTTCACACGAAATTAATCCTTTAAAAAATATCCGCCATGGAAAAAGGAAAGTTGTACCTGATTCCTAATGTAATCGCTGACAACACTCAGTCAGCCGTTATCGCGTCACACATCAGGGATGCACTGGCGGGCATTCGTCATTTCCTGGTGGAGGATGTCCGAACTGCCCGGAGGTTTTTAAGTTCCCTGAAAATTTATGCTTCCATCGAGGAGCTCACTTTTGAAATTCTTAACAAGGATACAAAGCGCGAGGATCTGCAGCTCATGTTAGGAGGAATTTTCAATGGCTTGAATATTGGAATAATTTCCGAGTCCGGATGTCCGGGAATAGCGGATCCCGGTGCCCTGGCGGTGCGTTTCGCTCACGACAACGACATAGCGGTGGTTCCGCTGGTCGGGCCTTCATCGGTTTTGCTTGCCTTGATGGCTTCCGGACTAAACGGGCAGAAGTTTGCCTTTCATGGGTATCTGCCAATTGATGCAAGGGAATGTGCTGCAACCATTCATGAATTGGAAAAAGAATCCCGGCAAAAAAATCAAACTCAGATCTTTATTGAAACCCCGTATCGCAATAATCATTTAAAGGAGTTGCTGTTGAAGAATCTGAAAAATGAGACGATGCTGTGTATCGCCATGAATATTACCAGTCGCGATGAAAAAATCCGTACGCTTTCCGTGAAAACTTGGAAAAGCACACCGTCGGACATGCCTAAGACGCCGGCGGTTTTTCTGTTTTTGTCCTTTTAACGGGAATCCTAACATTGACCTTTTGGTTTTACCGAAATCGACCTAAATTTGGCGTTTCATTTTTTAGGTATCCTTAAAACAAAATTTTAGAAAACCAATTATGCCCTACTTATTCACCTCAGAATCGGTTTCTGAAGGTCATCCTGACAAAGTTGCCGACCAGATTTCAGATGCCCTCATTGATTATTTTCTCGCGTATGATCCCAATTCTAAGGTAGCTTGTGAGACCTTGGTCACTACCGGTCAGGT
>DASUTP010000169.1:0-13235 GCA_036374515.1 Chryseolinea sp. | reverse complement strand
CAGGAAATACCGATTGGTCACCACCTCAAGTTTTTTGATCCTTAGCGGATCGAACGCCATGATCTTGTCGATGTCGAAGACAGGCACACCATCCAATAGCACCAATGGATTTTCCTGAAACAGAGTTTTACGGACATTGTCGAGCACGAGGAAATGAAATCCGTCTTTTCTTTTGCGCACCATTACCCCAGGCACATATTCGCGCATTACTTCTTCCATTACAGTAAACCGCGTGTAGTCATCCAGGTAGTAGGTTTCGCTGGCTTTACTATAAAACGATGTGCTATCGATCGAGGTGATTTTCGGCGGAACTGCTTCGTCGCCGTAGTAAATATCCTGTACCTGCATAGCAACACTCCTTTCCAACAACGAGTTGGCGATGTTAGGAAGCAATGTAAGCTCAGCTACGCGTCTTTTAGCGAAGGTGTCGGAAAAGGGACTGTGAATCTGAATTTTGCTGGTGGAATCTTGCGTGGTGTTGGTCTGCACGATGATTTTTCGCAGGCCATAAAAGTCCTTCACTTCGTATAACACGTCACCTTTCTCCCGGCTTCTGGCGGTATACAAGCGAATATTTTTTCCGGGAGTTGAAAGATAGGTTGCGACACCTGAAGCCGGGTTTCCGTTGGCGTCTGATACGGTTCCATGAATAAGATGGCCGCGATATTCAGGTATGAAGCTTGGCTTCTTTTTCTCTTCGCCCACAACGTCATCCCAATTGAAGCGCCGCCAGCCATGGGTGAGCATAAGATTATCCAGCGCCAGATCGGCTTCGACACCATTGGTGCCGGCATAATAACCAGGCGATTCTATCTCTCCCTTTAAATCCGAAGTAAGCCACAGGTAGTTAAAAATGTCACCTTCCAGCCCGCCCTGAAGAGAATCGGCGCGAATTACTGCAACGGATAGCCTGGTCTCATCGTTGGTTTGACCGTCGGTAGAAATATCCAGCGTCACCTTTCTTCTCATCCCATATTCACTCTGATCTGCTTTAGCATTTATCTTGAGGGTTTTTTCACTGCGCTTGAAGTACAAACGCTCACATAACGGATGCAGGTTGCTGTCAAAAATTGTGATGTGCGAAATTCCCTCGCCTAGATCTTTTTTTGGCACGGTGATGATTGTATTCCTCGGGCCCAAAACGCGCATTCCGATCGATGAAATACTTTGCCGCGCGTGCACGATATAATACAAGAAAGGCGATTCGGTTAACGGACTAGTTGACGATACGCGAATGGAAACCAGCTCTGCGGTACTATCCTTTACTTCCATCACATATCCGTTTGACTTTGGGACCGGCAGCTGAACCGTTTGGGTATAACCCGACGAATCGGTCAGCACGGCCCGATAGGTATCTCCTGACTTTGGCGTAAATGTGAAATTTCCAATTCCAAACTTAAGAGGACTTATTGCCGCGATCGTGTCATTTGAAGCATTTAAAATCTGGCCCGAAAATTTTATTCCAATACCCTCTGAGTTAGTAACCTGAAAAGCTACTTTGCTCTTTAGGTCATAAACCAATTCTCCTCCTTCAGGGAAAAATTGCGCTTGAAATCTTTTCGAGACCGTGACTTTCTCGGATTCGAGTTTTCGGAATGAATTTATTATTGTGATGGTCTTATGAAAGAAAAATTCAGGACTGAAATTTTTCATCCATTGGGTGTAAGCGCGAACCGTATAGTTTCCGGAAGTGATCGATGCTGGTAAAAAAATTGCGCCATTTCCCTCTCCATCCTTCAACGAAACTTTAGCATGGGCGACGGCCCGGTTTTCACGATCAAGGATTTCAATATAGGCGACTTTGCTGGTGTTGAGCGGCCGATGAAGAACGCCGTCGACATAATAAATTTTGAACCAGACAGTTTCCCCGGTCAGGTAGACATTCTGGCTGAGATGGGCATATACCTTCTCCTGAGGAAAATTAATTCTGTAATAGTCAAACCTGTTTTTAAGCGTGTCCAGTTCTTTTTGCTGCGCCAGGGACAACGTGGAAATTACCATCAGAGCTGTTGTCAGCGTCGTCATCCGAAGCGAATGAAAAAGCACTTTCATCTTTTTGAATATTGGATGTGTCATTTTTACCAAAAATCCGGTCTTACAATATCTCCGCCTGCGTCTCTGCAGTCCATACAATTACGGTCGTACGCAACGGTATACCCCTCGACCATGGGCATGCCGTATGTACCGATCAGGAAAGTGTTCGGGACGCTCCCAATCTGCGCGAGAGGTATTGAGTCCACCGGGCAGGGCTGAACGCGGATCTCCCAGACGTCGTCTGGAAGATCTCCGACATTGACAAAAATTCTTTGTTTGCTGGTGCTGCCGCCGCTGAAGTACCCCAGCACTGGTTCTTCGGCGTCGTCTTTGCTGAGGATATTTCCAACAACTTTGGAGGGTAACGGATCAAACAGACCGCCTAAATTTTCCGTCGTTTTTTTCAGTTCGTTCCAGAAATCGTAAGCTTCTTTCGTCAAAGACCGTTGCTCAACTATGATACTGTAGCGCCGCGAAATTTTTTGAGAGCCCTTTGGAATGGATATCAATACAAAATTTCTAATTGCATTTTCCGACAATTGAGTTGAAGAAGCGACTTTTATTTCCGACGACGGCTCAGTCTTCCAGCATTGATTTACATTCAGCCTGTTTTCGAGAACCTGACCTCCACTGGTTATGTATGATGGGAAATATTTTGAATTATACTCCCAGGTTTCTTCAAATGTCCACTGGTAGTAGGGGCTCTTTTCCTTGCTATCGTGAGTATTCGCGAAGATGTTTATGCCGTCTCTCCGGGCGGTGGGCGCCCAGGAAATGCTATCAATGGGCGGAGTTTCCAACAACTCAATATAGTCTGTGAAATATTCCTTCCCGTTTCCTCGCACGATCACAAGGCGGTATCTCTTTGATAGCGATAATCCCATATCTTCCAATGCATAAGTGCCTCCTGCCTGCTCATTGAGCGGATATACGTCTCCATCATTATCTTCAATCCTCACTGCAGCGTTTAATTCCGGGACCGGGCCCGCGTCGCTTGCCAGGGGTGTCGCTTTTGAGAGCGTTACACGTGCTGAATTGTCGGTGATATTCAGAAAGCCGTCAACGACTAGCAAGTCAACGGTCTCGCTGATCGCAGGCGGATTATACGGCTCCACGCAACCTGCCACAAATGAGGCCAAGCAAAAAACGAACGCCTTATACCGGGTGCTTTTTATCATCGCTAAAACTTGAAATTGTAGGTAACCGTAGGTATAGGCATTCCAAAAATGGAAAGCTTGTACCCGCTGATTTTATTATCCTTTGACGTAAAGTACACTGAATAAGCGTTTTCTCGCCCGGTCAGATTATACACAGCAAAAGTCCAGGAACTGTGCGCCAGCTTCCGGATCTTATGATTCCCCTCCACATTTATTGAAACATCAACTCTGAAATAATCAGGGATCCTGAATTGATTGCGTTCTGAATAATACAACCTGGGACTGCCGCCCAGATCGTATTTTGCTAACGGAAGGGTTATTGGCCGCCCGGTGCTGTAGGTCATATTCAATGAAAAATTAAAACGGTGGCTGAATTTGTAATTGCCGATAAAATTCAGGGCATGTGGTTTATCGTAGCTGCTGGGATAATATTTTCCCTGATTGACGGTCTCCGATGAGTAGGTGCTTTTTGTCCTTAACAAGGATCGGGAATAGGTGTAGCTGATCCACCCGTTCAGTTTGCCGGTGGTTTTTTTCAAAAGAAACTCCAGGCCATACGCCTTGCCTTCCGCATTCACCACATCGGTTTCAATGTGTGGATTAAGCAGGAGTACGGCGGAATTTTTGAAATCGGCCGCGTTGGTCATGGACTTGTAGTATGCTTCGACCGAGAGTTCAAACATATTTCCCCTCAGGTTTTTATAAAATCCAAGCGAGTATTGGTCACCGATTTGAGGCTGAATATAAGAATCGCTCAACTTCCATATGTCCGTGGGGGCAATAGCCGTTGTATTGGATAGCATCTGGATATATTGTCTCATGCGATTATAGCTGAACTTTACAGACGCATTGCGCGAGAGAAAATACCTCACGGAAAATCTCGGCTCGAGCCCGTGATGCGCGGCGATTGTTTTGCCGGCGGCGTAGTGAACGGTATCTTGAATCGAGCTTTCTTCCTTGGAGGCATCTGCTGCATAGGTATACACATCCTTAGGACCCAAGAACTGGTAATAAGAGTACCGTACACCAGCATAGAGCGACAAATTTTGTGTCAATTCGAAATTTTCACCCAAGTACACTGCGCTTTCCAGCCCTTGCTCATGCTGCAGTTCATTGGGGGCAATCAGCGACTCGCCACCCCGCGGCTGCATGTTACCCGGTTCCAGGTTATAATAAATAGTGCCGATACCAAAATTAATGGTCCGTTTGGGATTGGGGAAGTAGCTGAAATCAAGCTTTGCATTGGTTTGCTTGATAGAAAATTTCATATCGAAAGCTTCGGTAGGGTTGCTATCGCTCGAAACCGAGTAGCTGTAGTTGCTGTATCCGCTGGTAAACACGCCATAGATTTTGTTATTGAATACATGCTTCCACTTGAAGGAAATGTTTTTATCACCGTAACGATACAGCGTGTCGCTGTTGAGCTTGAATTTGTCCTTGCTCATGTAAGCCGACAAATAGATGTTATTCTTATCGTTGATTTTATGGCTTATGTGAGCGTTGATGTCATAAAATGATGCCTCGCTGTTCTGAAGAGATTCCGTATCTAGCTTTCCAAGGATCCAATCGGAATAGGTTGAGCGTGCACCGATGAGAAAAGACGATTTTTCCTTGACGATCGGCCCCTCGAGAGATAGCCGTCCGGTTACCGGGCTGATGCCGCCGGAACCCGCAAACTTTTTCACGTTCCCTTCACGCGAGGTAACGTCGAGTACCGATGAAAGACGTCCGCCATACTCTGCTGTAATACCACTTTTATAAAGCTCTACATTGCTGAGTACGTCGGGGTTGAACGTTGAAAAAAATCCAAACAGGTGCGAAGGATTATAAATCGTTGCATCATTGAATAATATGAGGTTTTGGTTTGTCGCACCCCCGCGTACGTTCAGACCTACCGTTCCTTCGCCAACGGTCTGCACGCCTGGCAACGTAAGTACCACTTTCATGATATCGGTTTCGCCCAACGCAAGGGGCATTTGTTTCATGGTTTTAATGTCGAGTTTCTCTGCTCCCATTTGCAAGCCACTGACGCGTACATCACGTTCCGATTGGACAACCACTTCTTTTAGCGGAGTAACTTCTTCATCTAGTTCAATATTTAGTTTTCCCTCCGAATAGAGCATGATCTGACGTTCCGTGTTTTTCATACCCACACTCTTAATTTTAAGCTCATGGCGTCCCTTTGGAAGGGTGATTGAATAATAGCCGAATTGGTCCGTTGCGACTCCTACCATAGGATTTTCAATATACACTGCGGCGCCAACTACGGGTTCGCCACTCGCCGCGTCACGGACATAGCCTGCAAGGGAAGCGTTGCCTTGAAGATTGCTTGTTTTTACCCCAATATTATAAAGTTTGGTTTCGGCTAATTTTCTTTCCTTCTCGCGCTTTTCATAAAGGGAATAGTCGAAAGCAACGGCCTGCTTGCCTGGCTCCTGTGTGGTGCCCGTTCCAAAAAAGTCGTCTGGCAGGTCTGCAAGGATTTGCCTCTCGCGGGTAATATAAATATTGTTGTTCCCGTCGATGACAAAATGAAAGTCCGTACCCGCAAGCACCTGACCTAATAATTCTTGAATTGGCTGGTTTTGCGGCGACGCGGTAATGCTAAGGCTATCGGTACTTTGTGGATTAAAATAAAAATGAAAATTTGTTTTCGATTCAATCTCCGACGCAAATTTTTCAAACGATACATTGTTGAAGGAACCTGTAATTCTTGCTTCCTGCGCCAATGCCAATTCGGCAACCATGGTAAAGCACAAAAAAAATGTTATCCTGTAAAATAATACCATAGGCTAATCTTTTAACGTGTCGTAGAATTCTGCAAGACGGACAATAGCATTTTCCCGATCGTTTTTGAAACGGATGCGATTTTTTCTTAGAAAATTTTTTAATTCTGACTTGCGATCAGCTAAAACGTCGAGCACCGAACCTTTTGATTTTACGACGTGAAAATTTCCATCCTTTACTAAGTAATATCTGACACTTTCATCGAAGTGCGGAATAATTTTTGGCGCCTCGAGCGTTTCCCTGTACGTTCTAAAATATTTGGCGTACACCGTGGTTTCGCCATGATAGAGTTCATCATAAAATCCATCCGAAATTTTATTTTTTTCATCTCTTAACAGCCTCACAAAAGTGTGATCCATTATCGTGAACCGCTCGACTTTATCAGGAACCAGGCGGATCGGGTTACCGCGTTCATGTTCGACGATCACCTGGTCAACACTCAGATCAAACAAGATTGGCACATCTTCGTACAATTCGTCCCAATATACGATCGACCCATCGACCCAATCGTCCGTGCCGAAATATGGATGCTCCTCTTCTCTCGAAAAGTAGATTACATAATCGCTGCCGTTGTATAGGCGCGATTGGTGCGCAATCGTGGTACTGTAAATAGCGAGAGCTTTTTTCCCGGACTGCGCGAGAAAAGCGGTATCAATTTTTGCAGGCTGACCATAGCAGAACAGGCCTGAAACCAGTAGCAGCCCAGTTAATATGCGGAAGATTTTTGAGTGCATGACATGGTAAGGATTTTTAAATATAAATAAAGAAAGTCAGCTATCTGCACCGTTGGAAAAAATTGAGACGATACCAAGAAAAAAGCCCCTCAAAGGGGCTTTATCAATATCGTATGTTTTGTTTTCGGCGCTACTTCGCGTAGGCGACACTTCGCATTTCACGGATTACGGTTACTTTAACCTGTCCGGGGTATTGCATATCGCGTTCGATTTTCTGTGAAATGTCAAAGCTTAGTTGCCCTGCACGCTCGTCTGTAGCCTTTTCCGCATCCACGATGACGCGCAACTCGCGGCCTGCCTGTATGGCATAACATTTATCGACTCCGTCAAAGCTCAATCCTAATTGCTCCAACTCCTTAAGCCTCTTGATGTATTGCTCCATAACTTCCCGTCTCGCGCCCGGTCTTGCCCCGCTGATTGCGTCGCACGACTGCACGATAGGCGAGATTATGTTAGTCATTTCAATTTCATCGTGGTGAGCGCCGATCGCATTACAGATCGCTGGATGTTCCTTGTATTTCTGTGCAAGCTCCATCCCCACAATTGCGTGAGGTTTTTCAAGTTCCTCAGGCCAAACCTTGCCGATGTCGTGCAGAAGCCCCGCGCGTTTTGCCTGTTTCACGTTCAAGCCGAGTTCCCCAGCCATAATTGCGCACAGGTTTGCCACTTCG
This sequence comes from Chryseolinea sp., assembly GCA_036374515.1. Taxonomy (GTDB): domain Bacteria; phylum Bacteroidota; class Bacteroidia; order Cytophagales; family Cyclobacteriaceae; genus Chryseolinea. Next base: position 5,852 of record DASUTP010000169.1, on the reverse strand, counting down.
CGTGAGTGCTGCAACAGATTTTGACCATACGACGAACGGAACCGCATCCGGCCAACCATTCTAACCAACTCTGGGTGAAGTCCGTGAATTCCCAAATCGATCACCGTGCGCTCGCCGATCTCAACAATTTCATCTTCGATGTTTTTGGTAGTCTTCGCCACAATTTCTTCGATACGCGCCGGATGTATTCTTCCGTCCTGCACCAGACGGTGCAATGAAAGCCGGGCGATTTCCCTTCTCACGGGGTCGAAACCAGATATGATTATTGCCTCCGGGGTATCATCGACAATTATTTCAACACCGGTTACCGCCTCCAACGCGCGTATATTTCGTCCTTCGCGGCCGATGATTTTTCCTTTGATGTCATCACTTTCAATGTTGAAAATAGAGACACAGTTTTCGATGGCGTGCTCGGTTGCCGTGCGTTGAATTGTTTCTACGACGATCTTTTTCGCTTCCTTCGTTGCTGTCAGCTTCGCCTGTTCCATGATGTCCTTGATATAGCTGGACGCCCGGGTCTGCGCCTCATCCTTAAGCGAAGCGATCAATTGCTCTCTGGCTTCATCAGCTGTTAACTTGCTGATGTTTTCAAGGACCTGGATTTTTTGCTGATTGAATTTGTCCAGCTCCTCTTTGCGTTTTTTCGTGTGCTCAAGCTGGGCCGCCAGGTCGGTGCGGATGTCGTCCAATTCACCTTCCTTTCGTTTAAGATTTTCAATCTCCTTGCTTAAGGTTTGTTCACGTTGCTTGATCTTTTGTTCATTGCTGATGATCAGGCTTTTTTTCTTGTTGGCCTCCTCCTCGAATTCGCTTCTCATTTTGAGAAGTTTCTCCTTCGCCTCGAGGATCTTATCTTTTTTCAGGGTCTCGGCTGCAATTTCTGCTTCTTTAAGGATCAGTTTGGCTTTCGCCGAAGCATCCTCCTCATTTTTTTGAAGCCTTTTCTTAAAGAGCCAGGCACCGATCAAAGGACTCAGTACAATCGTAGCGATAATACTGGCTACAACAGCTATCACGGTTGTTGACATAAAAAATTTAGGTTATAAATATCCCGGGATGCCGCCTTGGCTCAGAAGTATAAAAAGGAGTGAAGGAGCGCGGTTAAAGAATAGATTGAGAAACGATATGATTAAGCTGATTTACTTTTTCAAACACGGTTTGGTCAATAACCTGATACGTTTCATCCGCAGCCATCTTATCGATCAGACAATCAAAAGCTACCATGGCCAATAAATCTTGCTTATCGTCAATCCCAAATTGTTCCCGATAAGATTTTATCTTTTCATTGATGAGTTTGCCGGCCATTCTAACCCGCTCTTCGTCCGTGAGTTTCACCTTCATCGGATACTCGCGGTCCGCTATTTTGATTTTTATAGAAAGATCCTCCATCAAACAATCTTACAGGGTTTCCTTTATCTACTTAAGTGTGCGATGCATTTGTCAATTTCGCGAATGTAATCGTCCACTTTTTTCTTCAACTCCGAAACACTTCCGTCTTCCGGGTTAATACTATCCACAATTTTAGTGATTTTCAATTGATTATGAAAGCCCGTGATTTGTTCATCTCTCGCCCGAATGCCTTCTTTCAGTTCGTGGTTTTCTCTTTTAAGGCCTTTTAACTCTTCCTTCAGGTTTTTATGCTCGTTAACAAGCACCAAAATTTTGCGTTCCAATCCATTCAGATTGGTTTTAAGAAGTTCCTGATTCATGCAATGTTATTTAGGTATAGTGGTTTAATGTGCTTCAGGCAATACGTTGACCCATGTACACAATCTCCGCGTCCTATACTGTCATTATTTCCTAATTAAAGCTCCAAATTTTTGTTCCAATGCTGCCATCAGTCGCTCCATAGTTTTATCAATCTCTTCATCCGTCAGGGTCTTGGTTTCATTTAACAGCGTAAATCCAAGTGCATAAGCTTTCTTTCCCTGTGGAATTTTTTCTCCCTCATAAACATCAAAAGCTATGATGTTCTTAATCAGCTTCTTTTCTTCTTCCATGATCAGGTTGTGAATCTCCTCGAAGCTGATTTGCTTGTCTAACACTAGTGACAAGTCGCGCCTTACTTCCGGGAACTTAGTTACTTCCTGAATTACTAACTTAGGGTTTGCATTTTGGAAAAGCAAGGATGTGTTAAGCTCAGCGTAAAATAAATCTTGCTTAATGCCAAAATCTTTCAGCAAGGCTTGTTTTACTTTTCCAAGCTTGCCGATTTCCTTCGATCCCCGAAGTAACTTCATTCCATATTCGAGCAGTTGATCGTTCACTTTTTCCTGCTTTAGGTCAACTGCTCCTGATTTAACCAAGATATGATGGACATGTTGTGCTAATTCGTAATAGCCGGTCGCTCTTGAAGGTCGTTGCCAGTTTTCCGTCTGAAGATTGCCCGTCATATAAAGCGCTAAACGCTCCTCCTCCTTATAGCGCTCTGTCTCCTTATAATATATTTTTCCAAATTCAAAGAGCTTTAAATCTTTTTGTTTACGGTTTATATTATAAGCGCACACTTCAAGTCCGGTAAAAAGCATGGTCTGTCGCAGAATGCCTTGTTCCTCACTTAATTTGTTGAGTATTTCAACGGGACTTCCCGTGAAACTTAAATTTTGTTTTTGTTGATAGGCGTAATTGGTTAGTGAGTTTGTCCAGATTTCATAAAAGCCATTGGCAACGAGAAGCTCTCCAATGATTTTTTTGTATTTGTTCAAATCCTTGGATGGAAAAGACGCTAAGTAATCCGCAGACGCCGTGTCGGCAAGTTCAATGTTATTGAATCCATAAATCCGGAGAACTTCTTCCGCAATATCAGCCTCCTGACAAACGTCAACACGATACGGCGGCACAGAAACCGTAAACGTAGATTCATCTCTGCTGATGATCTGGACATCAAGCCGCTCGAGAATGGAAATAATTTCTTCCCTGGGAATATTTTTTCCGATCAGCCTGTCAATGTTCTTATACTTTACGGAAAAAATTCTATTCTCGATCTTTGCAGGATATATATCAACGACATCGGACGACACCTTACCGCCCGCTATCTCCTGAATTAATAACGCGGCCCGCTGTAAAGCATAAACAGTATTGTTCGGATCTGTTCCACGTTCAAAACGAAACGATGCATCTGTTTTGAGTTGGTGATGCATCGATGTTCTCCGGATGTATTCGGGAGAGAAGTATGCACTTTCAAGAAAAATATTCCTACTACTTTCAGTGATCCCGGACTTAGCACCTCCGAATACGCCGGCAATACACATTCCCTCTGCGGCATTGCAGATCATAAGGTCGGTTGCCTTAAGCTTTCTCTCTTTATTGTCCAGTGTGATAAATGTTGTTCCCTCAGGAAGCGTTTTTACAATTATTTTTTTTCCTGTAATATGATCGGCATCGAAGGCATGCAAGGGCTGTCCTAATTCGTGGCAAACAAAATTCGTAATGTCGACAATGTTGTTGATCGGCGTTTGTCCGATAGCCAATAGCCTGTGCTTGAGCCAGCCGGGTGACTCGGCAACCTTTACACCTGAAATTGTTAATCCGGAATATCTCGGACACGCCTCCTGATTTTCAACTTCAACATTGATGAGAAGCTCTCTACTATCCACCTTGAACTGCTCAGTCGACGGCAACCGCAGTGAACGTTTTTTTGATGCCTTGATATCGCGTGCAACGCCGATATGAGAGGCTGCATCGGCGCGGTTCGGCGTCAGGCCTATTTCGAATATGTGATCAGATTCAATATTGTAATACACGGATGCCGGCGTACCGTTCGGCAGGTCTGTAGAAAGTACGATGATTCCCTCATGGCTTTCTCCTAAACCAATTTCATCCTCAGCGCAAATCATTCCTTCCGATTGCTCGCCCCTGATTTTTGCGGACTTGATGGTAAAGGCCTCACCTCTTGTTGTGTAAAGGGTCGCACCCGGAACGGCAACAATTACTTTCTGACCCGCCGCCACATTGGGGGCGCCGCATACGATCGGCAGCGTTTTGTTGCCCACATCTACAGTGGTAAGAGAAAGCTTGTCTGCGTTTGGATGTTTTGTACAGGTCAATACCTGACCGATCACCAATCCCTGAAGCCCACCTTTTACAGTCTCATGCAGCTCAACGCTTTCAACTTCAAGCCCTGTGGACGTTAGCACGTGGCCAATTTCTTCCGGCGATTCCGGAATATCGATATACTGTTTAAGCCAATTGTACGAAATCGTCATAGCGGATTTTAATGGGCAAAAATAAAGTTTCGCAAGGAAGTAAAAATACTTTACAGAAAGAATTCCAAATGGTTAAAACGTACCCCTCCGCCAGGCTTCTTTTGTGTTGTTTGTTCCACGCGTATTTAAAGATGCACAAAGCATCCTGGATGGACTGCGTTTGGCTGCTGCTCGTCGAGGCTCTAACGGCGATTTAAACGCATTGAATGTACGTGCTATGGTTGGACCCTGGTGCAAAATATTCTTTACGGCCCACGTTCTATTTGTGGGCGCTGAAATTCCACCCCATTCGGCAGGGGAAATTTTTAGGCCGCTTCAGGGCGCTGGCTGCATCCCAATGTTCCCAAAAATCGCGCGAGATATTCCCAAAAATATCACTGATAAGTTTTTTCTCCTGCCTTGATGGCAATTGAAAGGAGATTTTGAGGCGGAGGCAAAGGGCAAGTGTAATGAGAAGCGTAGGCGCAATACGGATTATAAGCCTTATTGAAGTCCAACGTAATCGTTCTGCTGCCTGGCACCTTTTCCAGGTCGAGATAGCGCCCGGCGCCATACGTTTCAACAGCGCTGGTTTCGTCGCCAAAGGCAAAAAAAAGCTTTCCTCTGAATGGACCTGCGTCCATCACCTCCAGTATTAATAATTTGTGGTGATAACCGTCCAGATCAAATTCCGCAAAGGCATATTGCTGATATCGTTGTTCTTCGCCTGTGTTTGTTGTAAGCGTGACAATCTCTTTGCTCTCAATCGGGGTAAGATCTGCAATAATTCTGTAGCGTGGATCGGGAGGATAATAAACCAATCCCTTGTAGTCTTCGGGTTTTGGGGCAAAAGGAGAGTCGCGCGAAGTTTTCATGAAGCGATCCTTTTCTTCACGTTCTTTATTTATTTCTTCGATGTAGCCCGACTGATCACTGCTACCCATAAATGAATAGACAAGGCTAACAATGATGACCACCGCGGCGATGATAAAAATTATATTTTTGCTTTTCATGGTATTGCAGGGGTACCGAGAAATTTCCTTCTGTTTTTTTCTTCCCAGGCATTGATGGAATCACGGCGCGTATTGAACAAATCAAAAAATAATGGAATTCCGTTATCAGCCAGATCACCGGGGGCATTAGCCAAGATACAAACTGCAATTTTGTCCTTTGGATTTAACGCCACTTCGCTTCTATAACCGTTGACATATCCGCCGTGATAAATCAAAGTGTCGGCGGGATAATGAAGTATTCTCCAGCCGAGACCATAAAACGAATCGCTGAGCCTGTGCATTCGACCGTAGTTTCTGTTTTTTGAACGCGCCTTCACTTCCGGTGTGTACAATTGGCTCAAGGTCGCTTTGGTAATGACATCTTCACGATTTCCCAATAGCGCTATCATCCACTGTGCCATGTCGGAAATGCTGGCGTTAATACCACCCGCCGGGGCAACATTGTAATATGTATCGGTTATTTTCGCTGACTTCCATTGCCTGCTGCGTCTAAGGTGCGGACTGGATACGTTTGGATTTTGCATGATGCTCGCATAGTCGATGGAAGCCGTTGTCATTTTCAACGGGCCGAAAACTTTTTCGCGCATCAAGCTCTCATAGGTCTTGCCAGTCGCTTTTTGCATAACCGGCGCGATAACGCTATATGCCACGTTTT